>DATKNV010000071.1:0-2143 GCA_035541215.1 Allostellaceae bacterium | reverse complement strand
TCTAGCGCGTTCATTCTCAGTTGGTTCCCGCGCTTTTCTGGAGATGCTGGGCGATGTCAGAGCAGCCCGTGCGTGTCGGCCTCTTCGTCACCTGCCTCGTCGATCTCTTCCGGCCCACGGTGGGATTCGCGGCGGTGAAGCTCTTGGAGGCGGCGGGCTGCACGGTCGAGGTGCCGCGGCTCCAGACCTGCTGCGGCCAGCCCGCCTATAACTCCGGCGACAAGGAGGACGCGAAGGCGCTCGCAAAGCAGGTGATCGCGGCCTTCGAGGGCTTCGACTATCTCGTGGCGCCCTCGGGCTCCTGCGCGGGGCAGATCCGCCTGCACTATCCCGAGATGCTCGCGGAGGAGCCCGCCTGGTTCCAGCGCGCGCAGCAGCTCGCGATGCGCAGCTACGAGCTCGTCTCGTTCCTGGTGGACGTCCGCGGCATGAACGAGGTGAAGGCGCGCTACGACGGCGCCGCCACCTACCACGACAGCTGCTCGGGCCTGCGCGAGCTCGGCGTCAAGACGCAGCCGCGCTGGCTCCTGCGCTCGGTCGCGGGCCTCTCGCTCAAGGAGATGCCGGGAGCGGAGATCTGCTGCGGCTTCGGCGGCACCTTCTGCATCAAGTATCCGGAAATCTCCGACAAGATGGTGCGGGAGAAGACCGCCGAGATCGCCGCGACCGGCGCCGACACCTTGCTTGCGGGCGACATGGGCTGCCTCCTCAACATGGCGGGCAAGCTGCAGCGCCAAGGCTCGCCCGTTCGCGTGCGCCATGTAGCAGAGGTGCTCGCGGACATGACCGGCGACGTAGCACCGATCGGCGCCTCCGGGGAGAAGCGCTGATGCACGCCACGAGCCGCGCCTTCAAGGCGAACGTGCACGAGGCGCTCGTCGACGAGACGCTCCAAAAGGCGCTCGGCATCGTGAAGCGGGGCTTCCAGGTGAAGCGCGCCGAGGTAGTGGCGAAGCTCCCGGAATTCGAGGCGCTGCGCGAGGCCGGCCGCGCGATCAAGAACCACACCCTCGCCAATCTCGACTTCTACCTCGAGCGTTTCGAGGCGAAGGTGATGGAGCGCGGCGGTCACGTGCACTGGTGCCGCACCCCCGCGGAAGCGCGCGAGACGATCCTGCAGATATGTCGCCGGCTCGGCGCCAAGACCGTCACCAAGGGCAAATCGATGATCGGCGAGGAGATCGAGATCAACGACTATCTCGAGGCGAACGGCATTACGCCGGTCGAGACCGATCTCGGGGAATACATCATCCAGCTCCGCAAGGAGCCGCCGAGCCACATCATCGCGCCCGCCGTCCATCTCGTGAAGGAGCAGGTCGCCGAGACCTTCCGCGCGAGCCACAAGGAGCTCGACCCCAAGCGCTCGCTCGAGGATGCACGCCAGATGTGCGACGAGGCGCGCGCGGTGCTGCGCCAGAAATTCCTCGCGGCCGACGTCGGCATCACCGGCGCCAATTTCCTCATCGCGGAGACAGGCTCCAGCGTCATCGTCACCAACGAGGGGAACGGCGACCTCACGCAGACCATTCCCAAGGCGCACATCGTGCTCGCGAGCCTCGAGAAAGTCGTGCCGACGCTCGAGGACACCGCGACGATCCTCCGCCTTCTCGCGCGCTCCGCGACGGGCCAGGAGTTCTCGACCTACACGACCTTCTCGACCGGCCCGCGCCGGAGCGAGGACACGGACGGGCCCGGCGAGTACCACGTGGTGCTGCTCGACAACGGCCGAAGCGCCATGCTCGGGACCGAGTTCCAGGACATGCTGCGCTGCATCCGCTGCAGCGCCTGTCTCAATCATTGCCCCGTCTACTCCGCGGTCGGCGGCCACGCCTATGGCTGGGTCTATCCGGGGCCGATGGGCTCGGTGCTGACGCCGAGCCTGATCGGCGTCGAGGAGGCCGGCAATCTCCCGAACGCCTCCACCTTCTGCGGGCGCTGCGAGAGCGTCTGTCCCATGAAGATCCCGCTGCCGAAGATGATGCGGCATTGGCGCGAGCGCGAGTACGAGAAGAAGCTCTCGCCCGCGGCCTATCGCACGGGTCTCTCGCTCTGGGCCTTCTTTGCGCGGCGGCCCGCGCTCTACCACGCGCTGACGGGGGTGGCGACGCGGGTCCTTGGCTGGGCCGGCAAGCGCCACGGCCGT
>DATKNV010000070.1:0-26482 GCA_035541215.1 Allostellaceae bacterium | reverse complement strand
GATTGCTTCCAAATTATAAGGCGCCAAGGAGCCATTCGGGAAATCAAGCAAGTTGGACGTCACGATGGCGTCCGCTCGAGCGTGAATCGCTGCCGCAACGACGTGACGATCGTTCGGGTCGGGAAGCTCGATCGTGGGGATGAGGTATTCATACCCGGTCACCAGACTGTCGGGAACCGCCTTATCCATTAGCTCGCGCGTGCGTGCCAGTGTCGCTGGATCGAGATCCGGCCGCGCGGCCAAGAGATTCCGGATCCATTCATCATGGATCGCGCCCGTCCACTTTGCCCGGAAAAGATTTGCCGTCGCGAGCTGCAAAAGCAGATCGCGCAACGGCGCTGGATAGAGAACGCACGCATCGTAGACGACCGTGAAGCGTGCCACTCAATAGCCCATTTTCAGCTTCTGGGCTTGCTCCGTGAGCTCGTCGAGTGCCGCGCCGCGCTCGCGATCGATGCGCCGCTTGTATTCCTGCAGATCGTGAAACCGTATGCGCCGGTGAGTGCCCACCTTTCGGAAGGGGATGGACTTGCGCTCGAGCAAACTCACCAAGAACGGACGCGACACATTGAGATAGTCGGCGGCCTCCTGGGTGGTCAGCTCGGCATGGACGGGTATCAGCGTCACCGCGTTTCCGTGCGACATTTCCGTCAACAGATGCGAAAGCAGCCGCGCCGCGGCGCGCGGAAGCGTCAGCACATCGCCATTGTCGAGACGGATGCGAAGTTCGGCTTCCGCGTGCCGCCTCGAAAGAATGCGGCTCGATTCAGTGGCGAGCTTTCGGTCGGCTTCGCTCGGCACAACCGTCTCGGGCCTGTCGAGCAGGGCATTCATATCGGCCTCCTCCGCGGATCGGGTCATCGTGATGACGCCGGATATAGTCTATAAACGCAACAAACGCAATATCCGAAATAACCGAAATCGGGAAGCCTCGCTTTACCGGAGCATGGCCACATACCGAGCGCACGGACGGGAAGGATCTACTCCATTCCCCGCAGCAGCCGCTTCGGGGCCGTGAGCATGTAGCTCCGCCGCACCACCACATCGACCTCCGGCCATTTGACGCGGCGGTCGAGGCGCATGCCGATCCAGCCCTTGTGGCCGACATAGGGCGGAACGAAAAACCGCGCGGGATCGGCTTCGGTGAGGATCGTCTGGCTGCCCGGCGGCGCCTTGCACCAGATGCCCGGACGGTCGTCCTCGTCGTCGACGTACATCGCGAAGATCCTGTCGCGCACGCGGAAGGTCGGGAGCTCCCACGTCTCCCGCTCCTCCGCCTCCGGAAGCGCGAGGCAAATCCTTCTGAGGCGCGCGAGCGGCGAGAGGGGCATCGGCGCTAGAGAATGAACTTCGACAAATCCGCGTTCCGCGCGAGGGGCGCGACGCGCGTGTTGACGTAGTCGCGGTCGATCTTGATGGCCGCCCCCTTGGGCTGGTCGGAGGCGGTGAAGCTCACCTCCTCCAGCAGCTTCTCCAGCACCGTGTGGAGGCGGCGGGCGCCGATGTTCTCGACGGAGGTGTTGATCTCCTCGGCGAGGCCCGCGATCTCCTCGATCGCGTCCTCCGTGAAGTCGAGGGTGACGCCCTCGGTCTGGATCAGCGCCTTGTACTGCTTGATGAGGCTCGCCTCGGGCTCCGTCAGGATGCGGCGGAAGTCGTCGCGCGTCAGCGGCTTGAGCTCGACGCGGATGGGGAGGCGCCCCTGGAGCTCCGGGAGGAGGTCCGAGGGCTTCGCCAAGTGGAAGGCGCCCGAGGCGATGAAGAGGATGTGGTCCGTCTTCACGGGCCCGTGCTTCGTCGGCACCGTCGTCCCCTCGATGAGCGGCAGCAGGTCCCGCTGCACGCCCTCGCGGCTCACGTCCGCGCCCAAGCGCTCGCTCCGGGCGCAGATCTTGTCGATCTCGTCGATGAAGACGATGCCGTTCTGCTCGACCGCGGCGATCGCCTCCTTCGTCACCTTCTCCTGGTCGAGGAGCTTGTCGCTTTCCTCCTCGATGAGGACTCGATGGCTCTCGGCGACCGTGAGCTTGCGCGGCTTGGTGCGGCCGCCGAAGGCTTTGCCGAGGACGTCGCCGATGTTGATCATGCCCATCTGCGCCCCGGGCATTCCGGGGATCTCGAAGGTCGGCATGCCGCCGCTGTCCTGCACCTGGATCTCGATCTCCTTGTCGTCGAGCTTGCCCTCGCGCAGGAGCTTCCGAAATTTTTGCCGCGTCTCCTGCGAGGCGTTGTTGCCGACGAGCGCGTCGATCACGCGCTCCTCCGCCGCGAGCTCCGCGCGCGAGGCCACTTCCTTGCGGAGCCGCTCCCGCGTCATCGCGAGCGAGATCTCCAGGAGGTCGCGCGCGATCTGCTCGACGTCGCGGCCGACATAGCCCACTTCCGTGAACTTCGTCGCCTCGACCTTGAGGAAGGGCGCCTGCGCGAGGCGGGCGAGGCGCCGCGCGATCTCGGTCTTGCCGATGCCCGTGGGGCCGATCATGAGGATGTTCTTGGGCAGCACCTCCTCGCGAAGCTCCGCGGGGAGCTGCTGGCGGCGCCAGCGGTTGCGCAGCGCGATCGCGACCGCGCGCTTGGCGTCGCCTTGCCCGACGATGTGACGGTCGAGCTCGGAGACGATCTCGCGGGGAGAGAAGGAGGAGCTCATAGGCTGTCTAAGGTGATGCTCTCGTTGGTGTAGATGCAGATCTTGGCGGCGATCGCCATCGCCTTCCGTGCGACCGCCTCGGCGTCGAGGCCGGGGAGGTCGATGAGGGCGCGCGCGGCGGCGAGCGCATAGGAGCCGCCGGAGCCGATGCCGATGATGCCGTCCTCGGGCTCGAGCACGTCGCCGTTCCCGGAGAGGATGAGCGACACCGACTTGTCCGCGACCGCCATCATCGCCTCGAGGCGGCGGAGATAGCGGTCGGTGCGCCAGTCCTTCGCGAGCTCGACGCAGGCGCGCGAGAGATGGCCCGGATGCTGCTCGAGCTTCGCCTCCAGGCGCTCGAAGAGCGTCAGCGCGTCGGCGGTCGCGCCCGCAAAGCCCGCGAGCACGCTGCCGTTGCCGAGCCGCCGGAGCTTCTTGGCGTTCGACTTGAGCACAGTCTGGCCGAAGGAGACCTGGCCGTCTCCGGCGATCACGACCTTGCCGTCCTTGCGCAGGCACAGGATCGTCGTGCCGTGCCAGGATTGATCGCGTTCTTGGGACATGGAGGCCTTTCGGGTGGGGCAGGCCCCAATGTGGGGCGTCCCTCGCCTCCGATCAAGTGAGGGGGCGGTTTCGCGATTTTCCGCGGGAACGGAAGGCCGCTAAGACCGCTGCTTTCTGCGGATCACGACGTCCTGGTCGTAGAGCGATGCGGACTTCATGGCCTCCCGATCGAAGCGATCGGTCCTCATCAAGCGCCTCGCGCGGAGATCGAAGCCGAACACGTCGAAATAGCGGGCGATCCAGCTCCGCTCCCGCTCCGACAGGTGCGCGGTCTCGATGAGGGCGGCGAAATTGCGGAGCGTCGGCAATGCCTCGAGCGCCCCCGAGAGGACGCTCACCTCATGCCCCTCCACGTCGATCTTGACGACGGCGCGCATATCCCGGAGCGGCATGCCCGCCGCGGTCAGCAGCCTGCCGAGGGTCGTCGTCGGCACCGTCGTGCCGCCGGAGCCGTCGGCGACGATGCGGGAGAGGCCCGACCAGGCGCGATCGACGAGGAATTCCGCATGTCCCTCGCGATCCGAAAGCGCGATTTCCAGGAGTCTCGCGCCCTCGAGGCTCGACAGCGTCTTCCGCAGGAACGAAACGATGCGCGGATTGGGCTCGACAGCAAGGATCCGGGCGCCGCGCGGCAGTCCGCCATTCGCGAGCATCTCGCCGTAGTTGGCGCCGACGTCGATGACCTCCGTCCAGTCATCCTCGCCGAGCAGCCCGTGCCACATCGCAAGCGCCGGCGGATTGAAGTTTCCTCCGCTTGCGATCAGGCGCCGCGCCCTCTCATCCCTGAGGTCCACGTAAATCGGCACTCCCGCCAGGCTCCTGACCGAGCCGAGAAAGGCCTGCCGTGGCTCACGATGCGGTTCCATGGTCGCTACATTCTGCGGGCGGGTTTTCGATCGGCTCCGGTTTTGCGAATCAGAGATGGGGTTGCGCCCAGCCCGGAACCGGATGCCCCACGAACGCCCCGTCCGCCCGCCGCTCGATGCGCCAGGTCCGCCGGAGCTTGTCGCGGAATTGCGGCAGCCAGAGATTCTCGTCGGCCAATCGAAAGAGATCCTCGCCCGCGAGACTCGAGAGCCAGCCGATGAGGCGCGCCCGGTGCTCCCGGGCCTTGGCGAGGGCGCTGGCGCGTATCTCCATCGGGTCCGGCGCGCGCTCCCGATAAGCGGCGACGGCCGCCTCCACGGCCTCGGGCCGCGGCTCGACGATGGTCACGTGGCGGGGATCGTACATCGCCTCGCGGCCGCCGAGAGCCGGCGTGGTTACCAGGGGCAAGCCGCAGAGGAAATACTCCATCGAGGCGTTGTTGGGGCCTTCAACCGCGGACAAGGCGAGGCCGCACCGCGCCCGATTGAGGACGAGGCGAATGGCGTCGCCGTCGAGGCTCAGAAACCCATCCTGTTCGGAGTAGTTCGCATAGCTCAGGCTTCGATAGCGGCGCGCGAGCTCGCCCACCGCCCCGTCGCGCCCGGTCTCGTCATAGGCGATCAGCGCCAGATTGGGCACTCCGTAGGCGAGCTCGTGCCGCTTGAAGGATCCGGTCTGGGCGTTGTGAACGGCGTCGTAGAGCTTTGGGGCGCCGCGCTCGGGATAGAAGATGTGCTCGTCCACGAAGGCCAAATTGTGCGCCCAGAACGCATCGACGCCGAGACTCGCCATGAACTTCGCGAGGAGCAGGGTGGGCGCCATCGAGATCAGTCTCGCCCCCGGATGCTCGCGACGAAGCCACCCGTCCACCTCCACGATCCCCGGAGCAATGTCGGGCAGGTTCCAGCTCGGGCGCGCGAGGATGTGACAGGCCCGTCCCTCGGCATGCCCGAGCGCCAAGCCGACGCCGCGTCGCAGCGTCTGGCCCGAGGAGACCACGTAAACCGGCGGCCGCTCGGAAAGAACGAAAAAGAAGCCGATGCCGGCCGAGAGATCGGGGACGGCTGGCAGCCTGACCGGTGCCCTATTCACCTTCGCCGGCCAGCGAATGCATGTCTGGACGAGGCCATTCGCGTCGATCTCGCGACGTCCGCACCATGTCTGATGCCCGCTCCGCTCAGCCTAGCGTCCCATTTCCGATGCCGTCAACGGACGCCAAGCCCGCTCATCGCTCTCCGGGGGTACGAGAGGCGGGTTCCGAGCGATGGCGCGACCGGCTTTCCTCGAGTGCCGCTCAATAGCCGCATACTCGTTTGCGCTCGGGGAGCAACTGCTCGAGCAGGTATTGCGCGCGGGCGGTATTCTCGGCCCGCTCCCCCTCGGTCCCGATGGCCGCCTTAGTGAAGCTCGCGAGATCCTTCAGGTTCGAGTTGCGCGCGATCACGTCGATCTCGCAGGCGCAGAATGCCTCGGCGCGCGCCTCGGAAAGGCCGAATTTCTCCATGCTCTCTTTTCTGCAGATCTCGTCGCGCGCGAGGAATCTCGCCTTGAAATCTTCCTGCTGCGGAGTGAGCGGCTCGCTATAGTCGGTCGCCGAGGCCGGCGCCCCGTAAAGGAGGATGAGAGCTGCGAGGCTTCTCGTCGCGATCTGCCCCATGGTGGCCCCCGGCGACGATCGAATGCGGGACCCGTGTCGCCATCAGCAACGACCGTAGTGCGCGACCGTCATAAGTCCAGAGGCTCGCCGCGTGGCGCCAGTTCAGGGACCGCCGGCGGTGGGAGAAAGGACGACGCCCGTCCGCGATCGCCAATCAACGCGAGATCAGAAATCCGTCAGCGGATGCCACGGCGGCGGCTCGCCGGACATCGCGGATTTGGGATTCGGGGCCTGCGCCGATGCCGCCTCGGGCCCGGAGGCACCCGCAGGATTCGCGGCCGCCGCCGAATTGCTCGCGCCGACGGCAGCATGGCTTCCGGGGCCGGTGCCGTCGACGGCCGCTCCGATCGCCTGCGAGGCATCGACCTTCGCCGGCTCGACCGTGACCGGCGCGGTCTGAGCGTGAGCAGTGGGCACGCTCAGCAGAAGCGCCGTCGCCAGCTCGAGCAGATTGATGCGCCGCGTTGAAATCGGGTTGGATGAGGCTTTCATGATGCTTCTCCTTCGATGCCGAACTCACCTCCGACAGGAGCGCGAGCCATTAGAGCAGAGGCATCGAGGAAGAGCGTGTGAACTGCCTCACGCCGCGGCGCGGCTGCGAATCGGAAAAATGCGGCCGCTCTCCACGCAATGCCGCGAGCTTCGTTCGAGGCGCGGAGCGATGGCCTCCGGCGCGGCTTCTTGCTCGATTTGACCGGATGTATCAGCCCGCCGGCACTGCGATATCGTCGGGATCGATGTTAACGATGCCCTCGTGAAAATCGCCTGCGGCATAGCGAGCGAGCGCGATGCGCTCGAGCTTGTCGCGATACCAATTGAACAGCCGGCGCGCGCGCTCGCCGTTCATCTCCGCGACACCCGCTTGCCGCCGTAGCGCGTCGTAGGAGACGGAGCAGCGAATCTCGAGCTGCCCCTCGCGCAATACGAAATCGATCGCGTCGCGTTTTCGTGTCGATATGGGCTCGACGAGCGGCATTTCTTGCCCCAGCGGTTGCTTCTCAACCATGGCGACAATGTACCTGCCCCAACAACGTAATTCTGCCCGGGCGAACCACAATGCCTTGTGAGAGATGTCACAGCTTGTGACCTCGGCTCCCGTGGGCGCGAGCGGCGATTCAAGCCCTCTACCGCAGCCCGTCAGACACAAGGCCCCTGCCGATCCCGAGCGATTGGGAGATCTTTTCGCTGTTTTGTCCGCTTGTCGGTGTCCGAGGAGCGATTCGGGAAGCCGCGCCCTCTCGATCGCAACGCGCTGTGACGCGCTCGCCGCAGGCTTGCTCGGCATGGCTCATCCGGCGGCTTTCGGATGGTGGTGAAAATTGCGACTGGCGGCTCGATCGGAGCGCGGGCCGCTCCGCCGCGCAAGGATCGTCGCTCCGGGGCGGCCTGTTGCGATCCCGCCTTCGAGACCTTAGGCTCGAAGGCGGGATCGACAGAGTGGGAGGCCTCGTCATGGCAGGGATCGTGCTGGAGGGCCCCGGCGTGACCGATGAAGAGCGCGCCGAGCGCTCGCGCGCCGTCGCCGCGGAAAAGCGCGCGCAGTCGATGAAGCGCATGGCGGAGGTGAAGGCCCGCGTCGGCAACGCGAAGCTCGGCCGCGCGCTGCAGTTCCCGGGCACGACCTTGAGCGACCGCGTGCTGGAGCCGGGCCCCTATTCCCGCGTGGTCCGCGCGGGCGATCATCTCCGCATCATCGACCTCGAGGGACAGCAGGCGGTCGATTTCCTGGTCTACGACGCCCAGAACCACGCCAACCGCTACAACGCCGCGAACACGATCAAGCTCAACCGGTCGATCTATGTCGGTGCGGGATTCAGGCTCTATTCCGATCTCGGCGACGTCCTGATGACGGTGGCCGAGGACACCGTGGGCTATCACGACACCATCGGCGGCTGCTGCAGCGCCGAGAGCAACTACGCGCGTTACGGCATCAAGGGGACGGAGAGCTGCCGCGCCAATTTCATCGCGGCGCTTGCCGAGCACGGCATGGACGCGCGCGACATCCCCGCGAACATCAACTGGTTCATGTACGTGCCGGTAAAGCCGGATGGCTCGACCGAGATCGTCGACGGCCGCTCCGAGCCCGGGGATTACGTGGACCTCCGCGCCGAGCGCGACGTATTGGTGGCGATCTCGAATTGCCCGCAGCGCTACAACCCCTGCAACGGCTGGAATCCGACGCCCGTCCGCATCATCGAGTGGCGCCCGAAGACTGCGCCTTGAGGGACGGAAACGGCGCAGGGGAGAGGTGCGGCTCGCCTTGCCGCGCGGAGCCCTTTACGCTCTAGGAAGATTGAGCCAACGGAGAGGCCGGAGCCCATGCCGATCATCGACGCCCAAGTGCACGCCTATGAGCGCAACCATCCCGGCCGCCCCTGGCTCGGGGTCCTGCACGGGCCGCCGGAGATCACCGGCGACGACATGGTGAAGGCGATGGACGCCGTCGGCGTCGACGGCGCGCTCCTCGTCTCCGTCTATACGATGTACGGCTACGACGCGAGCTACGCGCTCGAGGTCGGGCGCAAGTACCCCGGACGCTTCGGCTTGATCAAGCCGGTGGACCCAGCCGACCCCGCCGTCGCGGAAACGATCGCGGAGTGGAAGCGCACGCCCGGCACGGTCGCGATCCGGATCATGATGAACCGGCTCCCCAAGGTCGATCCCGCCGACCCCGGCATCAACCGGGTGCTCGCCGCAGCGGCGCGGCACTCGCTTCCGGTCAATGTCCTCTGCTGGGGGCGCCTCGACGAGATCGGCCCGCTCGTGGCGCGCAATCCGGAGACGCGCGTGGTGATCGATCATCTGGGGCTGCTGCAGCCCTATGAGCCGCCGGCGCCGAAGGAGCCCTTCGCGGATCTCCCGAAGGTCCTAGCCTTGGCGAGGCACGAGAACGTCGCGATCAAGATCACCGGCGCCTGCACGCTCTCGCACGAGCCTTACCCCTACCGGGACATCTGGGACCCGCTCCGCCGCATCTTCGACGCCTACGGCTTCGAGCGCTCTATGTGGGGCACGGACTGGACGCGCGCCGCCGCCTTGCTCACCTACAAGCAGGGCGTCGACGCCTTCCGCACGACCGACCGCCTCAGCGAGAGCGAGCGCGTGGCGCTGATGGGCGGCACCCTCGCGAAGATCTATCGCTGGTCGCCGTCGAAGGCGTGAGCGGCGCTAATAGCCGCCGCCTCCGCCGCCGCCCCCACCGCCGCCGTGCTCGGTATCGCGCTGATACTGGGGATTGCTCGTCGTGGATTGTGTGCTGGCCGTGCACCCCGCCAGTACCGCCAGCAGCAGGCTTGCGAGCAGCAGCCATTGCAACCGGACCATGTGATCGCACTCCTCGTCGCGAGCCCGAGCCGGCTCGCGATTCGAGCTAGAGCCGCCGCCCGCGGCGGCAACGTCTCGACGCTCCCGCGGCCATCACATCCGATCAAGGCTTCGCGAGGTCCAATGCGGAAACCGCCCGCAGCAGACCCGGCTCGCCGCCGCCTACCGCGCCTGCATCGCGGCCTGCCGCTCGCGGCGCCAGGTCGCGGGGGGCACGCCCGCGAGCTTCTTGAAGGCGCGATTGAAGGCGGCCTCGGACTCGTAGCCGACTTCCTCCGCGATCTCCGCGACGCTCGCGCCGCCGCCGGAGAGCAATCCCGCCGCCATCTGCATGCGCCACTGGGTGAGGTAATGCATCGGCGGCTCGCCGACGAAATGCAGGAAACGCTCCGCGAGCGATGAGCGCGCGAGCCCGACCTCGCGCGCGAGCTCGTCGAGCGTCCAGGGATGCGCGGGCTTCGCGTGGAGCAGGGTGAGCGCGCGGCCGACGAAGCGGTCGCGGAGCCCCGCGAGCCATCCCGTCTGCTCGCTCGGGAGCGAATCGAGATGGCGGCGCACGGCCTCCACGAACATGAGCTCGCTGAGGCGCGCGAGCACGCTCTCGCCGCCCGCGCGCTTCTCGAAGGCTTCCGCCACCGCGAGCGACATGAACTGGCCGAGCCAGCCATGCTTGGCGCCCTTGCCGTCGCTCACGACCATGAACTTGGGCAAGGCCGCAAGGAGCGGATTGAAGGGCCGCGCATCGCAGCCGAGGAAGCCGCAAACGATGCCGAGCCGGCTCGGGCCGTCCTTGCTGCCGACGATGCGATAAGGCCACTGCTCCGCGGGCCTGACGCGCCTGATGTCGAAGCTGCGTCCCTGCGGCAGCTTGGGATCGCTGCAGAGGACGTGGGGATCGCCGCCGGGAAACACGATGACGTCCCCGACCTCGAGCCGCACCGGCTCGCCCTGCGGCGGAATCGCCCAGCAGCCGCCCGCGGTGACGAGGTGATAGGAGATGAGATGCTGCGCCCCCGGCATGATGATCGGCCCGAGCGTCGCGGTGCTCGGTACCGCCGACGACCACGGCGGCGCCACGTCGACCGTCACGAAGACGGCACCCGTCAGCTTCACGGTGCGCAGCACGTCGGAGAGCGTGTCGGCTCCCATCGAAAAACCTCTTGCGGACTCCTGAGCAAGCGATCCGGACGCTCGGACAAAGAAGTAATTTATTTCGGACGGCGGGGCAAACCCGACGGACGCGCGGACCTTCGCGGCGCCGCGCGGCTGCCATAGCTTTCACGCCGCGTCGCCCGAGCGGGGCGGCCATGCAATGGAAGCCTCGACAGGAGAGTTAAACATGTCCGACACAAGCCGCCTGTTCTATCTCCGCATCGCGCTGGTCGCCGTGGGCATCACGCTCATTTTCGGCATCTACGCCGGAAGCATCTTCTGGCCGTCCGGCTGGGCCTGGGGCCAAGGGCACTCGCATTACCTCACGATGATCATGGGCGTCTATGCGACGCTCGGCGCGTTCCTAATCAACGCCGCGCGAGATCCCGACCAGCACAGAAGCCTCATCTGGTTCACCGTGTGGTCGAGCGTGGTGCACGCGGGGATCATGGCGCTCCAGTCGCTCACGGACCCGATGGAGCACGGCCACCTCGTGGGCGATGTGCCCATCCTGCTTCTCGCGGCGATCGTGCTGGGAGCACTGATGCCGCGAGCGGCGCGCAGTCCAAAACCTTCCCTCGCCTGAAACTGACGGTCGGCGCGCCCCGCCTCCGATCGCGGCGGGGCGCCCTTCGGCCTCCAAGGAGACAGCGATGACCTTACTCGACACGGCGCCGGCAGCCCCGAGCCTTGCCGCGATCAAATCGAAGCAGCAGGCGGCGTGGTCCGCGGGCAACTACGCCATCGTCGGCACGACGCTCCAGATCGTCGGCGAAACCCTCTGCGAGGCGATCGACCTCCGCGCGGGGCAAGCCGTGCTCGACGTCGCCGCCGGCAACGGCAACGCCGCGCTCGCGGCAGCGCGCCGCTGGGCGGTCGTCACCGCAAGCGACTACGTGCCGGCGCTTCTCGATCAGGCCCGCGCCCGCGCCGCCGCCGACGGCCTCGAGATGACGTTACGCGAGGCCGATGCGGAGGACCTGCCCTTCGCGGACGCCTCCTTCGATGCGGTGCTCTCGACCTTCGGCGTGATGTTCACGCCGGATCAGGAGAAGGCCGCCTCGGAGCTGCTGCGCGTCACGAGGCCCGGCGGCAAGATCGGTCTCGCGAGCTGGACGCCCGCGAGCTTCATCGGGCGCCTCTTCCGCACCATCGGCGCCCACATCCCGCCTGCACCGGGCGTCAAGTCGCCGGCGCTCTGGGGGACGGAGCAGCGGCTCCTCGAGCTCCTCGGCGCGGGTGCCAAGGATATCGTCGCGAGCCGGCGTCAGTTCGTCTTCCGCTATCTCTCGGCGGAGCACTGGCTCGAAGTCTTCCGCACCTTCTATGGGCCCCTCAACCGGGCCTTCGCGGCGCTCGGCGAGCGCGGACCCGAGCTCGAGCGCGACGTGCTCGCGCTCATCGCCGAATTCGACCGCGGCGCCGGCAAGGGCCTCGTCCTGCCCAGCGAATACCTCGAGGCCGTGATCGTGAGGAAGTAGAGGCTCGCGCGGGAGCGGCGGACTGAGCGGAGAAAGCGGCTCCCGGCGGCCAGCGCCCGGCGGCGCGCCCCCACTCCGCCCTCCCCGAGCGGGACAATCGATCGACGCGACGCGATCCGCCTATTTGACGGCGCCGCCGGTGATCCCCGCGATGAAGCGGTCGAGGAAGAGGTTGTAGGCGATTGCAACCGGGATGCTCGCGATCAGCGCGCCGGCCATGATCTCGCCCCAGAAGAAGATGTCGCCGCGAATGAGGTCGGTCGCCACGCCGAGCGTGATCGGCTTCTCCGCCGTCGACGAGACGAAGGTGAGCGCGTAGACGAATTCCTGCAAGGTCAGCGTGAACGTGAAGATGACCACCGTCAGGATGCCCGGCAGCGACAGCGGGATCGCCATCTTGACGAAGGCGCCGAACAGGCTGCAGCCGTCGACGATCGCGGCCTCTTCGATCTCGGGCGGCATCGCCTTGAAGAATCCCATCATCAGCCAGGTGCAGAACGGGATGGTGAAGGTCGGATAGACCACCACCAGCGACCACATCGAGTTCTGCAGGCCGAGCTCCGCGACGACGCGCGACAGCGGCAGGAAAAGCAGCGTCGGCGGCACCAGATAAGTGAGGAAGATGCCGATGCCGAGCGCCTCGCCGTTGCGCCCGGTCATGCGCGCCAGGCTGTAGGCGGCGGGGAGCGCGGTGACGAGAGTGATCGCGGTGACGCAGAGGCCGATGATCAGGGAGTTCAACAGCCAGGTCGCGAACAACGTCTTCTCGAAGAGGTAGCGGAAATGCTCGAGCGTCGGCGGATCGTTGAACCAGAAGGGAACGTGGGTGACGCTATAGAGATCGGCGTTCGCCTTGAACGACGTGATCAGCATCCAATAGAAGGGGAATGCCGCCAGGACGAAGAAGAACGCGACCGCGCCGTAGAAGGAGGTCTCCTGCAGGACTTTGACGGCGGAAACGCGCTTCATGTCAGATCTCCCGCCGCCGAATGAAGCGCAGCATCGCGACCACGACCACCAGCAGCACCGGCACCATGAAGAGCGAAATGGCAGCGCCGTGCGAGACGTCGCCGGAAACGATCCCGGTCTGGAAACCCTGGAAGCCCAGGACCGAGGTCGCGCCCACGGGACCGCCCATGGTCATCAGAAAGACGATGGAAAGGTCGGTGAAGGTGAAGACGATGCCGAACACCAGACCGATCGCCACGATCGGCAGGATCATGGGCACGATGATCTGGTAGTTCCGGCGCCAGAAGCCCGCGCCGTCGACCGTCGCGGCGTCGAGCACGTCCTGCGGAACCGCGGTGATGCCCGCGAGGAAAATCACGATCGCGAACGGAAAGAACCGCCAGGCATTGACGACGATCACCGACAGCATGGCCAGGCTCGGCGTGCCGAGCCAGTTGGGCGCCTCCGATCGGTCGACGATGTCGAGCGCGATCAGCGTCCAGTTGATGACGCTGTAGAGCGAATCGAACATCCATTGCCAGGCGACCGTCGCCAGCGCGATCGGCACCGCCCAGGGGAGAATGATCATCGCGCGGACGAAACCGCGGCCGGGAAACCGCCGCAGCAGCACCAGCGCGCCGAACTTGCCGAGGATGAGACCGAGAATCTGGGATCCGAAGGTGAAGATGAAGGTGTTGTAGAGGGTCTGCCTGAACACGGGGTCGTCGATGATGTCCTCGAAATTATCCAGCCCGACGAAGCTCCAGGAGGGATCGTAGATCGTGTACGCGCTGACGGAGTAATAGAGGGCCATCAGAAACGGCACGCCGACCAGCAGGAGCACGTAGAGGATCGCCGGGGCGACGAGGAAAGAGCCGAGCACGTCGCGCCGGTCGAGGATGAAGCGAAGGCGCGAGGCCGGCCTGACGACTGATTCGCCGATCGTGACCATTGCTATTCCCCCTAGAGACGGCTCGATCGCTTGCCGTCTTTGTCGAAATTGCGCAGCGCGCTGTTGCGGACGGCGAAGGCGTGCCACTCGCCGGGGCGGATCCACTCATCGGCGACGTGCGCGGGCGGAAGCTTCGCGGTGATGACCTGATCGGGATCGAATCCCTCGATCGCGCCATAGACGATACGCTCCGAGCCAAGATACTCGGAACGGTCGACGCGGAATTGGAATTCGGTCGAGGCCTCGCCGTTGATCATGTCCCTGGGCAGGAAATTCTCGGGGCGGAATCCGAGATAGCCTCCGTTGCGAGCGACGATGTTCATCGGCGGCGTGCCGACGAAGGTCGCGACGAAGCGGTCGGCGGGATCGTCGTAGATCTCCGACGGCGTTCCCACCTGCCGCACGATACCGCGGTCGATGACGGCAATGCGGTCGCCCATTCCCATCGCCTCCACCTGATCGTGGGTCACGTAGATGGTGGTGACGCCGACCCGCTGCTGGAACTGCTTGATTTCGAGGCGCGCCGAGGCGCGCAATTTGGCGTCGAGATTGGAGAGCGGCTCGTCGAGCAGCAGCGCCGTCGGCTCGCGTACGAGCGCGCGGGCGAGCGCCACCCGCTGGCGCTCGCCGCCGGAAAGCTGACGCGGCCGTCGCTCGAGCAGGTGAGCGATGCCGAGCAATTGCGAGGCCCACTCGACTTTCCTGCCGATCTCGGCGCGCGCGACCTTCTGCGTGCGCAGCGGAAAGGCGATGTTGTTGCGCACCGTGAAGTGCGGATAAAGGCCGTAGCTCTGGAACATCATCGCCACGCCGCGGGCGCGCGGCGGCATGTCGTTGACGACTTCGCCGCCGATCAGGACCTCGCCGCTCGTTTGCTTCTCCAGCCCGCAGATGATGCGCAGAAACGTCGTCTTGCCGCAGCCCGAGGGTCCGAGCAGCACCATGAACTCGCCGTCCGGCACGCCCAAGCTGATACCGTTCACGGCGGGGACATCGGCGAATTTCTTGACGATGTCCCTGGTCAAAACCGCAGCCATCGAACCTCCCAGAATTCAACGGGGCGCATGCGCTCCGCCGGTCCCCGGCGGAGGCTGCTCTTGTTTGCCCCGTCAGTCAGTCGCCGCTCGCGAGGATGGGTCCCGGGCCGCGCAGCATGGCACGGCCCGGGCACGCAACGTCACGCCTTGCGGAGCCATTTCTTGAAGATGGTCTCGCATTGCCGCGTGGCCCACTTGACGGAATCCTCGGCGCTCATTTGACCCGTCGCCGCCTTCGCCATCATGTCGTTGATGATGAAGGCGTAGTAGATCTCGTCCATCGCCGGCGTGGCCGGCCCCGGATAGCCCGGGATGGCGGACCACTGATCCGAATCCTGCAGGATCGCGAGCTTGTCGCGCGGTGTCGATGTCGGATCGTCCGACAGAATCGGCATCGGCTTCGGCACGAGATTGGCGAAGCACGGGTTGTTGTAGCCCTCGCTCGCCTTGAAGGCCTCGGGCCAGTTGTCGACGTAGTACTTCAGGAACTCGAGCGCTGCCTCCTTGTTCTTGGAGAACTTCCAGATGCCGTAGAATTCGGAAGCGGCACCCATGATCTGCCTCACCGGGCCCTTCGGCGGCTTGATGACGAAGATGTCGTCCGCCAAGGTCTTGTTGAGCTTCTGCGCCGTCCGGTACGCCGAGATCGGATTGATGATGTAGGAGCCGACGCCGGAGTCGATGTACTGGTTGTTGCTGGCGTCGTTCCAGGAAAGGACGTCCGGGGCCATCGCTTCCTTGTAGAGCGCGGTAACGTATTTGGTCGCCTCCACCGTAGCCTTGCTGTCGAGCACGATCTTCTTGCCGGCCTCGTCCTGCACGGAAGCGCCATAGCTCCAGAGCAGGCCGCGCCAGGTCGTGCTCGGGTCGTTGCTGTGCCCCAGCGAGATGCCCACCGGATGGCCTTTCGCCTTGAGCTTGGCGCCGCCTATGCGCAGATTGTCCCAGGTGTCCGGCACGACACCGATCTCGCCCCACATGCTCTTTTGGTACATGCCCGGGAAGTTGATGTAGAAGTCCGGGAAGGCAGACCAGCTCCCGTCGTCGGCGTTGTAGCCGAGCTGCTTGCCGATGATGCTGACCTTGCCGTACTTCTTCTCGGTCTCCTTCACGAGGGCAGACACGTCGATGAAGAACTTGCGGTACAAATGAGCGCCGCCGGCGCCGTTGAACCCGAAGATATCGTGACCCGATCCGGCCGAGGCCTCTGCGGCCGCGCGTGCGGGAATGTCCTGCACCGGAACGTGATCGACGGTGACCGCGATCTTGTTCTTCTCGCCCCAGTCCTTGGCGAATTTGTCGAACCACGTATCGAATTCGGGAACGAAGTGGCTCCACTGAATGATGGAAAGCGCCTTGGTTTGGGCCATGGCGCGCGAAATGAATGGTGCAGAGAGCGCCGGCGCCGAGCCGGCGGCAGCAACGGCGAGGCCCGCGTTCCTCAAGAACCGGCGCCTCGTGACAGGCGAAGGCTTTATCGTACGCATCTTGGGCTCCTCCCTTCTGGGTGCGACCAGTTCGATGAGGCTAGCCGAGACGCAGGTTTTGCCTCTTCGACTGATACGGATTATGTAGTTCTAGCGCCATTATTATACCGCGCATGAGCTTCTCCGAGCCAGCGCGTTCGGATTACAGATCGTTCACGTAATCGATTCTTGTGGGATTTTATCTGGCGGCGCGGAACCACGAATTCGGGTTCGCGGACACGTCCCGTCGCTCGCCCCGCCGGTGCACGACCCCTTTCGGGAAAGGCTTGCGGCGTAACGCTTCGTCGTGTCCCCGAAACTCGGGCGATACGACGAGGACCTCGCGGGGATCGAGCGGCAGGTGAGCCGGTCGCGGCACGGGGGCGGCGGCGCGGATGGGACGTCCACAGCGGCGACTTCCCGGCCTTCATCCAGCTCGCCTCAATATGGCCGCAGCCTCGCGTCGATGAGGCCACACCCTAGCCTCCCTGGGCGCTTCTTGCTAAAAGACCGCCGCCGGGGCCCGGGGCCCCGACCCCAAAGGAGCACCCCTTGTCCACGGCCACCCCGCGCCAGGCGACGGTCGAGCGCAATACCAAGGAGACGCGCATCCGCGGCACCGTCGCTCTCGACGGCACCGGCGCCTATGACGTCAAGACCGGCATCGGCTTTCTCGATCACATGCTGGAGCAGCTCTCGCGCCACAGCCTGATCGACATCGCGCTCCGCGCCGAGGGGGATCTCCACATCGACTACCACCACACGACCGAGGACACCGGCTACGTCATCGGCGAGGCGATCTCGAAGGCGCTCGGCGACCGCCGCGGCATCTACCGCTACGGCCACGCGCTCATCCCCATGGACGAGACGCTGACGCGCGTCGCGCTCGACGCCTCGAACCGGCCCTATCTCATCTGGAAGGTCGCCTTCACCAAGCCCAAGCTCGGCGAGATGGACACCGAGCTCTTCAAGGAGTGGTTCCAGGCCTTCGCGCAGTCCGCGGGCCTCACGCTCCACGTCGAGAACATCTACGGCGACAACAACCATCACATCGTCGAGTCCTGCTACAAGGGCTTGGCGCGCGCGCTCAAGGACGCGCTCGCGATCGATCCGCGCCAGGCCAGCATCGTGCCCTCGACCAAGGGCACGCTCGCGAAGCCGCATTGAGGCGCATCGAGCATGGGCGACGACCACCATGATCACGGCCCTCATCGACTACGGCTCCGGCAATCTGCGCTCGGCGGCGAAGGCGCTGGAGCGCGCGGCGCGTGAGAATTCCATCGCCACCGAGGTGGCGGTGACCTCCGATCCCGATCTCGTCGCCAAGGCCGACCGCGTGGTGCTCCCGGGCGTCGGCGCCTTCGCGGACTGCCGGCGCGGCCTCGCGGCGGTAGCGGGCATGGAGGCGGCGCTTTCCGAAGCGGTGATGGCGAGGGGCCGGCCTTTCCTCGGGATTTGCGTGGGGATGCAGCTCATGGCGGATTGGGGTCGCGAGTTCGAGAGCACGGCTGGCCTCGGCTGGATCCCCGGCGAGGTCGTCGCGATGAGGCCCAAGGACCCCCTGCTCAAGATCCCGCACATGGGCTGGAACGAGCTCGATCCCAGAGTTGACCATCCGCTCCTCGCGGGGATCGCTAGGGGCGATCACGCCTATTTCGTGCACTCCTACGAGATCCGCTGCGAGAACCCGCGCCACGTGCTCGCGACCGCCGAATACGGCGGGACGATCGCCGCCGCGGTCGGGCGCGACAATCTCGCGGGGACGCAATTCCATCCCGAGAAGAGCCAGGCGACGGGCCTGCGGCTCATCGCGAATTTCCTGCGGTGGCGGCCATGACCGGAACGGCAGCGCCCAAGACTTCCGTCGAAGAGCTGACGGAGTTCCAGGGCACCGACCTCAACGACCTCTGCGACGCCGCGAGCGCGGCGATCGCCGAAGGCGGCGGCTTCGGCTGGGTGAAGCGCCCGCCACGGCACATCATGGAGGCCTATTGGAAGGGCCTGCTGCTCGTGCCGGACCGGAAGCTCTTCGTGGCACGCCTCGACGGCACCATCGCGGGCTCGGCGATCCTGGTGCGCCCGCCGCGCAACAACGAGGCCCAGGCCTTCGCGGCCCAGCTCACGGGCACCTTCATCGCGCCCTGGGCGCGGGGCCACGGGCTCAGCGTCAAGCTCATCGAGCTCGTCGAGGAGACCGCGCGCGGCCTCGGGGCCGAGGTGCTGAACCTCGACGTCCGCGAGACGCAGGCGCGCGCGATCCAGGTCTTCGAATCCCTGGGCTTCCGCCGCTTCGGCACGCATCCCGCCTATGCCCGCGTCGAGGGCAAGCTCATCGCGGGCTATTTCTATTGGAAGCCGCTGGTGCCGGAGCTCGAGCGGTGATCCTCTTCCCCGCGATCGACCTCAAGGGCGGGCAGTGCGTGCGTCTCCTGAAGGGCGACATGCGCGCCGTCACGGTCTTCAGCGACGATCCCGCGGCGCAGGCGCGGAGCTTCGCCGCGTCAGGCTTCCAATGGCTCCACGTCGTCGATCTCGACGGCGCGGTCGCGGGCGAGGCCGTCAATGCGCCGGCGGTCGAGCGCATTCTCGCGGCGGTCGCGATCCCCGTGCAGCTCGGGGGCGGCATCCGCACGCGCGCGCAGATCGAGGCCTGGCTCGCGCGCGGCGTCGAGCGCGTCATCCTCGGCACGGCGGCGCTTCGCGAGCCCGAGCTCGTCAAAGCCGCCTGCCGCGCCCATCCCGGCCGCATCGTCGTGGGGATCGACGCGCGGCAAGGCAAGGTCGCGGTCGAGGGCTGGGCCACGACCTCGGAGATCGCGGCGGCGGAGCTGGCGCTTCGCTTCGAGGACGCGGGGGTGGCGGCGATCGTCTACACCGACATCGACCGCGATGGCGCGCTCGCGGGCATCAACGTCGAGGCGACGGCGTCGCTGGCGCGGCGCCTCGAGACGCCCGTCATCGCCTCCGGCGGGCTCGCCTCGCTCGAGGACATCCGCGCGCTGCTGCGGCACGAGCGGGACGGCATCGCCGGCGTCATCTGCGGCCGCGCGCTCTATGACGGGCGGATCGAGCCCAAGGCCGCGCTGGCAATCGCCTCGGAGAAGGTCGCGTGCTGAAGGCCCGCGTCATCCCCTGCCTCGACGTGAAGGACGGCCGCGTCGTCAAGGGCGTCAACTTCGTCAACCTGGTCGATGCCGGCGACCCCGTGGAGCAGGCGCGGATCTACGACGCCGAAGGCGCGGACGAGCTCTGCTTCCTCGACATCACCGCAAGCCACGAGAACCGCGCGACGCTCTACGACGTGGTCCGCCGCACGGCCGAGCAGTGCTTCATGCCCCTGACCGTCGGCGGCGGCGTGCGCGAGGTCGAGGACATCCGGAAGCTGCTGCTCGCGGGCGCCGACAAGGCCTCGATCAACACCGCGGCCGTGGCGCGGCCCGATTTCGTGCGCGAGGCCGCGCAGAAGTTCGGCGTCCAGTGCATCGTCGTCGCGATCGACGCGAAGCAGGCGGGTCCCGGCAAATGGCAGGTCTTCACCCATGGCGGCCGGCGCCCCACCGGCCTCGACGCCGTCGAGTGGGCAAGGCGCATGGTGAGCCTCGGCGCCGGCGAGATCCTGCTGACGTCCATGGACCGCGACGGCACCAGGGAGGGCTTCGACATCGCGCTGACGCGCGCCGTCGCCGACGCCGTCACCGTCCCCGTCATCGCCTCGGGCGGCGTCGGCACGCTCGAGCATCTCGTCGAGGGCGTGCGCGACGGCCACGCGAGTGCGGTGCTCGCGGCCTCGATCTTCCATTTCGGCCTCTTCCGGATCAGGCAGGCGAAGAACGCGCTCAAGGCCGCGGGGATTCCGGTTCGCGAATAGTCCCACCACCCTCACCCTCCCGTTGCTGCGCAACGGGCCCCAACCCTCTCCCGCGTTCCGCGGGCGAGGGACAACAGACTCCCTCTCCCACCGAAGGTGGGAGAGGGTCGGGGCCCGCGCGAAGCGCGGGAGGGTGAGGGTGGCAACCCACTGAAAATAAAGCCTTTGCTGCGTCAACGTCGCTTATTTTAGCATTGCCTAAAATAAGGGAGCGGCCTATCCTGGCGCCGTGCCGCCCTTCGCTGCCCTCGCTGACCCCACCCGCCGCCGCATCGTCGAGATGCTGGCGGCGGGCGAGCTTTCGGCGGGCGCGATCGCGGCGCATTTCCCCGCCACGGCCGCCGCCATCTCGCAGCATCTGAAAGTGCTCCGGGAAGCCCGCCTCGTCCGCTCGCGCGGGGAGGCGCAGCGCCGGATCTATGCGCTCGACGGGACGGGCCTCGCCGAGATCGACGAGTGGCTGACGTCGGTGACCGCGCCGCCGTGACTCGTCGCTTCAAATCTGCTACCCCGGGCCTCCGCTCCCCAGCGAGGCCAGGCCCATGACCGCGCGCGACGGCACCATGCTCGATCGGCTCCATGCGACGCTCGCGAGCCGGGGCGAGGCCGACCCCGAGACCTCCTATACCGCAAAGCTGCTGCGGGCGGGGCCCGAGCGCGCGGCGCAGAAGCTCGGGGAGGAGGCGCTCGAGACGGCACTTGCCGCGGCATCCGGACGGCGCGAGCGCGTGGTAGGGGAG
This sequence comes from Allostellaceae bacterium, assembly GCA_035541215.1. Lineage (GTDB taxonomy): Bacteria > Pseudomonadota > Alphaproteobacteria > ATCC43930 > CGMCC-115725 > DASZHJ01. The sequence goes on along the minus strand of DATKNV010000070.1, from coordinate 5,797 downwards.
AGCGCCGACCTCCTCTATCACCTCCTCGTGCTTTGGATCGCGACCGGCGTCACGCCGGCCGAGGTCTGGGAGGAGCTCGCCCGCCGCGAGGGCCGCTCCGGCCTCGCCGAGAAAGCCCAGCGTCCCAAATCCTAGGAAAGCCGATGGCCTACGATCCCAACAACGTCTTCGCGCGCATCCTCCGGGGCGAGATCCCCTGCAAGAAGGTCTACGAGGACGAGCACGTGCTCGCCTTCCACGACATCAACCCGCAATCGCCCGTGCACATCCTGGTCATCCCCAAGGGAGCCTACGTCTCGCTCGACGACCTCTCCGCGAAAGGCGCGGAGGCCGAGCTCGCGGCGCTGCTGCGCGCGGCCGGGAAGATCGCGCGCGAGCAGGGGCTCGAACGCGGCGGCTATCGCGTCCTCGCCAATTGCGGCCATGACGCCCATCAGGAGGTGCCGCATTTTCACCTCCACATCTTCGGCGGCCGCGATTTGGGCCGCATGCTGCCGCGCGCACCGTGAGGGTTTCTTAACCAATCGCCACTAGCTTTTCAGGCTCGCGCTCCTCATTTGCTGCGCGGGGGCAGGGCGGCGTGGGCTGACTGGGAATAGCATGGCATCGCGAGCGAGCTCCAGGAGATCGGCTTCCCGGACGGCCAAGCCGCGCGCGGCTTCGCCGGCGGAGAGTGCCGGGCACGAGAGCCGCTATCGCGACTTCGCCGAGGCCGCCTCCGATTGGTTCTGGGAGCTCGACCGCGAGCTCCGCTTCATCTACATGTCCAAGAGCATCCACGCGCCCGCGGCCGAATTCGCGGCGGAGTTCCTGGGCAAATGCATCACCGAGGTGCGCACGGGCGGCCTCGGCGGCATCGACTGGGCGCCCCTCCTCGAGGCCCAGCTCGCGCGGCGCCCCTTCCGCGACTTCCGCTTCCGCCGCACCTCCGCGAGCGGCGGCGTCCGCCACCTCAGCATCAGCGGCGTGCCGATCTTCGACGCCGAGGGCGAGTTCCGGGGCTATCGCGGGATCGGGCGCGACATCACCGAGGAGGTGATCGCGACCTCGCGCGCGATCGAGGCGCAGACGCGCCTCGTCGACGCCATCGAGAGCATCCCCGACAGCGTCGTCATGCTCGACGCCCAGGATCGCTTCGTCCTCTGCAACAGCCAATACCGCGAGCTCTACCGGCCGATCGCCCACGTCTTCGTGCCGGGGATGCCCTTCAAGGAGATCTGCCGTACCGCCGCCCAGAGCGGCATGATCCCGGCGGCGGCCGGCCGCATCGAGGCCTGGCTCGAGGAGCGCATGGCGCGCCATCGCACCACGGGCTCCTGGACCGAGGAGCGCCGCGGCAAGGGCCGCTGGTACCAGCTCACCGAGCGCCCCACCGCCGAGGGCGGCACCATCATCGTCCAGGTCGACGTGACCGACTTGAAGCGGCGCGAGCAGGAGCTCGCGGAGAAGAGCCAGCTCCTGCAGGCGACCTTCGACAACATGGAGCAGGGCCTCCTGATGCTGGACCGGGAGCTCCGGGTCAAAGCCTGGAACGACCGCTTCCTCGCCATGCACGGCGTGCCCGAGGGCGCCATCACCGCCGGGCTCCCTCTCGAGGGCCTGCTGCGGCTCTTCGCGCGGCTCGGCGAATATCCCGGCCGCGACATCGAGGAGATCATCGCCGAGCGCGTGGAGCAGGTGCGGACGCTCACGCCCAAGGTGATGGAGTGGCACCGGCCCACGGGCACCGTGATCGAGCAGCGCCGCGTCCGGCTCCCCGACGGCGGCATCCTCGTGACCTACACCGACATCACCGAGCGCAAGCGCGTCGAGGCCGACCTTCGCCGCGCCAAGGACGAGGCCGAGCTCGCAAGCCGCAGCAAGACCGAGTTCCTCGCCAACATGAGCCACGAGCTGCGCACGCCCTTGAACGCCATCATCGGCTTTTCCGACGTGCTCGCGGGGCAGATCTTCGGCGCGCTCGGCGACCGCCGCTACGCCGATTACGCCCGCGACATCCGCGACAGCGGGCTCCATCTCCTCAACCTCATCAACGACGTCCTCGACGTCTCCAAGGTCGAGTTCGGCAAGGTCGAGCTCGCGGAGGAGGAGATCGAGCTCGCGCCGGCGGTGGACTCCTGCATCCGCCTCATGCGCGAGCGCGCGCACGTCGCGGAGGTCAAGCTCGAGACCGATCTCGCCTCCGAGCTGCCCGCGCTCCGCGCCGACCGGCGCCGGCTCAAGCAGATCCTCCTGAACCTGCTCTCGAACGCGGTCAAGTTCACGCCGCCCGGCGGCTGCGTCACCGTCGGCGCCGAGGTCGAGGACGGCTGGCTCAGGCTCTCCGTCCGCGACACCGGCATCGGCATCGCGCCCAAGGACCTCGAGACGGCGCTTCGCCCCTTCGGCCAGATCGACAGCCGCCTCGCGCGCAAATATCAGGGCACCGGGCTCGGCCTGCCGCTCACCAAGGCGATGGCGGAGCTCCACGGCGGCCGGCTCCTGCTCGAGAGCGCCCCCGGCCAAGGCACGACCGCCCTCGTGCTGCTGCCGCCCGACCGCGTGCTCGTCCGCTCCCGCGCCGCCGCTGCCGCCGCCGCCCATTGAACCCTGGGCCGCGCTCCGCCGTCCAACGACTCCGGGGCGGACGCGACGCGAGGGGGACGTGGGCGAAGCGGTGTTGGGCGAGGCGGTGCTGGATCGGCTCCTGCAGTATTGGAGCTCGAAGCGCGCGGGGCGGATCATGCCGGAGCGGCCGGAGATCGATCCCGTGGAGATGGGGCCGAGACTGCTGCCGCACCTCATGATCACGGAATACCACGAGCGCGGCCGGCGCGTGCAGGTGCGGCTCTGCGGGACCGCCGCAGTGGCGCGGATCGGCCGCGATCCCACCGGGCGGCGCATCGACGCGACCCTCAACGAGGAATTCTCGGAGCTGCTGCTGGGCCTCCACCGCGAGGTCTACCGCCACGCGACGCCGGTCTTCTCGGAATGGTCGCTCGCCTGGAAGGACGGGCGGAGCCTCGCGCTGCAGCTTCTCCTCCTGCCGCTGGTGCTGCGCTCGCTGGTGCCGGGAGCGATACCGGAGCCGGTGCCGGCGCAGGTGCTGCTGGGCCTGCGCGGACAATCCGCGAGCCACCGCACGCCCTCCTGGTGCGCCGAGCCGAGCTTGATCCAGTCGCGCGAGACGCGGCGGATCGTCTTCGTCGAATTCGCCTGCCGCCACCGCGCCAGCGTCTGATTCCACGCCCATATTGCGCCGCAGCGCGAATGGGACTAAACACGGGCGCCTTTGGCACCACCTTCGGACCTCAATGGTTAACGCGGCTCTAGAGGCCGAGACCCCCGGGCACAAACGCGCACGGCAAAGCCTCATTCTGGGCGCCCTCGGCGTCGTCTACGGCGATATCGGCACCTCGCCGCTCTACACGGTGAAGCAGTGCTTCATCGCGGAGGGCGGCTTGAGCGAGGCGACGGTGCTGGGCGTGCTCTCGCTGATCGCGTGGTCGCTCATGCTGGTGGTGACGCTCAAATACGTGATCGTCATCCTCCGCGCCGACAACCGCGGCGAGGGCGGCATCCTCGCGCTGACCGCGCTCGCGCTCCGCACCGCGAGCCGCCGCGGGCGGCGCCACCGCCTCATCCTCGCCGCGGGCCTCGTGGGCGCGGCGCTCTTCTACGGCGACGGCGTGATCACCCCCGCGATCTCCGTGCTCTCGGCGATCGAGGGGCTCAAGGTCGCGACCCCGCTCCTCGATCCCTACGTGATCCCGATCACCCTCCTGGTGCTGATTCTCCTCTTCATGGTGCAGCGCCACGGCACGGGCTCGGTCGGCGGCTTCTTCGGGCCGGTGACGGCGGTGTGGTTCCTGGCGATCGGCACCCTCGGCGCGATCGAGATCGTGCACCAGCCCGCGATCCTCTGGGCGCTCAACCCGCTCTATGGACTCCGCCTCCTCGCCGCCGATCCCTGGCACGGCTTCGCACTCATGGGCGCGGTGGTGCTGGCGGTGACCGGCGCCGAGGCGCTCTACGCGGACATGGGGCATTTCGGCAAGCATCCGATCCGCGTCGCCTGGCTCTACCTCGTCTTCCCCGCGCTCATTCTCAACTACTTCGGCCAAGGCGCGCTGCTGCTGCGCGATCCCCTGGCGCTCGACAATCCCTTCTACCGCCTGGTGCCGGAATGGGGGCTCTATCCGATGGTGGCGCTCGCGACCGCCGCCACCGTCATCGCCTCGCAGGCGGTGATCTCCGGCGCCTTCTCGATGACGCGCCAGGCGGTGCAGCTCGGCTACCTCCCGCGCTTCCAGATCCGCCATACCTCCGAGGAGGAGCGCGGCCAGATCTACGTGCCCAAGATCAACGTGTTCCTGCTGCTCGCGGTGGCGGCGCTCGTGCTGGGCTTCAAGACCTCCGACAATCTCGGCACTGCCTACGGCATCGCCGTCACCGGCACCATGACGATCACCACGCTCCTCGCCTTCGTCTACATGGTGGGCGTGCGCGGCTGGAATCCGATGCTGGCGGTGCCGCTCTTCGGCCTCTTCCTGACCGTCGACATCTCCTTCTTCGGCTCCAACCTTCTGAAGATCGAGGAAGGCGGCTGGTTCCCGATCGCCGTCGCCGCGCTCGTCTACATCGTGATGGCGACGTGGATGCGCGGCCGCCGCCTCGTCGTGATCGCGCGCCAGCGCAACGCGATGCCGCTCGACATGTTCCTCGCCTCGATCCGGCCGGACCGGCCGCGCGCGCCGGGCACCGCGGTCTTCATGACCAGCGACGTGACGAAAGTGCCGGGCGCGCTCCTGCACAATCTCAAGCACAACAAGTTCCTGCACGAGCGCGTCGTGCTCATGAGCGTCCAGACCGAGGACATCCCGCACGTCGCGAGCGAGCAGCGCTTCGACATCGAGCACTACAACCACGGCTTCCACACCGTCGTGATGCATTACGGCTTCATGGACGAGCCCAACATCCCGCGCGCGCTGGCACAGCTCCGCCTCATGCAGTTCCGCTTCAACCTCATGGAGACCTCCTTCTTCCTCGGGCGCGAGAAGATCGTGCCCGCGAAGGTCTCGGGCCTGCCGCGCTGGCAATCGGGCCTCTTCTCCTTCCTCACCAACAACATGGTGAACGCGACCGAGTTCTTCCGCATCCCCACGAACCGGGTGGTGGAGCTCGGGGGCCTCTTGGAGATCTAGGCCCCGGTGTCGCACTTTGGGGGCGCGTTGCGCCCCGCTCGCGAAGGGATTAAACACGGTCCCCGCATGGGGCGAGAGAAAACCGCATGACGGTTGCCGCGGTGCAGCGCGAGACGGAGACGCGGGACAAGGCGCGCTACGCGCTGCTCCTGGGCGCGCTCGGCGTCGTCTACGGCGACATCGGCACCTCGCCCCTCTACACCGAGCAGCTCTGCTTCGGGGAGACCCGCGACATCACCTATCACGGCGTGCTGGGCGTGCTCTCCCTCATCCTCTGGTCGCTCATCATCGTCGTCACGGTGAAATACGTGCTCGTGGTCATGCGGGCCGACAACCGCGGCGAGGGCGGAAGCCTCGCCCTGCTGGCGCTGGTGACGGACCTGACCCGGGAGTCGCGCGCCACCTATTTCGTCACCATGCTGGGCATATTCGCCGCCGCCTTGTTCTACGGGGACAGCATGATCACGCCGGCGATCTCGGTGCTGAGCGCGGTCGAGGGGCTCGACGTGGTGGCGCCGGCTTTCAAGTCGTACGTGCTGCCGGTGACGATCGCGGTACTGTGCGGCCTGTTCCTGATCCAGCGCAGCGGCACCGACTTCATCGGCCGCCTGTTC
>DATKNV010000069.1:0-4517 GCA_035541215.1 Allostellaceae bacterium | reverse complement strand
CGACATCAAGCGCGAGCTCTATCTGGGCCTGCTCCTCGACCGCAAGACCTCCCGCGTCACCATGATGGCGTCGACCGAGGGCGGCATGGAGATCGAGGAGGTGGCGGCCGCGCATCCCGAGAAGATCCTGAAGGTAGCGATCGATCCCGCGACGGGCATGCAGGGCTTCCACGCGCGGAAGCTCGCCTTCGGTCTCGGCCTCGAGGGCAAACAGATCGGCGCCGCGACCAAATTCATGCTCGCGATGTACAAGGCCTTCATGAGCCTCGATGCCTCGATCGTCGAGATCAATCCGCTGGTGGTGACGGGGGCGGGCGAGGTGCTGGCGCTCGACGCCAAGATGAACTTCGACGACAACGCGCTCTTCCGCCACAAGGACGTGGCGGAGATGCGCGACGAGTCCGAGGAGGACCCGACCGAGCTCGAGGCGCAGAAGCACGAGCTCAATTACGTGAAGCTCGACGGCAACATCGGCTGCATGGTGAACGGCGCGGGCCTCGCCATGGCGACCATGGACATCATCAAGCTCTATGGCGGCGCGCCCGCGAATTTCCTCGACGTCGGCGGCGGCGCGACCAAGGAGCGCGTCACCACCGCCTTCAAGCTGATCCTGAGCGACGCCAACGTCGAGGGTATCCTCGTCAACATCTTCGGCGGCATCATGCGCTGCGACGTGATCGCCGAGGGCATCGTCGCGGCGGCGCGGGAGGTGAGCCTCCACGTGCCGCTGGTGGTGCGGCTCGAGGGCACCAACGTCCGCCTCGGCAAGAAGATCCTCGCGGAATCCGGCCTCCCCATCGTAAGTGCCGACAACCTCGCCGACGCCGCTGAGAAGGTGGTGAAGGCCGTGAAGGAGGCCGGCTGATGTCGATCCTCGTCAATTCCGAGACCAAGGTCATCTGCCAGGGCTTCACCGGCGCCCAGGGCACCTTCCATTCCGAGCAGGCGATCGCCTACGGCACGAAGATGGTCGGCGGCGTGACGCCCGGGAAAGGCGGCACGACCCATCTCGACCTTCCCGTCTTCGACACGGTCGCGGAGGCGGTCGCCAAGACCGGCGCCACCGCGAGCGCCATCTACGTGCCGCCGCCCTTTGCGGCGGACGCGATCCTCGAGGCGGTCGATGCGGAGGTGCCGCTCATCGTCTGCATCACCGAGGGCATCCCAGTCCTCGACATGGTCGCGGTGAAGCGCGCGCTTTGGGGCTCCAGGAGCCGCCTCATCGGCCCCAACTGTCCCGGCGTCATCACGCCGGAGCAGTGCAAGATCGGCATCATGCCCGGACACATCCACACCAAGGGCAGGATCGGCATCGTCTCGCGCTCCGGCACGCTCACCTACGAGGCGGTGGCGCAGACGACGGCGGCGGGGCTCGGCCAGTCGAGCTGCGTCGGCATCGGCGGCGATCCCGTCAACGGCACGAACTTCATCGACGTGCTCGATCTCTTTCTCGGGGACGACGAGACGCAGGCGATCATCATGATCGGCGAGATCGGCGGCTCCGCGGAGGAGGAGGCGGCGGAGTTCATCAAGAGCAACAAGGTGAGGAAGCCGATGGTGGGCTTCATCGCGGGCGTGACGGCGCCGCCGGGACGCCGCATGGGCCATGCCGGCGCCATCATCTCCGGCGGCAGCGGCACCGCCGGGCACAAGATGGAGGCGATGAAGAGCGCGGGCATCGCGGTCGCGGATTCGCCGGCGGCACTCGGGAGCACGATGCTGAAGGTCCTGAAGAAGACCTGAGCAAAAAGGGAGTGAAGCGATGACGACGGAGCAAACGCGTGGAGCGATTGCTCCCTCTCCCCATCGGGGAGAGGGTTGGGGTGAGGGGGCGTGTGCTGGATCTCGACGGGTTTTTCTCCGGCCTGCCGGCCGTAGCGCCCCTCACGCGCGCGCTGCCGCGCGCGTCCTCTCCCCGGTGGGGAGAGGGGGAAACCGCACATGACGCAGGCGGCGGCGCCCACGGGCAAGCGGAGCATTCACCCGGGCTCCGGCCGCCGGCGCGGCCTCGACCATCCCAAGGGCCGGCAGGTCGAGCCCGATGCGCTCGCGGAAGTGCAGGCGCTGCTGGGCGAGCGCTCGCGCCTGCGCGATCTCCTGATCGAGCATCTGCACCTCATCCAGGACAAATACGGCTGCCTTCACGCGCGGCACCTGGCGGCGCTGGCGCAGGAGATGCGGCTGGCACTCGTCGAGGTCTACGAGGTCGCGAGCTTCTACGCGCATTTCGACATCGTCATGGACGGCGAGACGCCGCCGCCCGCGATCACGGTACGCGTCTGCGACAGCCTCACCTGCGAGCTCATGGGCGCGCAGAAATTGCTCGCGGCGCTCGGCTCGAGGCTCGGCCCCAAGGTGCGCGTCGTGCGCGCGCCCTGCATGGGCGGCTGCCACAATGCGCCCGTCGCCGCGATCGGCCACGCGCTCCACGAGCACGCGACGGCCGAGAGCATCGCAAAGGCGGTGGCGAAGGGCGAGACGCACATGCATCTCCCGCCCTATCGCGCGCTCGACGCCTACCGCGCCGAGGGCGGCTACGAGCTCCTGGAGGCCTGTCTTTCGGGACGTAAGCCGCTCGAGGAAGTGCTGAAGGCGCTCGAGGACTCCGCGCTCCGCGGCCTCGGCGGCGCGGGCTTCCCGACCGGGCGCAAGTGGCGCTTCGTGCGCAACGAGGCGAAGCCCCGGATGATGGCGGTGAACGCCGACGAGGGCGAGCCCGGCACCTTCAAGGACCGGCACCATCTCGAGACCGATCCGCACCGCTTCCTCGAGGGCATGCTCATCGGTGCCTGGGCGGTCGAGGCACAGGCCGTCTACATCTATCTCCGCGACGAGTACCCGCAGTGCCGCGAGATCCTGCTCGAGGAAATCGCCGCGCTCGAAAAGGCGGGGCTTTCGCCGCATACGAAGATCCATCTCCGCCGCGGCGCCGGCGCCTATATCTGCGGCGAGGAATCCGCGATGCTCGAGAGCATCGAGGGCAAACGCGGCCTGCCGCGTCACAAGCCGCCTTATCCTTCGCAGGTCGGCCTCTTCGGCCGGCCCACGCTCATCAACAACGTCGAGACCTTGTTCTGGGTGCGCGACATCGTCGAGAAGGGGCCGGGGTGGTTCGCGGGCCAGGGCCGGCGCGGGCGCAAGGGTCCCCGGAGCTTCTCCGTCTCCGGCCGCGTCAAGAACCCCGGCGCGAAGCTCGCTCCCGCGGGGATCACCGTGCGCGAGCTCATCGACGAATACTGCGGCGGCATGGCCGAGGGCCACGCCTTCAAGGGCTATCTCCCCGGCGGCGCCTCCGGCGGCATCCTGCCGGCTTCGATGGACGATTTGCCGCTCGACTTCGGCACGCTCGAGCAGCACGGCTGCTTCATCGGCTCGGCGGCGGTCGTCGTGCTCTCGGACAAGGACGACATGAAGGCGGTCGCCCTCAACCTCCTCAAATTCTTCGAGGACGAGAGCTGCGGCCAATGCACGCCTTGCCGCGTCGGCACGGAGAAGGCCGTGGACTTGCTCTCGAAGCCCAAATGGGACGGGCCGCTCATCGAGGAGCTCGCGAAGGTCATGACGGACGCCTCGATCTGCGGTTTGGGACAGGCGGCGATGAACCCCGTTAAGATGGTGCTCAAGCACTTCCGGGAGGATCTGGCATGAGCGACAGGGTCAAGTTCCTCCTCGACGGCGAAGAGGTCGAGGCGCGCGCGGGCGAGACGATCTGGCAGGTCGCGCAGCGCAAGGGCGTGGAGATTCCGCATCTCTGCTACAGCCCCGCGCCCGGCTATCGCGCCGACGGCAATTGCCGCGCCTGCATGGTCGAGATCGAGGGCGAGCGCGTGCTCGCGGCCTCCTGCATCCGCGAGCCCACTCCGGGAATGAAGGTCAAGACCGCGAGCGAGCGCGCGAAGTTCTCGCGCAAGATGGTGTTCGAGCTCCTCGTGAGCGACCAGCCCGCGCGCGCGACGAGCCACGATCCCCGCTCCCGCTTCTGGAACTGGGCCGACCGCGTCGGCGTCGAGGAGAGCCGCTTCGAGGCGCGCGAGCAGCCCGCGCCAGACCGCAGCCATCCCGCCATGGCCGTCAATCTCGACGCCTGCATCCAGTGCAACCTCTGCGTCCGCGCCTGCCGCGAGGTGCAGGTGAACGACGTGATCGGCATGGCCGCTCGCGGCCACGGCGCCAAGATCGTCTTCGACTTCGACGATCCCATGGGGAAGAGCACGTGCGTCGCCTGCGGCGAATGCGTGCAGGCCTGCCCCACCGGCGCGCTGATGCCCGCGACCCGCGTCGACGAGAGCAACGTCTTCAAGGACGGCATCGACCGCGAGGTCGACAGCGTCTGCCCCTATTGCGGCGTCGGCTGCCAGCTCACTTACAAGATCAAAGACGACAAGATCGTCTACGTCGACGGCCGCGACGGCCCCGCGAACCAGAACCGGCTCTGCGTCAAGGGCCGCTTCGGCTTCGATTACGTGAGCCATCCCGACCGGCTCACGGTGCCGCTCATCCGCAAGGAGGGCGTGCGC
>DATKNV010000068.1:0-26746 GCA_035541215.1 Allostellaceae bacterium | reverse complement strand
CCGCTGACGCGGCTCTATTGGCGGAACGCCCGGCTCGAGTTCCGCTCGCTCGATCTCCTGTTGCGCAGCCTCGAGGAGAAGCCACGGCGTCCGGGGCTTGTGCCCGCGCGCGAGGCGGACGACCACCGGGCCCTCCGCGCTCTCGCGCGCATGCCCGACATCGCCGAAAGCGCCGTCAATCCCGCCGCGGTGCGGCTCCTCTGGGAGGTCTGCCAGATCCCGGATTTCCGCAAGGTCATGAGCGACGCCCATGCGCGGCTCCTCGCGCAGATCTACCGCCACCTCTCGGGTCCCTCCGAGCGGCTGCCGACGGATTGGGTGGCAGGGCACGTCGCGCGCCTCGACCGCACCGACGGCGACATCGACGCGCTGATGGCGCGGATCGCGCATGTCCGGACCTGGACCTTTATCTCGCATCGCGCGGACTGGCTCGCGGACGCCCCGCATTGGCAGGAGCGTGCGCGCACCATCGAGGACCGGCTCTCCGACGCGCTCCACGACCGCATCACCCAGCGCTTCGTCGACCGCCGCGCCGCCTTCCTGGTGCGCCAGCTCGCGGGCGCGCAGGACCTCCTGGCCTCGGTGAGCCGGAACGGCGAGGTCAAGGTCGAGGGGCACTACGTCGGCGTCCTCGATGGCTTCCGCTTCCGGCCCGACACGGCCGCGAGCGACGAGGCGGCGCGCACGCTGATGGCGGCGGCGAATCGCGTCCTGCGCACGGAGATCGCGGAGCGCGCGCAGGCACTCGCGGCAGCGCCCGACGAGGAATTCGCGCTGACGCAAGAGGGGACGATCCTCTGGCGCGGGGGCGCCGTCGGGCGCCTCGTCGCGGGCGACCAGGTGCTGCAGCCGAAGATCGAGGTGCTGCCGGCGGAGTTCCTGGAGGGCGGCCACCGCGAGGCCGTGCGGCGGCGCCTCGCCGAGACCGTCCGCGCCGCGATCCGCTCGACCCTCGCGCCGCTCTTCAAGCTCGCGGAGGCGCCGCTCGAGAGCGCCGCGCGCGGCCTTGCCTATCAGCTCGCGGAGGCGCTGGGCGCCCTGCCGCTCGCGCGCGCGGAGACCCAGCTCGCCGCCCTCGACGGCAAGGCGCGCAAGGCGCTCGCGGCGCTCGGCGTCAGGATCGGAACGGAGACGATCTATCTGGCGCCGATGCTGAGCGCGCGCGCCGCCGCGCAAGCGGGCCTGCTCTGGTCGGTCTATGAAGGCGGAGCGCTTCCCGCTCCCACTCTTCGCGGCCCGACCGTGCCGCGCGACCCGGCGGTGCCCGAGGCGCTTTACGCCGCCATGGGCTATCGCGTGATGGGGACGCGCGCGCTCCGCTCCGACCGGATCGAGCGCCTTGCGATGGCCGCACGGCGTCTCGCGCGGCAGGGTCCCTTCGCCCCGGTGCCGGAGCTCGCGCAGATCGCGGGCTGCCGCAAGGACGAGCTGCCGGGCGTCCTGACCGCGCTCGGCTATCGCGCCGCGATGGACGAGACCGGCGTCAGCTTCCACGCGCGGCGCCGGCCGCAGCAGCGGCGCAAGGAGCGTCCCGACCTCGCGCGCGCCGACGGGCCTTTCGCGCTCTTGGGCGCGCTGCGCCGCGCCAACTGAGCCGATGGCCGAGCCAGCGGCACCCGCATTTCAACGCCTCGACCGCTGGCTCTGGTGCGCGCGTTTCGCGAAAAGCCGCGCGCTCGCCGCGAAGCTCTGCGCCGGCGGCGGCGTCAGCATCGGCGACACGCCGGTACGCAAGGCGCATCAATCCGTGCGAGTCGGCGACCGCCTGGTGCTGCGCCTCGGCCGCTTGGAGCGCCGGATAGAGGTGCTGGCCCTCGCGAAGCGCCGCGGCCCCGCGAGCGAGGCGCGAACCCTCTACGCCGAGACCACGCCGCCGCGGACGATCGAGACGGCCGAGCCCTGGGAATCGCTGTTCGAGGAAGACGAGGGAGCGCGCCGTTGACGATCAGGGACTTGCGCCGCTATCGATCGTGCTCGAGACGGAGCGGGCGGCCGGCGTCTTCGCCCGCGTTTGGCAGAGCCGCCAGGGTCCGATGTCGAGATGGAGGTGGTTGTAGTGGTAGCGGTCGCTGTCGGGGCTCAGCACGACGTTGAAGTAGTCGCAGGCGCGGCTCGCGACGGCGTGGAGGAACTCGCGCTTGGGTCCGGGGCGGTTCCAGTCCTGCTCGACGGTGACGCGGCTCCCGTCCGCCGTCACGAATCCCGAGACGTCGATCGCGCGCCCCGCCGCGTGCTCGCTCCAGCGCCCGGCCTGTCCGACCTCGCGGCGGCAGGAATAGGCGCCGAAATTGTCCATCCGCGCGATCCCCGTGCCGAGATGACGCCGGGCCAGCGGCTCCACGGCTTCCGTGAAGAAGCGATCGACGCGGTCCGCGAGCGCGCAGCTCATCACGGCGGGCTGGTTCCACGCCACGCCCGCGCTCGCGACCTTCACGGGATTGACGACCGCACAGGGCCCCGTGCTCGTGGGCACCGCCGCAAGTTCGTAGCGGACGCCGTGGGCGCCGAGATCGGCGAGACACTGCTCGCCCGGCGAGAGTGCTCGGGGCGGCGCTGGCGGCGGGGCCGCGGCGCAGGCGGCGAGCCCGAGCGCAAGCACGAGCGCCGCCAGCACGCTGCCGCCCGAGGGCAAGGTTCTCGCGGAAGAGTCCATCGCGAAGATGCTTTCTGCCGCGAGTCTCGCGCCGCGGGACTCCCGGGGTCAAGGCGGCGGCCATGACCGAGCCCGGAGCGGCGCCCGCGCGCGATCCCGCAACCCCCTTCAAAGGCGCGAAAATCCTCATCACCGGCGGCTTCGGCCTCATCGGCTCGACGCTCGCCCATCGCCTGGCGGCGGCCGGCGCCAGCGTGCGGCTCCTCGACAATCTCGACCCCGACTCGGGAGCCAATCGCGCCAATCTCGAGGGGATCGAGGACCGGGTGGAGACCGTCGTCGCGGACATCCGCGATGCCGAGGCCGTGCGCCGCTCCCTCACCGGCGCCGACGTGCTCTTCAGCCTCGCCGCCCAGAACAGTCATCTCGGCTCGATGCAGGCGCCGCTCGTCGATCTCGACATCAACGCCCGCGCTCAGCTCGCGACGCTCGAGGCCGTGCGCGCGGTCAATCCCCGTCTTCGCATCGTCTACGCGAGCACGCGGCAGATCTATGGCCGGCCCGACCGCTTGCCCGTCGACGAGAGCCATCCGCTCCGTCCCGTCGACGTGAACGGCGTCGACAAGCTCGCGGGCGAGACGTTCCATCTGCTCTACCATCGGGTCTACGGCATCCGCGCGACGGCGCTCCGCCTGACGAACACCTATGGGCCGAGGATGCGCATCAAGGACGCGCGGCAGACCTTCATCGGCGTCTGGCTCCGGGCGGTGCTGGAGGGCCGGCCCTTCGAGGTCTGGGGCGGGGCGCAGCTCCGGGATTTCACCTATATCGAGGATGCCGCGGACGCCTTCCTCTTGGCGGCGGCAAGCCCCGCTGCCGAGGGCGGCGCCTTCAACATCGGTGGCGATGGCGCGATCTCCCTCGAGGACCTAGCGAAGGCCGTGATCGCTGCCAATGGCGGCGGCCGCTACGAGGTGAAGGTCTTCCCGGAGGAGCGCAAGCGCATCGATATCGGCGACTATTGGGCCGATGACCGCCTCTTCCGGCGCACCGCCGGGTGGCGGCCCAGGGTCGGAATACACGAGGGTATAAAGAAATCTCTGGAATTCTTCCGGACGCGCCTAGCTAAATACGTGTAAATTAAAGGTTTGAGCGCCGTCCCCGGAGAGCGATGACCGATACGCCCATTCCCCAAGCCGACCCCCGCGCGGGGTTCTTGGCGCTGCGCTCGCGCATCGACATCGCCTTGATCCACGTGCTCGAGGGCGGGCACTACATCCTCGGGCGCGAGGTCCAGGGCTTCGAGCAGGAATTCTCGGCCTTCGTCGGCGCCGGCCACGGCATCGGCGTGGGGAGCGGCACCGACGCCCTCGTCCTCGCGCTCAAGGCGATCGAGGTCGGACCCAAGGACTACGTCGCGACGGTCGCGCACACGGCCGTGGCGACCGTGGCGGCGATCGAGCTCGCGGGCGCAAAGCCGCTGCTGATCGACGTCGATCCCGCGACCATGACGCTCGATCCCCGGGCGCTCGCGGCGGCGGTCGAGCGCGCGCCCGGCCGCATCGCCGCGGTCATCCCCGTCCATCTCTACGGCCAGCCCGCCGATCTCGGCGCGATCGGGCCGCCCGCGGCCAAGGCCGGGGCGGTGCTGATCGAGGACGCGGCGCAGGCGCACGGTGCGCTCTGGGGCACGCGCATGGCCGGCAGCATCGGCCGCCTCGGCGCCTTCAGCTTCTATCCCACCAAGAACCTGCCGGCGCTCGGCGACGGCGGCATGGTCGTCACCGGCGACGAGGCGCTTGCCGAGCGCCTGCGCGCGCTCCGCCAATACGGCTGGCGCCGGCGCTACGTCAGCGACATCGCCGGCATCAACTCTCGCCTGGACGAGATTCAGGCGGCGATCCTCCGCGTGCGGCTCACCATGCTGGAGGCCGAGAACCAGCGTCGCCGCGACATCGCCGCCGCATACGACAGCGGGCTTGCGGGGCTGCCGCTTTCGCTGCCGGCGCGGCGCCCCAATTGCACGCACGTCTTCCACCAATACGTCCTGCGCAGCCGCAAGCGCGACGCGCTGCAGCGCGCACTCGCCGCGCGCGGCATCGGCACCAACATTCATTATCCCGTCCCCGTGCATCTGCAGCCCGCCTATGCGGGCCGCCTCGCGATCGGCCCCGCGGGGCTCGCGGAGACCGAGCGCGCCGCCGCCGAGGTCCTGAGCCTACCGATGTTCCCGCAGCTCACGGAGGATCAGATCGGGCGCGTGATCGCGGGCGTCCACGGCGCCTGCGCGGAGATCGACTGACGCGGTCAGACCGCGAGGTGCAGCAGCAGTATCCCGCCGCCGATCAGCACGATCCCCGCGAATTGCGCGAGGCCGAGCGGCTCTTGCCAGAGGAAATGCGCGGCGATCGCGACGAGGACGTAGGAGAGCGCCACGCTCGGAAACGCGACCGAGACCGGGAGCCGCTTGATCGCGACGATGTAGAGCGCCGCCGCCAGCCCGTAAACCGCGAGGCCGGAGATGGTGAAGGGGTCGAGGAATTGCGCGAGCTGGTCCGCGCTGCGCACCGCCCCTTGCTTGAGGAGGAGCTGGCCCGCGACGCCCACGAGGATCGCTGCGGCGAGCGCTCCATAGGAGAGCAGCATCGGACTCAGCCGCCCTCGACGACGCGGATGCCCGGCCGCTGTCCCGCCTCGGGGAGCGCCGCCCCCGCGCTGCGGATCACCTCGCGTACGATCGACTGCGGCTTGCGGTTCGCGGTGAGGAAGAGGCGGCCCATGTACTCGCCGAGGATGCCGAGGATCAGGAGCTGCACCCCCGACAGCAGCAAGGTCGCCGCCATCAGCGATGCATAGCCGGGAGGGGTCGCGCGGAAGATCGCCTCGAGCACGATCCAGGCGACGCCGATCAACCCCACGATCGAGAGCGCGAAGCCCGCGATCGTGCTGAGGTGCAGCGGCAGGACCGAGAAATTGACGAAGATGTTGAGCCAGAGGCGCACGAGGCGGCGGAAGGTATAGGTGCTGCGCCCCTCCGCGCGGGGGAGGTGGCGCACCTCGAGCGTGCCGATCGACTGCGTCGACTGCATGATGTGTCCGTCGACGTAGGGGAAAGGCCCGTCGTAGCGCGTGACCTGCTGCACCAGGAAGGCGCTCATGCAGCGGAAGCTCGAGAGATAGAGGCCCCTGGGCTTCTCCATGAGGACGTCCGCGACCCAATTCGCGAAGCGGCTGCCGAGGTTGCGCCAGAGGGCGTGGCGCTTCTGCGCATAGCGGGTGTAGACCACGTCGTTGCCGGAGCTTTTCGCGTAGTCGAGGAGCCGTACCACCTCCTCCGGCGGATTCTGGAGATCGTCGTCCATCGTGATCACCCAGGCGCCGCGCGCAAAGCGGAGCCCCGCCATGACCGCGTTGTGCTCGCCGAAGTTCCGCGCAAGGCTCGCGAGCGTGATCGGCACGCGCGCCGTCGCCACCAGGCCGCGGCAGACCTCGAGGCTGTCGTCGGGACTGCCGTCGACCACGAGCACGATCTCGTGGCCGCCCGCGATCGTGAGGTCCTCGAGCGCGTGCACGAGCTCGCCGATACTCTTGGCGCCGCAATAGACGGGGATGACGATGCTCAGCGCATAGGCGTGATCGGTCATGGCTTCACCGCTGTCGCGAGCACCGAGCCGCCGAAGGGCAGCCGGAGCCCCAGGCCAACTAGACCTGCCTCGATCCGCACGACCAGGCGGAAGGCCGCCTCGACCGGCGCGGGCAGCATGGCGACGTCGCTCGCGCGCGGCGCGCCCTTGCGCCATCCTAGCTTTCGCCGCAGCACCATCAAGGGAAAGAGCAGCGTATTCCAGTAAGACGTGCGAATTGCCGTGAACCCCGCCGCGGCGAGAAGCCGCCGCACTCGCGCTGCGGAGTAGCGGCGGACGTTGTGCACGGCGCTGTCGTGCCAGGAGAGGAGCCACGCATAGGCCGGCAGGTTCAGGACGAGGACGCCGCCCGGCGCGAGACAGCGCAGGAAGTGCTGGAGCGCCGCCTCCTCGTCGACCCCCTCGTGGCAAAGGACGTCGCTGCTGAGGACCGCCGTGAAGCGGGCGTCCGCGAAGGGAAGCGCGTTGACCGAGCCGATGCAGACCGGACGGCCGCTGTGGTCGCGCGCGACCGCGCCGGCGACCGCGTCGATCTCGACGCCAACGGGCTGGGCCTCGGGAAACCGCTCTCCGAGCCCCGCGAGCAATCCGCCGGTGCCGCAGCCCGCGTCGAGGATGCGCTCGCCCTTCCGCGGCGGTCTCCGCCGGCCGAGCGCGCCCAGCATCTGCGCGTGCATGCCGTGGAACCACCAGAGCCGCCGGTCCAGTGCCGCCAGCCGCTCGTACTCCGCGCGCTCCAACGGGGCTCCTACCGGATCGCGGCGCTCGCCGGGCCGGTCGCCTTCAGATAGGCGCGGCGGTCGAGCACGACCGAGAGCAGAACGCCCATGCGCTCCACCCGGTAGACCTCGTGTCCCGGCAGCTCCTTCTGGCAATTGTCCTTGGTGAAGGCGATGAAGAAATCCGCGTCCTTGCGGTCCCAGGCGAAGATGAAATTCGGCGGGAAGAAGAAGGCCGCGGAAATCGGCGGGCCGCAGACCGCGACCTTGAAGTCGTGGTCCATGTAGTCGTTGCCATATTCGGCGTGCAGGTATTCCTCGAGCCCGATCACGGCCTCGGCGTAGGAGTTGGCCCAGTAATCCGTCTTGAAGAGGCCGTCCGCACCCTCGACGCCCCCGATGAAGCCGTTGAAGTAGACGTATTCGTCGGGGTGCAGCATCCCCATGATGCCGACGTGGCCCATGCCGTAGAGCGCGAGCGCGCCATAGGCCCAGCGCCGGTAAGGGAAGCGTCGCAGGAGGTCGAGCGCGCGGTCCATCGCCGCCGCCGCGAGCGCCGCGATCGGCGGCAGCACGAAGATGAAATGGCGCATGCCGTCGAAGAGCACCGCCTTGATCGCGATGGCGTAGCCGATCGGGAAGACCACGGCGAAGGCGATCGCGAAGTAGGCGAGGGTAGAGGCGCGCTCGAGGCGCCAGCCGCGCCCGCGTGCCACGAGCACCGCCGCCGGAAGCGACGCCGCCAGCAGCGTCAGCACGAGCTCCGGGAGCGCGAGCGAGACGTGCACGGGAAGGTAGGACCAGGGGAGATCGGTCGCGGGCACGTAGCGCCCGTCGAAGAGCGTGGTCCAGGGGTAGATCTCGTGCGAGAAGTTCGCGAGCGCGATGAAGGGATTGCGTATGGGGTCGAGCTGCGCGTAGGGCCAGAACGGCAGCATCACAATGTAAGCGACGAGGAAGACCGGCAGCAGCACGCGCGCGACGCTCAGCGCGGCATCGCCGAGAAGCGCTCGGAGGCTCCGCTGCTCGAGCGCGCGCCAGAAACCCGCGAGGCCGAGCAGCAGGCAGAGGTATCCGATGAGCAGCAGCCCCCCCACGCGCACGCCGATGGTAAGCCCGATCGCGATGCCGAGCCGCAGCAGCAGCGACCAGCGCGGGCGTGGCAGCTCCGGGAGCAGCAGCACGAGGTAATAGAGGCCCCACACCATCCCCGCGGCGAAGGGAATGTCCTTGGGGTTGTTGAACATCTGCCCGTAGTAGTTGGGCGTGAGCAGTAGGAAGAGCGCGGCGAAGAAGCCCGCGCGCGGCCCCGCGAGCGCGCGGCCGAGCTTCCAGACGCCGATCACGCCGAGGATGCCCACGAGCGCGTTCAGGAGATGCCGCGTCTCGTAGGTGTCGAAGGGAGAGACCAAGTTGAGCAGCGCCGCGCTCATGTCGAAGGCGCCGCCGTAATTCGTGAGGTCGGGCCAAGTGGTCGCGTGGAGCTCGGTGAAGCCGCTCGTGTAGTATTTGAGGATGAGCTCGCCGTAGAGGTTGTGCAGGTCCTCGTCCCAGGTGATGCCGTAATCGGCGAAGGTCGCGATCACCAGGAGGGTCGCAGCGAGGAAAAGCAGGCGCGCAAGACTGTCCCAGGAGGCGTCGAAGCCCAGGACGGTGGGGCGGCTCGCAGCGAAGGCGGCGGAAGGTACCGTATTCATTAACTTCCCGTGGCGGCGCGCATCATAGCCCGGCAGCCGTCATCATCGGTAGAAGAACCCGCTCGCTCGCGAAGAATTCCTCGGCGATGCCGCGCGCGGCGCGAGCGTGGCGGCGATAATCCCCCTCAATGGTGCGGAAGGCCTCGAGCGCCTCGTTAACCTCGATGAACTCGAAGAGCCCTTCGCCCGCGGGATAGAACTTGCTGAAGCCGGTCTTCATGGTCACGACCGGCCGGCCCGAGGCGAGGTAGCACACGCTACGGTCGCTGAACCAGCCGCTGTTCGGGCGCACGTAGATGTCCTTCGCCACCGTGAACTCGCCACGGGAGCCGCGGATGAAATCGGCGTAGCTCGTCATGTCCGCGGAGATCGGCCGGGGATCGACGACCCGCCAGCCATGGCTCGCGACCTCGCGACGCACGCCCTCCTCGACCGTCATCAGCGCGAGGCTGAAGCACTGCTGCGGGAGCGCGCGCGGGAGGTCGAGGAAGCGCAGGAAATTGACGTGCTTCGACCAGAGATAGGTCTCGCCGCCGAACTCGATGTTCTTGCCCTTGTTCTCCCAGGTCGCGATCGAGCTGTAGCAAGCGGGGGCGCCCTCGGCAGCCGGCCATTCGCTCAGCACTACCGGCGGCCGGGTCGGTTGCCACGCGATCCCCGCGAGCGGCACCGGGCAATCCGCGGCGCCGAGGTTCTCGCCGTAGGTGAAGAAATGCGTGTGCGGGTCGAGATAGGCGCGCGCGGCGGGATCGGCCTTGGCGTATTTGATCTGCTCGTAGACGGGGTCGGTGTCGACCATGATGCGCACGGGGCAGGCCATGTGCTCCTCGCGCAGCCGCGTCGCGCCGCAGAGGTTGATGAGCGCGTCGGCCTCGCGGTAGAGCGCCCGGACGCGCTCGCGCGAGAGGCCGTGATAGGCGTCGTTGATCGCGTCCCAATAGGCCCAGCGCCCGCCGAGCCCGTAGCGCTCCATCGCGCGGCGCAGGTACTCGACGCCGTAGCTGCAATCCATCACCACGCTGTCGATGCGGGGATCGTAGGGGTTGGCGCCGTGCTCCTCGACGTACCAGACCTCGTAGCCCAGGCGCTCGAGGCCGAGCGCATACTGCATCGCCTGCCAGGCAATGCCGCCGAGCGGCATCTGGCCCACGAAATGCTGGACGATGATCTTGCCGCGCTTGCGCAATTTTCCGTCCTAGGGCGCTGAATTCGGGGTCGCGACCATAGCAATTGAGGCGGCCCGGCGCCCATTCCGTCGGTAGACGAAATGTCGCGGCGGCGGTGCCGTCGCAAGAACGCGGCAGACGGGCGGATTAGTCCCTAAGCCGCAATCGGCCCTACATAGCGCGACGCGG
Source organism: Allostellaceae bacterium (assembly GCA_035541215.1). Taxonomy (GTDB): domain Bacteria; phylum Pseudomonadota; class Alphaproteobacteria; order ATCC43930; family CGMCC-115725; genus DASZHJ01. The sequence continues at coordinate 16,738 of DATKNV010000068.1, read as the reverse complement.
GGCGGATCAGGCGGCCGGTTGCGCGCTGCTCGAAGGCATGCGCGATCCAGCCGGCGATCCGGCTTAGCGCGAAGACCGAGACGAAAGTCTCGCGCGGCAATGAGAGCGCGTCCAGGAGGAGCGCCGTGTAGAACTCGACATTGGTGTCGAGCGCACGCTGAGGCTTCCGGCGCTTCAGAACGGCGAGAGCACGGCGCTCAACCTCCTGGGCGAAGGCAAGGCGGCCGGCCTCGGGATCGAGCCGGAGCAACGCTTTCTTGAGCGCCTCCGCGCGGGGGTCGCGTACGCGATAGATGCGATGGCCGAAACCCATGAGGCGCTCGCCCTTCTCGAGCGCCTGTTCGAGCCAGGGCTCAATTCGCTCGAGGCTGCCGATGGCGTCGAGCATGTCCAGTACCGGGCCGGGGGCGCCGCCATGGAGCGGCCCGGTGAGGGCGCAATAAGCGGCGGTGACCGTTGCTGCCAGCGAGGCGCGCGTCGAGGCCACCACGCGGGCGGCAAAAGTGGAGGCGTTGAGCCCGTGGTCGATCACCGTCGCGAGATAGACGTCGAGGGCCGCGCTTTCGCGCGGCTCGGCGGGCTCGCCTCTGAGCATTCGCAGGAAATCCGCCGCGGTCGTGAGGCGCGGATCGGGCGCCACCGGTGCGAGGCCCCGCCGTGCCCGCATTAGTGCCGCGAGCACCACCGGGAGGGACGCTGCCACTTGCGCCGGCGGGCTCGCATCGGGGATTGCCGCGAGCGCCAGGCGAAGCCCCTCCGGCACCGCCTGCGTGCGCGCCGGCGGCAGCCATCGCCCAATATCCGCAAACATTGCCAGGCGCGCCTCGCCCAGGAGCGTCCCGACGCGGCCGGCATCGAGCCCTTCTGCGACGACCCCCTCCCAGAGCAGAGCTGCCGCCGCCTCGAAGCCGCGATCCGCTAGATCTTCCAGCGCGACGCCGCGAATGACGAGCCTTCCGCGCTCGCCGTCGACGTCACTGAGGACGGTCTCTGCCGCCACCACCCCTTCCAAGCCGCCAGCGAACACTTCACTCATTCCAACCTCCGTGGGATTTTGCGTGCATCTCGGGGGCGGCCGATTTATATTGTCAATATTGATTAGCTAATCAATATGACGGTCGCCATGCCCCGAAAATCGTTCGAAGCGACCTACCTCACCGCTCGCGCGGCGGCGGCTCGGCTCAAGGTCACGCCCGCGACGCTCTATGCCTATGTGAGCCGCGGTCTGGTGCGCTCGGAGCCAGGCGCCGGGCGCGAGCGGCGCTACCGCGCGGAGGACATTGAGACGCTCGCGCGGCGTCGCGCCGGAGATGCCTCCGCCGCTCTCGACTGGGGCGCGCCAGTGCTGGACTCCGCGATTACCGCGATCGCCGGAGACCGGCTGCTCTATCGCGGCATCGATGCCTTGCGGCTCGCGCGCGAGGCCTCGGTGCGCAGCGTCGCGGAGCTGCTTTGGCAGGCCGAGGGCAGCGAGATCTTTTCCGCCGAGAACGTGCCGCCGATGGGCCCCATTTTTCTAGCGGCGGCAGCGGCAGCGCGCGGCTTGCCGCCCATCGAGCGCTCTCTTGCGCTGCTGCCTCATGCCGCGGCCGAGGATCCGCGCGCCAGCGACCTCGCGCCGGCGGCGGTAGCGCGGACGGGCGCGCGGCTGCTGCGTCTTCTCGCCGCCGTGATCGCGGGCTCGTCGCCCTCGCCGCGGCCGGTGGACGCGGTGCTCTCGGACGTCTGGAATGCCGGCACCGAGGGGCGTCAGCTCCTGCGGGCGGCGCTCGTGCTCTGCGCCGATCACGAACTCAACGTCTCCGCCTTCACCGTGCGCTGCGTTGCCTCCGCGGGCGCGGCGCCGCATCTTGCGGTGCTCGCGGGGCTCGCGGCCTTGCGCGGCCGGCTCCATGGCGGCGCAACCGAGCGGGCGGGCGTCTTTCTCGAGAACGCGCTGCAATTCGCAGACGTCGGACGAGCGCTCGCGGAGCGGCTTCAGCGCGGCGAATCCTTCCCGGGATTCGGACACCCGCTCTACCCTTCGGGCGATCCGCGTGCGCGGCTGCTGCTGGCGCTGCTGCACGAGGTTCGAAGCGATGCGGCGGAAAGGGCGCGACAGATTGCCACCGCCATCGCCGAGCTCACGGGACGCGCCCCCAACATCGATTGGGCGCTCGCGGTGCTGGGGCGGCACCTCGATCTGCCGCCGGGTGCGACACTCGGGCTCTTTGCCCTCGGCCGCACGCTCGGCTGGATCGCGCACGCACAGGAGCAATACGCGAGCGGACGCCTCATTCGCCCACGCGCCCGCTATGTAGGACCCGCCGCTGTCGAAGTCCCTAAATCGGCTGGGGTTGAACGCACTCGGAGCGCATGATAGGGAAGCCGGCCCGCAAGCGACCTCCTCGCGCGGCCTTCGCTCAGCTCATCCGAGTTCTCGACCCATGACCTACGTCGTCAACGAAGCCTGCATCAAGTGCAAGTACATGGATTGCGTCGAGGTGTGCCCCGTGGATTGCTTCTACGAGGGTGAGAACATGCTCGTGATCAATCCCGACGAATGCATCGACTGCGGCGTCTGCGAGCCCGAATGCCCCGCCGAGGCGATCGTCCCCGACAGCGAGGCGTCGGCCGAGAAATGGGTCGAGTTCAATCGCCAATACTCCGCCGCATGGCCGAACATAACCCGAAAGGGCGAGGCGCCGGCGGACGCCGATCAATGGAAGGGCGTCGAAGGAAAATTGGAAAAGCACTTCAGCCCCAACCCCGCCAAGCGCTAGGGCAGACAAGCCCCAGAATCCATTGGGCATTCTGGCGTCGGTCAGTCTTTTCGGCAGGGCTGCCCGAGGGGTTTGCACGGCCTGCATGGCTTCCTGACTCGCCTTTTACAGCGATTCTGTGGTATGAAATTACCTGGGTGCTGACGGCATCCTTCCCGGCGGCCTAACTCGCATGAGGTGCGGGCGACCGTCCAGCGGACTACCAATAAGAGCGTAAAGAGCGCGCCCTAAGGGCGCGACACGTTAAACTGTCGCGCCGCCGCCCCCAATCTGAAGGGTTGTTCGAGAGACGGATCATGTCGGAAAAGTCGGAAAAGAGCTTCGGTGCAGGCGATTTCGTGGTCTACCCCACGCACGGCGTCGGCAAGATCAACGGCGTCGAGACGCAGGAGATCGCGGGACAGACGCTGAGCGTGTTCGTCATCCATTTCGAGAAGGACCGGATGACGCTCCGCGTCCCGATCGGCAAGGCGAAGAACTCCGGCTTGCGGCGCCTCAGCACGCGCAAGGAGATGGATGCGGCGCTCCTGAAGCTCAAGGGCCGCTCGAAGGCGCGGCGCACCATGTGGAGCCGGCGCGCGCAGGAATACGAGGCGAAGATCAATTCCGGCGATCCCGCCTCGATCGCGGAAGTCGTGCGCGATCTCTATCGCAACGTGGGCCAGCCCGAGCAGTCCTACAGCGAGCGGCAGATCTACCAGGCCGCTCTGGACCGTCTCGTGCGCGAGTTCGCGGCCGTCGAGAAGATCGACGAGACCACGGCCGTGCAGCGCGTCGAGCAGATGCTAAACGCCGCCTGAGGCTGTACGATGGACGGCGCCCTCGGCGTAAGAGGGCGCGTCCATCGAGCGAGCCTCCGTGGCTTCTTTCGGACCCTGCGATTCAGCTGTCTATGCGCTACTGAGACGGTGCCGCCGCGTCTGGGCGGTGGCCGCCGTGCACGGCGAGGCCGAGCGCCTCGCGGCACTCCACCGCGCGCTGGCACCTCGTCTCGCTGACGGCGACCGCCTCGTCTATCTCGGCAATCTCCTGGGACGCGGCGGCGTCATCGCCGAGGCCGTCGATGAGGCCTTGCGCTTTCGCGCCTTCTTCCTCGCACGACCGCTCGTTTTCGTCGGCGACGTCGCGTTCCTCCGCGGCGCGCAAGAGGAAATGTGGCAGAAGCTCCTGGAGCTGCAATTCGCGCCCAATCCGCGCGAGGTGCTGGCCTTCATGCTGGACCAGGGCGTGGGCGCGACGATCGAGGCCTATGGCGGCGACCGCCGGCACGGGGAGGCCGCCTGCCGCGAGGGTCCGCTGGCGATCACGCGTTGGACCAGCTCGCTCCGCCAGCGCCTCAACCAGACGCCCGGCCACAGCGCATTCATGGCGAGCCTTCGGCGCGCGGCGTACACCGATGACGGCGGCTTGCTCTTCGTCCATGCCGGTCTCGATGCGACGAAGCCGCTCGACCTCCAGGGCGATGCGTTCTGGTGGGGCGGCGGTCCGTTCCTCGAGCTCGCGCATCCCTACGCATCATACCGGCGCGTGGTACGCGGCTTCGACCGCCGCCATGCGGGCCTCACGGAAAGCCCGTACGCCGTCTCGATCGACGGCGGCTGTGGCTTCGGTGGGGCATTGCTCGCGGTTTGCTTCGGCAGCGATGGCGCGATCCTCGACCGGCTAGAAGCTTAGTCAGTAAAGCGTTTTTTTTGTGACCCACCGCATGCGCCCACTACGAAAGGGGGGAATGACGGCGTGCGAATGCACGCGTTAGGCTTTCTTAACGCAAGCGCGGAAAGGACGACGATCGCACCGGCGATCGGGGAGAGGGAGCACTCCGATGGCGCACATCGACGACCCGCAGACGCAGAAAGCGAACCTCACCTTCATCAAGGCGTCGATGAAAGAGCCGCTGCTCACGCGCGACCACGAGCACGACCTCGCGAGCAGATGGCGCGAGAGCGGAGACACCGCGGCGCTGCACGAGCTCGTGCGATCCTATACTCGCCTCGTGGTCTCGACGGCCTCGCGCTTCCGTCACTACGGGCTGCCGATCGGCGACCTCGTGCAGGAAGGGAACGTAGGCTTGATGCAGGCGGCCGCGCGCTTCGAGCCCGAGCGCGGCGTGCGCTTCTCGACCTATGCCGCGTGGTGGATCCGCTCGGCGATGCAGGATTACGTGCTGCGCAACTGGTCGATCGTGCGGACGGGCACGACGGCCGCGCAGAAGTCGCTGTTCTTCAATCTGCGCCGCCTGCGCGCGCGGATCGAGGACGGCACCGGGGCGCCGCTCACCGACGCCGGCCGGCAGAAAATCGCGGCGGAGCTGCAGGTCGACGTCGCCGAGGTCGAGCTCATGGACATGCGGCTCGCGGCCGCGGATCAATCCCTCAACGTCCCCGTGGGCGAGGGCGGCGACGACGACTGGCAGGATTTTCTGCCCGACCGCCGGCCCAATCCCGAGGAGGTCGTGGCGCACATGCGCGACGGCGAGATCCGCTCGCGCTGGCTCGCGGAGGCGATGGGCGAGCTCAGCGCGCGCGAGCGCGAGATCATCCGCGAGCGGCGGCTGCGCGAGGAGGGCGCCACGCTCGAGGAGCTCGGCCGCGAGCTCGGCGTCTCCAAGGAGCGCGTGCGCCAGCTCGAGCACCGCGCCCTCGCGAAGCTCCGGCAGTCGATCGAGCGCAGAACCCAAGCCGCCGCGGATCTCTTCTCCGAGACCGGCTGAGCGCGCCTCGCCCGGGATTGTGCGGGGGATGCGGGGCCTCTAGCATCCGCCCATGCGTGCGCGTGCGGTCTCTTGGCCGCAACTTTCCCTCTTCTTCCTGCTGCTGCTCGCTCCCGGCCTCGCTCGGAGCGAGACGCTCGCGCCGGCGTTGCCGCCGGGTCTCGCGGATGGCGGAAGCGCGGTCGTCGCGGAGGTGATCGACGGAGACAGCCTCGTCCTTGCGGACGGACGCACGGTGCGTCTCGTGGGAATACAGGCGCCGAAGCTGCCGAAGGGGCGGGGCTTCGCGGCTTGGCCGCTCGCAGAGGCCGCGAACACCGCGCTCACGGAGCTCGCGCGCGGCAAATCCGTCACGCTCCGCTTCGGCGGCGCGCGCGAGGACCGCTACGGCCGGGTGCTGGCCCAGCTCGTGCGCGACGACGGATTGTGGATAGAGGGCGAGCTGCTCCGGCGCGGCCTCGCACGCGTCTACACCTTCGCCGACAACCGCGCCGCCGCTGCCGTGCTCTACGCCCTCGAAAGCGAGGCGCGCGCGGCGCGGCGCGGCATTTGGGCCGATCCCTTCTACGCGCCGCTCACGCCGGAGGAGGCGCCTCATCATGACGGCAAGCTCGAGCTCGTGGAGGGACGGATCGTCTCCGTCGCCCGCATCTCCGGCCGGGTGTTCCTAAACTTCGGCGGGGACTGGCGCACGGCCTTCACGGTGCGCGTCGACCGCGAGGCGCTCGCGCTCTTCCGCGCGGCGGGGATCGACCCCCTCGCGCTCGAGGGCGAGGCCGTGCGAGTGCGCGGCTACATCCGCCGCGACCGCAATCGCGCCGTCATGGACGTGACGCACCCCGAGGCGATCGAGCGGCTCTGAGTCTGCGGCAGCGCGTCAGCCGTTGGCGACGGAGAGCGGCGGGCGAGCGCCCGCGATCACCCGCTCGCGCGGGAGCACGATCCTGACGGCGGTCCCCTGGCCGAGCCGGCTCTCCAGCTTGAGCGTGCCGCCGTGCAGCTCGACGAGCCGCTTGGCGAGCGGGAGGCCGAGCCCCGTGCCCTCGTGCGTCCGATTGGGAGCGTTGTCGACCTGCACGAAGGCCTCCAGCACCTTCTGTTGATCCGCCTCGGCGATGCCGACGCCGGTGTCGCGGACCGTCAGCACCAGCGCGCCGGTGCCGTCGAGCGCAGCGGCGAGCGTCACCCTGCCGGAGGCGGGCGTGTACTTGATCGCGTTCGAGAGCAGGTTCAGCACGACCTGCTTGAGGCGCTTGCCGTCGGCGCGGAGGCAAAGCCCGCCTGGCACCGGCTCCAGGAGCAACTTCACGTTCTCGTGCGCCGCGCGCGGCAGCATCATCCGCACGGTGCCGTCGAGGAGCTCCGCCAGGTCTACCGTCTCCTCCAGGAGCGAGAGGCGGTCGGCATCGGCCTTGGAGAAGTCGAGGATGTCGTTGATGAGCCCCAGGAGGTGCTGGCCGCTGTTGCGGATGTCGGCGGCGTAGCTCTTGTAGCGGGGGTTGCCGATCGGCCCCATCGCCTCGGTCTCGATCAGATCGGAGAATCCGATGATGGCGTTGAGCGGCGTGCGCAGCTCGTGGCTCATGTTCGCGACGAAGCGGGACTTCGCCCGGCTCGCCTTCTCGGCTCGGGTCTTCTGCTCCGAGAGGTCTTCGGCGAGCTCGGCGAGGCGCGCGCTCTGCTCCTCGAGGCGGGCCCTTACGAATTCGAGCTGGTTGACGTAGTCGCGGAGCTGCGTCTCGCTCTGGCGCGCTTCCGTGAGGTCGGTATAGGTCGCGACGAGGCCGCCGCCGGGCATGCTGTGGCGCTCGACGTGGAGCATCGTGCCGTCGGGACGGATGCGCTCGAAGGTGAAGGTGCCGGCGCGATGCGCGAGTTCGAGGCGGTGCGCCATCAGTTCCTCGGGGTCGCCGGGGCCGTACTCTCCGCGCGCTATGTCGAAGCGAATGATGTCGATCAGACGCGTGCCCGGCCGGCCGAACTTCGGCGGGTACTCGAACATGCGCAGGAAGTGCTGGTTGCAGAGCACCAGCTTCAGCTCCGCGTCGAAGACGCAAAGCCCCTGGTTCATGTTCTCGATCGCGGTGTTGAGGAGCTGCGTCTTCGCCTCGAGGCTGTCCTCGAGCGCCTTGCGCTTGCTGATCTCCCGGCTGACGCCCACGGAGCCCGTGGGCTTGCCGGTGGCGGGGTCGAGCAAGAGCCGGCGGCGGTTCTCGGACCAGAAATAGCTGCCGTCGCTCCGCCTGAGCCGCGCCAGGAACTCGACCGCCTCGGTCCCCCCGCGGAGCTGCGCGAGGGCCTTCTCGACCATGGGACGGTCATCGGGGTGCACGATCTCGAAGACGGGATGCCCCACGAGCTCCGCGACGTCGTATCCGTAGATGCGCTTGGCGGAGGCGGAAACGTCGAGCCGCGTCCCGTCGAGCGCAGTGCGGCTGATGACATCGGTCGCGTTGTCCGCGAGGAGGCGGAGCTGCGCCTCGCGGTCGCGGAGCGCGAGCTCCAGCGCCCGGCGCCGCCTCGCGCCCAGCAGCAGGCTCCCCACGATCATGGTGCCGAGCGGCGTGATCACCGCCAGCGGAAGGAACGAATGCAGAAGCAGCGTGCCCGCGGCCGCCCAGCTCTGGGCGGTCGTGAACATGATCGCGCGCGGCAGCACGAGCAGTCCGCTCAGTGTCCAGAGATGGCGGTAGCCGAGCTCCTTTCTACGATGGTGCAGATAGAGATGGAGCGCGAGGCCCAGCAAGGCCGAGGCGGCGATGCCGATGGCACCGCTGACGACATAGGTGCCGCCGAGATAGAAGCGATAGAGCACGGCGCAGGCGCTTGCGATCGCCGTCGCGATCGGCCCGCCGAAGAGGGCGGCCGTCCCCACCACCACGTTTCGCATGTCGATGAAGACGTCCGGCAAGACGCGAACCGGCCGGGACATCATGAGGACGGCGATCACGCCGAACATCAGGCCGACGCAAACGTCCGAGAGCGCGCGCGGCAACCGCTCGGAACGGTCGAGGATCAGCGTGTAGAGGACGACGCTGATCGTGAAGAACCCGATGTGGTAGGCAAGGCCGGCGACGTCGGTATCGAAGGCCAAGGACAAGGAGAACGCCTCTCGATCGGCCGGAACCGGCCGGGTGACCCCTGCTGCCCACTATCCTGGCCGCCAATCGCTAAAACTTTATTAATCATATGTTCTGCCGTCCGATCAAGGGCTTGCAATCCCATTCCAAGATGGGACGGAAGGGCTTTCTTAACGCGCGAGGAGAGCGAAGTCGCTCCAGCGCCGCAGCTTCTGGCGCGGGCGGCCAGAGGTGGCGCGGGAGCGCTCCGCGGCATCGATCGCGCGCCATACCGAGAAATCGACGATCTCCTGGGCGCGCGCCGCGAGCGCCGCGCTGAGACCGGCGCGGCCGGGCTTGCCGCCCCCCAGCGTCTCCGCGAGGACGCGGTCGGCGACGGCGTGCGCCTCGCTGCGGTTCGTGGGAATGGTGCCGCTGGGCCCGCGCTTCGCCCAGCCCACGACGTAGAGTCCCGCTTCGATCCGGCCGCCGTCGTTGCGGAAGATGCCGCCCTCCGGCGCGAGGCCGCCGCAGGGGAGGCTCTGATAGCCGATGCAGGAAACGACCAGATCGGCTCGCAGGGAAACCTTCTCTCCGGAGGGCGCGTAAACCGCGTCGTCCCGGCGCTGCACCTCGAAGATCGCGCGCTCGACGCGGCTCTCGCCTTCGAAGCGGAGCGGCTTCAGGCGAAAGTCGAAATGGAGCCGGATCGGCTTCGAGCGATTGGGCGCCGCGGCGAAACCGTGCAAGATCTCCAGCACGGACGCGTTGCCGTCGCCCGAAGCGGGCGGGAGCTCGGCAGCCTCGACGACCGGCGCCGCGCGCGCGAGCGCGCCGAGCTCCTCGAGCTCGAGCGGCGTGAAATGCGCCTCGGCAGGGCCGCGGCGGCCCACGATGTGGATTTCCTCGAGCGGCGCGGCCGCGATCGCGGCCTCGACCGCCGGCGCGAGGTCGGAGCGCGCCATCTCCTCCCGCGATTTCGCGAGTACGCGCGCCACGTCGATCGCGACGTTGCCGTTGCCGATGACGACCGCCGAGCGAACGCCTTCCAGGCGCACGGGCAGATCGGCTGCGTCGGGGTGGCCGTTGATCCAGCGCGTAAAGGAGCCGGAGCCGAAGACGCCCGCGAGCTCCTCGCCCTCTATGCCGAGGCGGCGGTCCTCGGGTGCGCCGGTCGCGAGGATCACGGCGTCGTAGAGCTCTCGCAGCTCCCGGAGGCTCAGATCGCGGCCGATCTCGACGTTGCCGAAGAAGGCGACATTGGGCCGCGTGAGCGCGCGCTCGAGCACGCGCTCCACGGCCTTGGTGCCCTGATGGTCCGGCGCCACCCCCGCGCGCACGAGCCCGTAGGGTGTGGGCAGCCGCTCGATCACGTCGATCGCGGCATCGGGTGCCGCCCGCGCGAGCCGCTCCGCCGCATAGCAGCCCGCGGGTCCCGCGCCCACGATCGCGACGGAAAGCGCCACCGGGACTTTCCCGCCTAGCTCAGATGCACGTACTCGTAATCGACGGGAAGGTTGTTGATTCCGCGCTCCGGCGGCGCGATCCAGGCGGCCATCTTCCCGGGCGCCGTCACCTTCTGCATGAGGCTACGCACGAAGGCGCGGTCCGCCTCGCTCGGCAGCCACTCCGCGCGGCGGCGCTCATGCTCCTCGCGGGAGACGAGCTTGCCCTGGGGATCGACGGGAGCGCCCGCCCAGACGCCGATCGAGCGGCGGAAGTGCGGGCTCGGGAGCGCGAGCTCGGCCGCGTGGCCGGCCTTCTGGATGATGCGGTTCCAGCGCTTGACGCCGATCTCGCAGTCCTTGACGTAGGCGGTCCGCACGACCTCGTTCATGGCGTTGCGCAGCGGGATCGTCTCGTGCTCGATCCCGCCCTTGCCGTCGGGCTCCTCGAGATCGAAGGTCGCGTCCTTGCAGACGTGGTCCTGATATTGCGCCTCGTCGGGTCTCCCCTTGAGCCCGGTCGCGAAATAGGCGGCTGCGTTCGAGGAGGCCTCCGAGCCGAAGAGGTCGAGCGAGGAGCTGAACCAGAAATTGAGATAGCGCTGCACCGTCGGGAGATCGATGGCGCCGGCCTTGCGGATCGAGGCGGGATCGTCGGTGCCGAGCTCCTTCATCACCTCGAGCGTGCGCTTCACGACGCGGCCGATGCCGGTCTCGCCCACGAACATGTGGTGCGCCTCCTCCGTCAGCATGAACTGGCAGGTGCGCGCGAGCGGGTCGAAGCCGCTCTCGGCGAGGCTCTTCAATTGGAACTTGCCGTCGCGGTCCGTGAAGTAGGTGAACATGAAGAAGGAGAGCCAGTCCGTCACGGGCTCGTTGAAGGTGCCGAGGATGCGTGGGTGATCGCGGTCGCCGGAGTGACGGTGTAGCAGCTCCTCCGCCTCCTCGCGCCCGTCGCGGCCGAAATAGGCGTGGAGGAGATAGACCATCGCCCAGAGATGCCGGCCCTCCTCGACGTTCACCTGGAAGAGGTTGCGGAGGTCGTAGAGGGAGGGGCAGGTGTGACCGAGCATCCGCTGTTGCTCGACCGAGGCGGGCTCGGTGTCGCCTTGCGTCACGATGAGGCGGCGGAGCGTCGAGCGGTGCTCGCCCGGCACCTGCTGCCAGACGGGCTTGCCGTACTCGTCGCCGAAGCCGATGGTGCGGCCCTCCTGGGGGTCCGCGAGGAAGATGCCCCAGCGATAGTCCGGCATCTTCACCGTGCCGTAAGTGGCCCAGCCCTTGGCGTCGACCGAGGTCGCGGTGCGGAGATAGACGTCGGCAGTCTGGAAGTCGCTGGGGCCCAGCTCCTTCCACCAATCGAGGAAATGCGGCTGCCACTGCTCGAGCGCGCGCTGCAGCGTGCGGTTCTCGGAGAGGTGGACGTTGTTGGGGATGCGCTCCTGGTAGTCGATCGCCATGGTCAGACCCTTTCCCACTTGAACTGCGCCTTGGAGCCCGTGCCGAAGAGCTTCAATGCGCCTTGCTCGCCGACCGCGTTCGGCCGGTTGAAGATCCAGTTCTGCCAGGCCGAGAGCCGCGCGAAGATGCGCGTCTCCATCGTCTCCCGGCCGGTGAAGCGGAAATTGGCCTCCATGCCCGTGAGCGCGTCGGGCGAGAGGCTCGCGCGCTCCTCGACGGCGAGGCGGATCTCGTCCTCCCAGTCGAGCTCGTCCGGCGTCAGCGTGACGAGCCCGGCCTCCGTCGCCCGGGCTGCATCGAGCGGCTCGCCGCGGAAGCGCTCCGCGACCTCCGCGACCGCCGCTTCCTCGCCGCAGAAGCGCGCGGCGAGCCGCGTCAATCCGTTCACCATCTCGAAGGCGCCGAGATTGGCATCGCCGAGCACGATCCTCGGCGCGTCGTTGTCGCCGGGCTCGAGCGCCAGCATGTAGGAGCGATCGGCCGCAAGCGCCAATTCCAGCAAGCTCCCTGCGAAGCAGGAGCCGCGGTCGACGATCGCGAAGAGGCTCCGGGAGGAGACGTCGAGCCGCGCGAGTGTGCGGCGCAGGAAGGCCAGCGTCTCGCGCGCGAACCAATGCTCCTTGTTCTCCAGCAGCGCCTTGTCCGAGGCGAGCACCGCCGCGGCCGAGCCGCGGGTCTGCAAGAGCCAAGTCCCGAGCTCCAGCTCGTTCGTGCGCAGCATGAGGATCGCATCGTCGAGCTCCCGCGCCATCGCGAGGGGCCACCAGGCCGCACCCTGCGCGAGGATGCTCTCGATATCGTGCCTCGCGCCCTCCGGCGGCGCCGTCACCGTGATGGTCGCGACGCGCCGCGGCCGGTCGAAGACCACGTCGACCCAGCGATAGTGATAGCCCTTGTCGTCGATCTCGCGCCGGAGCGGCGGGAGCGCCACGCCTTTGGCGTCGTCGGGACGGCCGCTCTCCGCGGCTAGCGCCTTCGCGCGATCGGCGACGAATTCCTTGAAACGCGCGGGCGGCGCCGAGTGATCCACGAGCTTCCATTGCTTCGCGCGCTCCGCGCGCACGCCCTCGGCCGTGGTGCAGAAGAGGTCCGCGAGGTCGCGGCGCACGCGGCGCTTGTCGACGAGGCGCGTCAAGCCGCCCGTTCCCGGCAGCACGCCCAGGAGCGGCACTTCCGGGAGGCTCACCGTGCTGGAGCGGTCGTCGATGAGCGCGATCTCGTCGCAGGCGAGCGCCAACTCGTAGCCGCCGCCGGCGGTGGTGCCGTTGAGGGCGGCCAGGAACTTGAGGCCGGAATGGCGGCTCGAATCCTCGATGCCGTTCCGCGTCTCGTTGGTGAACTTGCAGAAGTTGACCTTCCACGCGTGAGACGACTGCCCGAGCATGTAGATGTTCGCGCCGGAGCAGAACACGCGGTTCCTGCCGCTGGTGACGAGGACCGCGCCGATTTCGGGGTGCTCGAAACGGATGCGCTGCAGCAGGTCGTGGAGCTCGATGTCCACGCCGAGGTCGTACGAGTTCAGCTTCAGCTTGTAGCCGGGGCGGATGCCGCCGTCTTCGCTCACGTCCATCGTGACGGTGGCCACGGCGCCGTCGAACGCGACGCGCCAGTGCCGGTAGCGGGACGGGTCGGTCTGGTAGTCGACGAACTCGGCTTTCGGCTGCGGCTTGTCAGCGACTCCGGATTCCACGGGCGCTCCCCTTGAAATTGAACATTTGTTCAAACTATTCTAGGTTCGTGCCGACGGCCCCGTCAACCAGGTCTTCCGCGCCCGCGAGGCGCGGACGCCGCCGTCACCGCGGCCGTCCGCGCAATCCCGACGCCGGCGCCGCCACACGCATCGAAATCCTCAAGAGCGCCGCCGCCGCCTTCCGCCGCCTCGGCTACCACGGCGCCACCGTCGAGCAGATCGCGGCCGCGCTGCGGATGAAGAAGGGCAACCTCTACTACTACTTCAGGAACAAGGAGGAAATCCTCTTCGCGTGCCACCAGTACTCGCTCGACCGCCTGCTCGAGCTGCTCGACGCCGTCGAGCGGAGCGGGCTGCCGGCCGACGCGCAGCTGCGGCAGTTGATCGTCGCGTTCGTCCACACGATCCTCGACGAGCTGCACGGCACCGCGCTCTTCCTCGACCTCGAGGCGCTCACGCCCGCGCACCTGAAACTGGTCGTCGCCCGGCGGGATCGGTTCGATCGCGGCGTACGCCAGGTGATCGAAGAGGGTATGCGCGCCGGCGAGTTCGCGCACGGCGATCCCAAGCTGCTCTCGTTCGCCGTCCTCGGCGCCGTCAACTGGATCCCGCGCTGGTTCAACCCGGCCGGCACCGCGTCCTCGCAGGAAATCGCGGACCGGTTCGCCGATTATCTGATTCAGGGCTTCCGGCGGCCGCCGCTGAAGGCCTGACGCCGCTTCACGTCCGCTCGACCATCTCTCTCAGCCTGAATCGCTGGATCTTCCCCGTCGCCGTCTTCGGCAACTCGGGCAGGAAGTCGACCCAGCGCGGCCGTTTGTATTCCGCCACACGATCCCGCACGAACTGCTGCAGCTCCTTCGCCAGCTCAGGCGTGGCGTCGATGCCCGCGCGCAACACCACGAACGCCGAGGGTTTCACCAGCGCGTCGTGATCCTCGCGTCCGACGACGCCGCACTCGAGCACGGCCGGATGAGCCACGAGCGCGTTCTCCACTTCGACGGGACTCACCCACAACCCGCCCACTTTGAGCATGTCGTCGCTGCGGCCTGCGTACCAGAAGAAGCCGTCGGGGTCTTCCGTGTACTTGTCACCGGTTCTCAGCCAGTGCCCCTCGATCGTGTCCTTCGTCTTCTCGTGCTGGTTCCAGTAGCCCGCGCAGACCGAGTCGCCCTTGATCCACAGATTGCCAATCTCCCCCGCGGGCACGGGCGCGCGGTCGTCGTCGAGCAGCCGCGCCTGGTATCCGGGAACGATCTGGCCGCTCGAGCCGACACGAATGGCTCCCGGCCGGTTCGAGATGAACATGTGCAGCGCTTCCGTCGAACCGATGCCGTCGAGGATGTCCACGCCGAACCGCCGCCTGAACCGCTCGTAGAGCGCCGGGGGGAGCGCCTCACCGGCGGACACGGCCAGCCGCACGCTCGACAGGTCGAAGTCCCGGGCCGTCCCGCTCTCGTGCGCCAGCAGCATGCCGTAGCTCGTCGGCACCGAAAAGAACAGCGTCGGCCGGTGCTTCTCGATGACGGCGTACACGTTGGCCGGCGTCGGCGGCCCCGGCCACAGGACGCTGGTCCCGCCGACGGCCAGGGGGAAATAGAGCGCGTTGCCGAGGCCATAGGCGAAAAACAGCTTGGCGACGCTGAAACAGCGGTCGGCGGGTCCGATCCGCAGCACGCCTTTCGCGAACAGTTCCGCGCACACGACCATGTCGTGCTGCAGGTGCACGCACCCTTTGGGCATCCCCGTGCTGCCGGACGAATACAGCCAGAACGCCGGGTCGTCCCGGCTGGTGGACTCGGCTGTCATCGCGGCCTCGCCGAGGCCAAGGAGCTCGGCAAGCGGACAATACCCGCGCCCCGCCGGCGTCTCCCCGACGACGATGACGTGTCGGAGCACGCCGCGGTCGGCCGGATCGATCCGTTCGATCTGCGGGAGCAGCTCGGCGCTGACCACGATCGCCGCCGCGTGCGAGTCGTTCAGCACGTACCGGTAGTCGGCGGGTTTCCAGAGCGTGTTGAGGGGAATCGGCACGGCGCCGGCCTTGATGGCGCCGAAGAAGCTGTACGCGAACGCCGGCCCGTCGTGCAGCAGCAGCGCAATCCGCTGCTCGCGCGCCACGCCGAGCGTCCCTCGCAGCGCGCTCCCGAAGCGGTTCACGCGCTCGAGCAGCTCTGCGTAGGTGACGCGCTCGTCGCCGCATTCGATGGCCACGCTCGCGCCTCGTCCTTCGGCAACATGGCGATCGACAAAATGGCTGGCGACGTTGAACGCCGGCGGCACGCCGAGCGCCGACGCGTCGAGCGATCCGCGGCTCACGTGCGGGTGGGCTCGCGGCCGGGGGGCTCGATGAGGGCCGGCGCGAGCAGTTTCAGCAGTTCCTGCGGGAACATCCGCGCCGTGAACGACGCCGCGTCCACGCAGGCCACTCGATACGACGCTTCGAGGATGAGCCGCTCGGTCCCGCGTTCGCGGATGTCGAACGCGTACCGGACGCGTCGATCCGTCAACTCGGACACCGCCACGCCGACGAGAATCTCGTTGCCCAGACGCGCGGGCGATCGAAACCGGCATTCGAGCGAGGTCCGCGGCATGAAGATGCCGAGCTCGTGGATGAGCGCGGTGCGATCCCGGCCCAGCGCGCGGAACAACTCCTCCTCCGACGTTTCGAAGTACCTGAAGAACACGCCGAACCAGACGATGCCGGCGGGGTCGGTGTCGGGCCAGGCGACGCGAAATGGAACGCGATGAAATGCGCGCACGGCGACCAATGATATTGCAGGATTGCAGGATTGCGGGATTCCAGGATTGCCCAAGGGAGGGACTGGCCTATGCGTGAACTCCCTGCGTTCCACAACGCGCTCGGCTACTGATTCAGGCCGAACAGTTCGTTCCCGAGGAAGCCCTGTACGGCCGCGTTAAACCCGGCGGAGCCGAGCGCGTTACATCCTCAGCGCGCCCACGGGATTCAGCCGCAGCATCCGCAGCGAGGGGACAAGCGTCGCGGCGATGGCCATCGCGAGAATCGTGCCGGCTGCGAAAAGGAACGTCATCGGATCGGTCACGGTCACGCCCCACACCAGATGATCCATGACGCGGGCGGCGAGGCGCGCGGCGCCGGCGCCGATGAGGACGCCCGCCACGCCGAGCACGACACCTGGCAGCGCGGCGCTCTTCACCGTCTCGCCGGGCGTCGCCCCCAGCGCGGCGCGGATGCCCAGCTCGCGCGTGCGCTCGCTCACCGAACTTGCCACCAGCCCGTAGATCCCGACGGCGGCCAGCAGCGCGGCCAGCGCCGCCATGGCGCCCAACAACATCGCCAGCGCCCGCTCCCACGCCAGCGTCTCGCTCCGCACGTCGTCGAGCGAGCGGAACTTGTTGAACGGCAGCAGCGGATCGACGGACTGCATCGCCTGCTGCATGGCCGGCACGACGGCGTCCTGCGGCCGGCCGAGCCGCACCGCCCAGCTCGGCGAGAACCACGCATGCACCATCTTCAGAAACGCATCGTCGGTCTGATCGGCCGGGATGTACGCCGCGGGAATCACGTCGAGCGGACCGTAGTTGCCCCAACCGGCCTTCGCGAGGATGTCCGACGCCACGCCGACGAC
>DATKNV010000067.1:0-36532 GCA_035541215.1 Allostellaceae bacterium | reverse complement strand
CGGCCTCGCCCGCGAGGCGCTCGATGCAGTCGCGAAGCTGCGTGAACCCCGTGAAGTTCCGTGCGCCCAGATGCGGCACCGGATTGAACCCCGCGCGCGCGAGCTGCGCCGCCACCGCGATCACCTCGTGATAGCTCTCGCCGGGGAGATGGTTGACGTAGACGTCGCTCCCGGGATCGATCTGGCCGCGGTAGGCGTCGATGTCGGTGGGCCGCCGCGCCGCCGTCTCGAGCGAGGCGCCCGCGACCAGCGCCGCGATGCGCCGGCGCTCCTCCTCGAGGCCGGGAGCGGGCAGGGGAGGAGATACCGCCGCTCCGGGCATTGCCGTCAATCCCGCTTGCGGGAGATCACGTAGGATTCGTCGAAGAACCAGAGTCCGCCGTGCTTCTGCAGCACCTCGCGGGTCGCATCGAGGTAGCGGCGGTCGGCGATCACCTCGGCCAGGCGCTGGTCCTCGATCTGCGCGACGTAGATCGCGGCATTCCACGCCGCAAAGAGCGTCGAGGTGCCGATGGTGTCGCTGATCTCGCTCGGCAGCGTGTGCATGTCGTAGCGAAAGACCGAGCGGCTGTCGGCGTAGGCGTTGAAGTTGAGGTCGCGGCCGGCGCTCCCGAGCTCGGCCTTCGCGGTCTTCAGGAGCTCGTGCCGGTCCGTGGTGAAGGGATTCTCGCCGGGCCAGATCTTCTGGATGATCTCGAGGCCGGGGTCTTTGCCGTAGGAGTGGATGGTGAGGAGCCGCCCGCCGGGCGCGAGGCTCCGCGCGAGGGGAGCGACTACCTTCTTCGCCTTGAACTCCGCGGAGGCGCGCGCGCGATAGGGCTGCGAGGCGATCACGAGGTCGAAATCCGCGCGCGTGGCGCCGCGCTTCGGCAGCACGGGGTCCAGCAGGAATTTGTGATCGTCGCGGTAGATCACCAGCACCACCGGCCGGTCGTAGACGGGGTTGCCCGAGGTCTTGCTCATCCGCGCGCGCCAGTGCTCGGAGAGGAAGCCCTGGAGATCGAGGATCTGCTCCTCGAAGTGGTGCGAGGTGTTGCCGGTGAGCGCGAGCTCGTGCCAGACGAGGCTCGTCGCGGCGGTGACCGAGCTCGGCGCGAGCCAGGGGGCCTCGGAGTAATAGAGGTTCGTCATCACCAGCACGGTCGAGGGATGCTCGAAGAAGCGGTCGGGCATCTTGTCGAGGGTGAGGCGCACGTCCTCGAGGCTGATTTCCTTGCCGACGATGTAGTGCGGCATGGTCGGGAAGCGGTCGTGCATCGCCCGCATCACCCGCGCGAGCACCGTGCCGTCGCCGACGCCGGCGTCGAAGAGGCGGAGCGCCGGCGGACGCGGGTGGACGTTCGCGAGCTCGAGGGCCACGCGCTGCGCCACCACCCATTTCTCGCTGCAGGTATTGACGAAGAGCAGATACTTCTGCCGGTTGTCGTAGAAGCGGAAGCCGCTCGCGGGCTCCGAGGGCGCAGGCGGCGGCGGTGCCGCGGGTGCCGGCGGCGCCGCGGGTGGCATCAGCACGCTCGCGCTCGAATTCGCCGCGGGCGAATTCGAGGCCATATAGGCCTGGATGCGGTCGAAGGTGTCGGTGGTGATGCGCCCGCCGTATTTGAGGCGGCTCACCAGCTTGCCGTCATTGATCGCCAGACGGCCGAAGGTCGATTCGGCGAGCCCCGCCCGCCGGCAATAGTCGGAAATCTCGCGCAGCAACGTCTCGGCGTTCACCCCTGGACTCCTTCTTTTTCCAGGGATTCAACCGCCGCTTGCCCACTCGGTCAACCACAAAACGTCCCATGAAAATGGTGGGCACCAGAATGGGCAATTTCCCATGATGGTGGGCAAAATGACGCTTAATCCCGTGAGCAGACTGCGGTCATACGGTTCTACCCGTTCGCCTACCAAGAACTGCGTGAGCACGTGGCAGATGCGCCGCATATTCAACGTCGGTGACAAGGCAGCGTGATTCATGACTGATCGCGTGCGCGGAGCCGTGAGGAAGGCAAGCAGCCCGCGTACGTCGCTGGTCAAGGAAGATCGATCTGCGTTGACGACGCCTTCCTGCGCGTCAACAGCCAGCCTTAAGAAATCCACTTCGGCTGCATCAACCCGATGGATGCCAAGGGCACGATCAAGGTTCTGTTCCGAGTCGAGAATGGTGACCACACCTGCCCAGCGGGGTCAGAAAGCCTCACGTGCGCCGATCTGCGCCACTTCGTGGTTACAAGCGCCCCCGCAACTGCAACGCTAACTGCGATGAGGCCGAACCCAAGGGCGCATTTCTCAGACTACTTGCTACGCTCGATGAAACGTAGATCTCGCGGCCAGAATAGCGAGCAAACTCACGCCGATGACCGCACTTGTTAGACATATCCAAGAGGCGGCAGGACGGAAATCCGGCTCGAAAAGTGCAGCGTATTGCCCTCCGTAGATACCCCAAAAAGCGAGAAGAGCCGGTGCGGGAGCCCGCGCGGCCTTCGCGAGTTCAACAAGGTCGCTGGCGGTAGACACTTACCTCAAGGGCGCGGTCGATTGTCGCCGCGCGATAGCGCCGACGAGCCACCATATGGTGAGCCCAAAGGGCAAGAGGAGACCGGTGAATGGACCTGGGCGCACGGTTCCCACAATTGCGCCAACAATGAAAAGCAAAACAGCTAAGATCGCCATAACCCGCAACATCAGTGGATATGAGGGCTTGGCGACTGGTCCGGCACCACAAATACCTCCAATAGATGATGCAGTGCCAAGTTCCATGGACGGCCGCGACGGAAGCGCCCCAATGTGGTCGCCCACCTGAATTTCGTCCGCAGTCGCGAGCCTTGGCGCAGCGCCTCTTGGTCTCGCTTGATCTTGGCGCGCCGGCCTCGCTGATATCCCACGAATATCAGATCGGCGAATCACGGGGCGTGCTGTCCCTATTGGCGAACCAAGTGCCATTACATCCGTCATATTTTCAGGCCCTCCAGCGCGGGAATTTCAGGTACGCCATATCGCGCCTTTACATCCTCGGGGAATGCGGCCAGTTGCGATAACAATGTTCTCGCAAGTGCATAAGCAATGGCTGGGTTCACCCGCACCGCCGTCTGAATGGTGTGGCTCAACCCGAGCTTATAGTGCTCAGGGTTATCATACGGCAGTTGATTATTCTCCAGCTGCGGCGCCCCTTCCACGATCCAGAAATTAATTTGGATGGTCCGCTCGTTGCCGAGCCTCCACAATGGCAACGTCACATATCCATCGGCGTGATGGACCTGAAAATCGGGGGCCTTTTGAAGTGACTGATATTCTGTTGATTGATCTGACATGAATCTGCCGCCCTCTAGTTGGTGCAATCTTCCTCAGAAAACGATCAGTTGTCACTAGCGGCGTAAGGACCGCGGTTTGCCCTTGCGCACGGGGGCGTCTTGCTCGTCTGCGATCGATGATGGACCCTGCTCTTGAGGACATATCCCATGCAGTGTTCAAAAAAAGCTCCGTATGGGCTCAGGCTTCGGCCCTGCCCCATTTTTCAATTCGGCATCCATATACTGGACAGGTGTTACGTCGCTTCCGTTGCCTGCACGCGCAGCACCATGCCGCGGCTTCCGACCACGCGGACGGCGCGGCCGGCCTCGAGGTCCGGGCCGCTCAATTGCCAGAGCGTGTCGCCGATGAAGGCGCGGCCCTGCCCGTGGGTGATCGGCTCCGCGAGGACGATGGTCCGGCCCACGTATTGGGCGGCACGGTCGTTGATGAGCTCGGGCCGCATGGGGTGGCCGTGCTGGCGGAGCCGCCTGCGGATCATCCAGGCCGGCACCAGGAGCGCCAACGAGAGCGCTCCGAAGCCGCCGAACTGCACCCACTCGTCGAGCCCGGGCATCGCCCAGACCGCGAGCCCCACGATGACGGCGGCAATCCCGAACCAGATCAGCACGAAGGTCACGGTGACGGCCTCGAGGGCGGCGAGACCGAAGCCCAGCGCGAGCCAAATCCAATAGGCCATGGGAGCTCTCCCGTCGCCGCCTCAGCCCGCGCTGCCCCAGGGGCCCGGTGCCGGCGTGGCGCTGCCGTCGGTGCCGCGGACCGCTGAAGGCGCCGCAACCGTGCGCGCGCCGCCGCCGCCGAAGACCTCCTTCACGATCTCGCCGACGCCGGAGACGGTTCCGGCAAGCCCGGCGAGGTCCGTGGGCAGGATCAGGACCTTCTGATTGGGCGAGGCCGCGAAGGCCTGGAGCGCCTCGACGTATTTCTGTCCGAGGAAGTAGTTGATGGCCTGCACGGAGCCGCTCGCGACCGCCTCGGAGACGAGCCGCGTCGCCGTCGCCTCCGCCTGCGCCAGGCGCTCGCGCGCCTCGGCCTGGAGCTTCGCCGCCTCGAGCTTGCCTTGGGCGATGCGGATCTGGCTTTCCTTGTTGGCGTCCGCCTCGAGGATCTGCGCGCGCTTGTCGCGCTCGGCCTTGAGCTGGCGCGCCATCGCCTGGACGATGTCGTCGGGCGGGCGGATGTCGCGGATCTCGATGCGCGCCGCGCGCGTGCCCCAGGAGGCCGTCGCCTCGTCGAGCGCCTGCAGCAGATGCGCGTTGATGGTCTCGCGCTTCGAGAGGATCTCGTCGAGCTCCATCGAGCCCATGACGTTGCGCAGCGTCGTCATCGCGAGGGTCTGGATCGCCTGCGGCAGGCTCACGACCTCGTAGGTCGCCTTGATGGGATCGAGCACCTGGTAGAAGAGGACGCCGTCCGCGGAGACGGCGGCGTTGTCACGCGTGATCACGGACTGCTCGGGAATGTCGAGCACGGTCTCGCGCATGCTCACGCGCGCGCGCACGCTGTCGACGATCGGCACGATGAGGTTGAGGCCGGGCAAGAGCGTCTTGTGATAGCGGCCGAGCCGCTCGACGACGTAGGTATAGCCCTGCGGCACCGTGCGGACGCTGAGCGCCACCACGACGATGCCGAGGAACGCGAATGCGCCCGCGACGATGAGTGAGCCGCTGATCAACATGGAACCTGCCCTCCCGGTTCGGCCGATGCGGGATCCTACCCGACGGCGCCCATTAGGTGGGGAGCGGGGCGCCGGTTTCAACTGCGCGTCGATGGAGAGCGGCGTCGTTTCCTCGCTATCGGCCTCGGTTTCTTAGGGATTCCTTAACCTTGAAAAGTCGAGGATCGCGTAGAAACCGACCCTGCGCGAGAGCCAATGCTCGACACCGATTTCATGCGCGGCCGCGTCCACCACTATCGCCATCTGGCCGATGGGACGGAGGATCGCGAGTCGGCCGCGGCATTGCTGACGCTCGCCGACGCCTTCGAGGCGGAAGCCGATCTCATCGAGCGAAGTCTTTACCGGCGTTCCCGCATCTACGAGGGGCGCGAGCGATGATCGCCCCGGCGAGGTCCCCCGATGAGTGACAAATGGACCGACCTCGCGATGGTCTACGCCGTGAGCGTCGCGACCTCTGCCGCGCGCATGCCCAGCGCCGTCGAGCGCGAGATTTACCTGAACGAGCGGCGCTTCCAGATCATCGCGCAATGCCGCGAGGATGAGCTGCCGGAAGACGAGGCCGCGGGCGTGGCCGACGTCGCGATCGCCAAGGCGCGCGGCCTGATCGCGGGCTTCCTCACGCGGCGCGCTTAATAGGCCGCCACGTCTCCCTCGCGCCGCCAATCCGCGAAGGCGCCGAGATCGCCCGCGCGCACGTCGCGGCCCACGATCTTGCTGCTGCCGGCGCGAAGCTCGGGCTTCTCCATCACCGCGAAGCCCGCGGCTGCAAAACCCGCCTGCACCTCCTGCGGCACGCCCTTCTCGCATTCGACGCCGGGGGATTGCGTCGCGATGTCCTTGGGCTTGGTGCCGGGGACGATCGACCAGCGCGGCGCCGCCACCGCCGTTTCCGGCGCCTCGCCGAAATCGTGGATGCGCGCGAGGACCTGGAGGTTCACCTGCGGCTGGTTGTCGGCGCCGGGCGAGCCGCCGATCCATTTGAGCCCCTTGGCGTCGGACGCCATGAAGGTGTGGAGCGTGTGCATGGTGCGCCGCCCCGGCGCCAGGTGATTGGCGCGGGCGGGATCGAGGAAGAAGCCCATCATGCGGTTGTTGAGGAGGACGCCGCTCTCGGGTGCCACCACGCCGGAGCCGAGCTCCGCGAAGACGCTCTGGATCAGCGAGATGCCATTGCCGTGGCGGTCCAGCACGGAGATCTTCGAGGTGTTGTCGGCGGTGCCCGCGAACTCGAAGCGCGGCAGCCCGAGGCTCTCCGCGTGGCCCGCGACGATTGCCTCCGCCTGCGCCCGCGCCTCGGGCCCGTCGCGGAGGATCGCCAGGCGCTCGTCGAAGGCGCGGCGGAGCGCGCGCGCCGCATGCGCCCAGAATTGCGCCGCGGGAATGCCGCGCGGATCGGGCGCGAGCTCCTCGAGGAGGCGCAGCGCGCGCAGCAGGATCAGCCCCTGCGTCACCGGCGGCTGCGTTGCGACCTCGAGGCCGCGATAGCGCGCCTTCAGGACCGGCAGCACATCGGCCTTGATCTCCGCGAGATCGTCCTCCGCGAGGAAGCCGCCGGCCTGCTTTACCGCGTTCGCGATGTCGCGGGCGATGGGTCCCTCGTAGAAGACGCGCGGGCCCTTCTCGGCGATGGTCGCGAGCGTGCGCGCGAGCGCGGGCTGGACGAAGCGCGCGCCCTCCTGGATCGGCACGCCGCCCGGCATGAAGACCGAGGAGAAGCCGGGGAGGCTCGCGTAATCCTCCGCGCGCTGCCGTGCGGCGGCGGCGACGCGCCAGCCCGCGGGAAAGCCGTCGCGCGCGAGCGCGATCGCGGGCGCCAGCAGCTCCGCGAGCGGCTTCGTCGCCCAGCGCTCGTGGAGCGCCTGCCAGCCCGCGACGAGACCGGGTCCTTGCACGGAGAGCCCGCCGGAGTCCGGGACGAAGCGGTGGCCCAGCGCCTTATAGGCCTCGATGCTCGCGCGCTTGGGCGCGGCGCCGGTGGCATTGACGGCCATGATCGGCTCGCTGCCGAGCTTCACGAGGCAGAGGAGATCGCCGCCGATGCTGGTGGCATTGGGGATCATCACCGCCAGCATCGCCGAGCCCGCGATCGCGGCATCGACGACGTTGCCGCCGGATCTCAGCACCGCGATCGCGGTCTCCGCCGCCTGCTTCGTCCCGGCCGCCGAGGCCGCACCCGCGCCGTAAGCCGCCTCGGAGCCGCTGAACCGCTTGCCCGCCATCGCCGGATTCTCCCGTGAGGTGTTTTGCGTCGGAACGCGCCGGCGGTTATTCCTTGCTTCCGGCCCCCGGTCAAGACGGGGGCGATTTTCGGGATTGGAATACCCATGAGCGGCATCTACGAGCGTCTCGGCGTCACACCCATCATCAATGCCTACGGCACCAACACCCGGCTCTCCGGCGGCATCATGGCGCCGGAAGTCGCAGAAGCAATGGTGGAGGCCTCACAATACTGCGTCGACATGGTGGAGCTGCAGGCGCGTGCCAGCGTAGAGATCGCGGCGGCGACGGGCGCCGAGGCAGGGCTCGTGACCTCGGGCGCGGCGGCGGGCGTACTGCTGGGCCTGGCCGCCTGCATCACCGGGCTCGATCCCGAGAAGATGAACCGGCTGCCGGACACCTCCGGCATGAAGAACGAGATTCTCGTGCCGCGCAGCCATCGCAATTTCTACGACCGTGCCGCGCGCGCGCTCGGCGCCCATGTCGTCGAGGTCGGACTCCCCGACCGCTTCGCCGGCACCGGCGTGCGCGACACCGAGGCCTGGGAGATCGCGGCGGCGATCACGGAGCGTACGGCGGCCGTCTATTACCTCGCGAAGCCCTTCGCGCTCCCGAAGCTGCCGGAGGTCGTGGCGGCCGCGGGTGCGAAGGGCGTGCCCGTCGTCGTTGACGCCGCGGCGGAGCTGCCGCCCAAGGAAAATCTCCGGCGCTTCATCTCGGAAGGCGCGGCTCTCGTCGCCTTCAGCGGCGGCAAGGCGATCGGGGGCCCGCAGGCCTCGGGCATCCTCGCGGGGAAGCGCGAGCTCATCGCCGGGGCCGCCTTGCAGATGCTCGACCTCGATCTCTTCTTCGAGCAGTTCAATCCTCCGCCGACTTTCATCAGCAAGCAGAGCCTGCCGGGCCTGCCGCAGCACGGGATCGGCCGGCCCTGCAAGGTCGGGAAGGAGGAGATCGCGGGCCTCCTGACCGCGCTCCGCCTCTTCGCTTCGGACACGGGCGCCCGCGCCGAGCGCTGGCGCCGGCTCTCCGCGGAATTGCTCGCGGGCCTGCAATCGATTCCCGATCTCGCGGTGGAGCCCGCGCCCGATCAGCGCGAGACCGGAATTCCCTTCCTCGCGGTACGCTTGAGGCCGCGCCGCGACGGGCTCGACATGCGCGCGGTGGCGCGCCGTCTCGAGGCGGGGAAGCCCAGTCTCCGCTGCAACGTCTCGCGCGCGGGGGAGGGGGTCCTAACTCTCTCCCCGGTTTCGCTCCGCGACGATCAGTTGCCGCAGATCATCTCGTGCTTCCGCGCGGCGTTAGCGTGATCTCCGCGGGGCGGGATTGACCATCCCGTCCTCCGGACCAGATTCATCCTCGTTCTGCGCCACTGCGCATTCTCTTGCAGGAGATGATGGCATGCCCGCGAGCAAGGTGAGACCCGTTCCCGATGGATATCATTCCGTGATCCCGTACATGACGATCGACGGCGCCGAGCGGGCGATCGCCTTCTACAAGACGGCCTTCGGCGCCAAGGAGCTCATGCGCATCGCGCATCCCGACGGCAAGATCGGCCACGCCGAGCTCAGCATCGGCGATTCAAAGATCATGCTCAGTGACGAATTCCCGGAGATGGGCGCGCATGGTCCGCGCCTCAGCGGCGGCTCCGGCGTCGCGATCCATCTTTATGTCGAGGACGTCGACGCGACCGCGAAGCGCGCGACCGCCGCCGGTGCCAAGACCCTGCACCCGGTCGAGGACAAGTTCTACGGCGACCGCATGGGATCTTTCGAGGATCCCTTCGGCCACGTCTGGCACGTCGCCACGCACAAGGAAGACGTGCCGCCGCAGGAGCTGCGCAAGCGCGCGCAGGCCGCGATCGCCGAGCACATGAGGCAGCACGCGAAGGCGTGAATGCTCCCTCTCCCCTTGGGGAGAGGGTTGGGGCGAGGGGCCCCCCGATCCGTCGCGTGTGCCTTGGCTCCACCCCCTCACCTAATCTTTCCCCGGCGGGGAGAGGAAGAATTCAGGGCGGCGTCCAGCGCACGTCCTTGTCGAGCGGGATCACCGGGCGCGGCAGGCGCGTCCATTGGAAGCGCTCGAGCATCGGCGAGGTGAGACCGGGGCAGTCGACCTCGACGATCTGCTCGTTCCGGAAGAACTCGTCGAAGCCGCCGCGGAAATGCCCGCGCGACTTCACGATCACCGAGCGCGCCTTGGCGATGTCGAGGCCGAAGCTCTCGAAGAAGACGGGATCGGCGCATTGCTGGCGGTTCGAGATCACCACCACGGTGACGCCGCCGACCTCGAGCGCCGCGGATTTTCCGAGCGCCACCTTCCGTCCCGCGACGATGCCGCGGCGACCCACGCAATTCCCGTCGGAGAGCGCGCGCACCGTCGCTTCCGCCTCGAAGGGCCGCGAGAAGCTCTGCGTCTCCGCTCGATTGAAGCGCGCGCGGAAGCGTGCGCCCAGGCCGAGGCGATGCGCCTCCTCCGCGAGCGGCGCGTCGTTGAAGACGCCGAGGAGCACGCCCTTGGCGCCCGCGCGCAAGAACGCCTCCAGCATGTAGGTGGTGTTGCCGCGTCCGCCGCCGCCGGGATTGTCCGCGACGTCGGCGAAGCAGAGCGCGGTCCCGCTGGGGTCCGCGCCCGCGGCCGCGGCCATGGCGGCGGCATCCTCGAGCGAGGTGAGCTTGGTGCGGAAGCGCTCGCGATTCTCCCAGCCGAGCCGCGCGATCTCCGCGGCGAGGCTCCGCGCGAGGCCTTCGTCGCGCCGTGCGGTGACGATGACGGTGAGGCCGTTCTTCGCGGTGTCGCTATAGGCGAAGCCGCCCATGACGGAGACGTTGAGAATCTCCGGCGTCATCCGCCGCTGGCCCAGGCGGATCATCTCGGCATAGGGACCGCCCGCGGTGAGCAGCGTCACCGTCGGCGGCACGATCGGCAGGCGGACGCGCGCGTGCTTGGGCTGCAAGCCCGCGAGGAGCTCGCGCATTGCGAGCCCCGCCTCCTCGCCCCGCTCGCGCATGTCGAGATGCGGGTTGGTGCGGTAGCCCACGAAGAGATCGATGCTCTCGAGCAAGCGCTCGGAGACGTTGGCGTGGAGGTCGAAGGTTGCGACGACGGGCACGCCGGGCCCCACGACCTCGCGCACCATCGCGAGAAGCGCGCCGTCGGGGTCTTCGTCCTCGGTCGTGAGGCCCGCGCCGTGCGAGCAGACATAGACCCCGTCGAGCGGCTTCGCGGCCTCGAGCCCCTGCCGCCATTCCCGCATGAGCTCCGCGAAGAAGGCGTGCACCACGGGCCCGTTCGGCTGCGCCTGCGCGAGGCGCAGCGGCATCGGCGTCCAAGGCCCGCTCCGGTCCATCGCCGCGACGAAGCCCGGCATCTCCGGGGTGATCCGGGGATTGGCGGCGCGCGTCTCCTCGAGGAGCGCGGCGCCGCTCGCGTTTGCGCGCGCGGTAAAGTCCTCCGCCGTCGCGGGCGGGGCGAATTTGTTGCACTCGATCGAGAACCCCAGGAGTGCGATCCGGGGCGAGGGGGCGTGCGGCATGGGACGAAGTCTAGCGCCGGAGGCCTGGGCCGCAAGGATCGATGCGGGGCCGCGCGACCCGAATTGCCTTTGGCCGCTCTCTCCCCGCATAATGCCGGCCTTCCCGCCTGGAGGGCCTTGAGGCGCGCGGATATGGCGAAGCTACCTTCGTTCTCGACCGTCCTCGAAAAGGCGACGGAGGTCATTGCAAAGACGCCGGGGTTCCTCGCCAAGGTCGGGCAGATGAAGGATCTCGCCGCGGGCTCGACGGTGCGCCTCGCCGTCACGGGCCTGAGCCGCGCGGGCAAGACGGTTTTCATCACGAGCCTCATCCACAATCTCCTGAGCGCGACGCAGGGCTCGCCGCGCATGCCGCTCCTCAAGGCCGTCGCGGAGAAACGGCTGCTCGGCGCGAAGCTCGAGAGCATCGGCGCGCAGACCCTGCCGCGCTTTCCCTATACGGCCAACATCGCGAAGATGAGCGCGCGACCGCCGGACTGGCCCGAGCGCACTACCGACGTGAGCGAGATCGAGGTCGACCTGCGCTTCACGCCGGCCAACACCTTGGGCCGGCTCGCCGGGGACACCGGGATGATGCGGCTGCAGCTCGTCGATTATCCCGGCGAATGGCTGCTCGACCTGCCGCTCCTGAGCCAGAGCTACGCCGAATGGTCGCGCAACACGCTGCGCCTTTGCCGCGTCGGCATTCGCGCGACGGTCGGCCAGGAATTCCTCGCCTTCATCGCGAAGCATCCCGCGAGCGAATCCGTGGACGACGCGGTCGTGAACCAGGCGCACTCCCTCTACCGCGCCTATCTCCTCAAGGCGCGCAACGAGCACGGGCTCAATTTCCTGCAGCCCGGCCGCTTCCTCTGCCAGGGGCTGCTCGAGGATGCGCCGTTCCTCCGCTTCTGCCCGCTCGACATGCCCGAGGGGAATTCCGAGCCCGCGCAGGACAGCCTCGGCCACCTCATGCAGGCGCGCTTCGAGGTCTACAAGCGCCAGGTGGTGACCGAGTTCTACCAGCAGCATTTCCGGCAATTCACGCGGCAGATCGTGCTGGTGGACGTGCTGCGCTCGCTGCTCGCGGGCCCGGAGGCGTTCGAGGACACGAAGCTCGCGATCAAGGAGCTCGCGGGAAGCTTCCGCTACGGCCAGCGCTCGATCCTGATGACGCTGCTCGGCGGGGCCAGCATCGAG
The DNA here is from genome assembly GCA_035541215.1 of Allostellaceae bacterium. Classification (GTDB taxonomy): domain Bacteria; phylum Pseudomonadota; class Alphaproteobacteria; order ATCC43930; family CGMCC-115725; genus DASZHJ01. The sequence continues at coordinate 24,635 of DATKNV010000067.1, read as the reverse complement.
AAGGTGCTGTTCGCTGCCACCAAGGCCGACCACGTCCCGAGCATCCAGCGCGACAATCTCGCGGAGCTCCTGCGCAACATGGCCTCGGACACGACGCTGGAGATGCGGAGCAGCAGCGCCAAGATCGACGCGATGGCGATCGCCTCGGTGCTCGCGACGCAGGAGACGACGCAGGAGATCGAGGGCCAGCGGGTGCAGGTCGTGATCGGCAAGCCCGTGGGCTCCGCCAAGCAGGTGCAGCTCTTCGTCGGCAGCGTCCCGATCAGGCCGCCGCCGCCGGAAAGCTGGGGCGCGCCCTTCCTCAACGTGCCGGTCTTCGAGCCCGCGGGCATCGATGCCTCGCCCACCGGCGGCATTCCCCACATCAACCTCGACGCCGCCCTCGAATTCCTGCTGGGAGACCGCCTCAGATGACGAGCACGCCGGAGCCGCCGCACGGTCTCGGACCGCGCGTGATCGAGGTGGACGCACCCCCGCCCGCCGCTCCCGCGCGGGAGCCGGCGCCCGCGCCCCGCGTCACCGAAACGAAGATCGACGGTCCGATCGCCAGGCCCGAGGCGGCGGCGAAGCCGCCCGCGGAGCCCGCGGCACCGCGTCTGCGGCACCGGCGCGGGGCCAAGCTCGCGATTTTCGGCATCGGCCTCCTGCTCCTCGGCTGGCTCGGCATCGATGCCGCCGATTGGATCCTCGCGGCCTATGAGCGGAGCCTCGCGACGGGAATCATCGCCTCGGTCGCGATCGCGGCAGGTGTCCTCGGCGGGCTCTATTTCATCGTGAGCGAGCTCCGCAGCTTCTTCCGCCTGCGCAGCGTCGAGACGATCCAGCTTCGCCTCGCGCCCGTGGGCACGACGCTCACGCCCGACGAGGCGCGGCGCGAGATCGGCCACGTCCTCACGGCGCTGCCCCGCGACGTCGCGAGCCGCGCGACCGTTCAAGCCTATGAGCGTCAGGTGCAGCCGCATCACACGGCGGCGCAGCAGATCGAGATCCTCTCGCAATCCGTGATCCGCCCGCTGGACACGCAGGCCGAGGGCGCCGTGCGCGCGGCGGTGCTGCAGGCCTTCACCATCACCGCGATCAGCCCGACCGCGATCACGGATTCGATCTTCTTCCTGGGCTGCGGCCTCCGGATGGTCCGCGGCATCGCCGGCGCCTACGGGCACCGGCCCGGCGTCGCCGCGACCGCGCATCTCCTGCGCCGCCTCCTCCTGGAGACCGGGAAGCTCGGCGCCGTCGACCTCGTCACCGGCGCGCTCATGCAGCATCTCGGCACGGGCCTCCTGGAGAAGGTGGCGGCCGATCTCGCGGAGGCCGTCTACGCCGCGCAGCGCATGGCGCGGCTCGGGACGATCATCATGGGCGTCTGCCGCCCGGTGCCGTTCCAGAAGGGCGAGGCGCCCTCGATCTCATCCCTGATCCAGCACGTGATCACGCGGAGCCGTGGCTGAGCACGAGCGGGCGGAGCAGCCGGTCGAGGGAGACCGGTCCCGGCCCGCGCGCGAGCAGGAACAGCAGCGGCCCCGCCCAGAGGACCTGCTCGTACCAGAATTCCGGATAGACCAGGGCGCCGATGACGAAGCACATCCCCAGCATCGGCAGCGTCGCAAGACGCGTGGCAAGGCCCAGCACCAGTAGAACCGGGCAGGCGAGCTCCACGCTCGCGGCCACATAGGCGGCGAGCGCCGGCGGCAGGACCGGCACCCTGTATTCGTCCGCGAAGAGCTGCACCGTCTGCGACCAGCTCTGGATCTTGCCGAGTCCCGCGTTGAAGAAGATCCCGGAGATGCCCAGGCGGAAGAAGATCTGCACGAGCCAGAGCGGGATACGTTCCGCGAGGCCCAGGAAGAGCGTCGCCGCCTGCGTGATCATCTCGAGATCTCCGTGACGAGGCCTTCGCGAAAGAGCGCTCCCAATTCCGCCGCGACGTCGAAGCCGGCGTCGCGCTCGAGCGCGGCCGCTGCGGCGGCCTCGAGCGCCGATCGCCTGAGCAGCGCGCTGCGGAAGGCGAAGGCCGGCGCGTCGAGGCGGCGCAGCATCACCGTGCCGCCGCGGCGCGTGGCCTCGAGCCGGACGCCGCCTTCGGCGAGATCGATGGTTTCCTCGCTCTCCCTCCCCGGCCGGTTCGCCGCCCAGATGCGATCGATCGGCCAGGCCGATTCGAGGAGCCCAAGCGAGGGATGAAAGCGGAGCATCAGCGCCGGCGTCTCCTCGGCCGGCACCGAGGCGAGCGCCGCGGCCGCGATCGGAGACGCTTCGGCGGCGAAAGCCGCAGAGTGTAGCAGCCACTCCAGCCGTGCCACGTCCGAGAGATAGACGAGCTCCCGGCACGGCGGGAATTCCGCCAGGAAATCCGGAAATGCGGCACCGTAGTCGTGGAGGCACGGGCTTCCCGGTGGCCGTGCGGCGATGAAGGTCTGCGCGGCGTAATCGAAGAAGCGCGCGTCGACGAGGCGGCGTACCGCGGGAAAGCTCTCCGCCAATACCGCGGACAGGGAGCCGCGGATGTTGTTGCGGTAGACGTCGAGCCGGCACTCGCGGGACATGCCATCCTCGAGGAGGAAGGGCGCGAGCGCTGCCGCATCGCCCGCAAGCAGCGCCGCGCGGAAATCGCGCTGCAGCTCATGCAACCCGGGCACGGTCCGCTCCATCGAGGGCGCGACGGGCGATCGCATCGGCGCGCGCGGCCTCGCGCATGAGCACGTCGAGCGTTGGGATTTCGCGATCCCATTCGATGAGGCTCGGCACCGCGCCGAAGCGCTCGAGCGCGTGCTCGTAAAGCGCCCAGACCGGCTCGGAGACGCGGGAGCCGTGATCGTCGATCAGCAGCAGCCGGCCTTGGCGCTCCGTACGGAAATGGCCTGCGAGATGAATCTCGCCGATCTCGGCGGCGGGTAGCGCGTCGAGATAGCCGCGGGGGTCGCAGCCGAAATTGACGCAGCTCACGTAGAGGTTGTTGACGTCGCAGAGCAGGCCGCAGCCCGTGCGGCGCGCAAGCTCCGCGAGGAATTCGGGCTCGGGAATGGTGGAGTGGCGAAACCGGACATAGGCCGAGGGATTCTCGACGAGGATGCGGTGCCCGAGCGCCTCCTGCATCGCCTCGACGTTGCGGGCGACCGTCGCAAGCGCCTCCTCGTCGAGCGGCAGCGGCAACAGATCGTTGAGATAGACGCCGTCACTCACGCTCCAGGAGAGATGCTCCGACACCAGCCCCGGCTCCAGACGCTCGACGAGACGGCGCAGCCGCGCGAGATGCGTGCGGTCGATCCCCTCGGCGCTGCCGAGCGAGAGCCCCACGCCGTGGAGGCTCAGGGGATAGTCGCGGCGGATCCGCTCGAGCGCCGCGAGGCCCGGCCCCTCGCTCATGTAATTCTCGGGATGGAGCTCGAGCCAGGCGATGGGAGGTCGGGTCGCGACGATCTCGGGCACGTGCGGTCCGCGCAGGCCGAGGCCGGCACGAGCCGGGACCGGCGCGGAGGCGCGCGGAGCCGAGATCATCGGACCCGCTCCCCTCTCTCAGGTTCGGCCGATCACGTCTTCTTCGGCGTGAGGCTGCCGCCGTTGATCTTCGCGCAGGTGCCGGCCGGCACGTAGATCCAGGACTGGGGATCGCCGGTCATCTTGGCCAAACCGCCGCAGGAGTGGCTGCCCGTGGCGGCGCAGTCGTTCTGGCCCGCGACCGCGACGCCGTAGCACTTCTCGGACTTGAAGCCCATCGGCTCCGGCACCGGGCCGGCGGCGTTGGCGAGCATTGTGCCGCCGACGGTCGCGGCGACCGCGGAGGCGACGAGGACGGAAATCCGGCTGGACTGCTTTTGCATCGATCTCTCTCCCGCTATGATTGCGTTCCCGCGGATCGCCGGTTGCTGCCGTGCGCCCCGCATCTTCGGGTTCGCGGGTCGCTCGGCGAAGTTACGTGCGGAGTTGCGGATTTCGGGATGGCGGCGGGAAAACCCGGTCACGATGTCGTGAGGCAGGAGCGCTGGTCGCGGCTGATGGCGGCCGCGCAGGCGGGCGACCGCGCGTCTTACGAAGCGTTGCTGCGCGACTGCGTTCCCTTCATCCGCGCCGTCGTCGCGCGGCAGCACCGGCGGCCGGATCGCGTCGAGGACGCGGTGCAGGATGTGCTGCTCACCGTCCATCGCGTGCGTCACACCTACGATCCGCGACGGCCCTTCGCGCCTTGGCTCGCGGCGATCGCCCGGCGGCGGTCTATCGACCTGCTGCGGCGGCGGTTGCGGGCGGAGGCGCACGAGGTCGTGGACGAGGAGGCCTATGAAACCTTTGCCGATCCCGCGGCGAACAAAGACAAGGAGGCGGCCGATCGCGCAGCGGAGCTCGGCCTTGCCGTCGCGGCGCTACCGGAGGGCCAGCGGCAGGCGATCGAGCTGGTGAAGCTCCGGGAGATGTCGCTCGAGGAGGCAGCGCGCGCGAGCGGCAAATCCGCGGGCTCGCTCAAGGTGAGCATCCATCGCGCGATCAAGGCGCTGAAGGCGCAGTTGAAGGGAGTCTGAGCGTGGCGGAGGCGACGGACCGGCTGATCGAGCGGCTTGCGGCGGATGCAGCACCGGTGCGCCCGCTGCGGCCGCCGGCGCTGAGGGCTGGGCTCTGGCTGCTTGCGGTCGCGGCGTTGGCGGCGCTGGGCATCATCGCCTTCTCGGACCTGCGGCTCTTCGCGGAGCGTGCGCGCGACCCAAAGCTCGCGGTCGAGCTCGCGGCAACGCTGCTCACGGGCGTCGCCGCGGTCGTCGCGGCATTTCACCTGAGCCTGCCGGACCGGTCGCGGCTCTGGGCGCTGGTGCCGCTGCCGATGCTGGCGCTCTGGATCGCGAGCAGCGGCTATAGCTGCTACCGGCACTGGATCGCCGTCGGTCCCGAGGGCTGGGAGATCGGCGAGAGCGCGCACTGTTTCGTCTTCATCCTGTCGGCGGGTGTGCCGCTGGGCGCGAGCCTGCTCCTGCTGCTGCGCCGGGCGCGTCCGCTTTCCCCGCTCCCCGTCGCCGCGCTCGGCGGACTCGGGGTCGCGGGGATCGCAGCTTTCCTGCTGCAATTCTTCCACCCCTTCGACGTCACCTTCATGGACCTCGGGGTGCACCTCGTCGCCGTGGCCCTCGTCGTGGGGGCGATGTCGCTCCTGGGGAAGCTGCCGCCGCGACGCGCGGCGGCTCGTCTCTCCGGACTTTAGAGCGTGATCCGATCAAGTTGAATCGGATCACGCTCTAGATTCATTGATTTTGTCGCATTGCCCACGGCGAACCGGTGTCCACTTCGCCTGGCAATGCCCTAGAACGGCAGGACGAAATCGCCGCCGATGGTGAATTGGTTGTTGTTCGCGCCGACCGTGTTCGGCACGCCGACGCCGAACGACTTCCGGTCGCTGTGGTCCCAGCGCACTTCCGGCCGCACCATGAAGCCCTTGAAGGGCTCTGGCACGTCGGGCTTCCAGGTCACGCCGAGCGTGAGCTCGGTGTAGGTCGCGCGTCCGCCGCCGACCACGCCGTTGGGGCTCGTCGGCAGGCCGCGCTCGGTGTTGACGAAGTCGAAGTTGCCGCGGAACTTCGCGACGTAGAAGCCCTTGGCGTCGTCCCAGACCTCGCCGCGGATCGTCGTCGACCAGTTGTCGTCGATCGCGTAGGTGAAGTACTGCGCGATGCCGCCGCCCGCGGCCTGGAAGCCGAAATCGTAGATGTAGTTGATCTCGGTGACCGCCGTGAGCTTCTCGTTGACCTTGTAGGTCACGACCACGTCGTTCTCGGCGCGGAATGCGGCGTTGCAGCCGAAGCTCAGGACCAGCGTGCAGGGATTCTCCGGGCCGAAGTGACTGAGGCCGAGGATCGTGAGATTGCCATCCATCAGATTGAGCCCGAGCCCCGCGAGGCCCGCGATCGCGGCGTTGTTGTCCCCGTGGAAGTTGCCGACCCAGGCGTTGACGCCGGTATCGACGCCGGCCCAGAGGTCGAGCGCGGAGGTCAGGTGCAAGGTGCCGTAGCCGCCGGTGTGCTTCAGCGGGATGCCGAAGTTGAAGATGTAGGAGTGCGTGTAGAGCGGGTTGAGGCTCGCGTCGATCACCTCGTAGCCGATCGGCGTCGGGTATTGCCCGAATTTGAGGTCGGCACCGCCCTCGCCGATGTTCGGCACGTGCAGCATCACGTTGGCTTCGACGATGTCGATCTGATAGGGCGCGTTGATGGTGTGGTCGAACTCGCCCATGAAATGCGTGATGCGGGCGTCGTTGCCGTACATGAACTGCATCTTGAAGCCGTAGTCCCAGCCCGTCGCCTTGGGATCGAGCGGGCGCTGCGCCGTCAGCAGCAATTGGTTAAGCACGGGCTGATTGGCGCGGTCGGTGAAGAGTTGCCCGAAATTCCGGCGATCGCTCGGCGAGTCCGGGTTGAAGAGAATGCCGGCCTCGATCTGGCCGGTGAAGGTGAGCGTATCGGACCAGGCTGCAGGCGCAGCGGGTGCGGCCGGAGCGGGTGCCGCCTGCTGCGCGATTGCGGGACGCACGAGCCCCAACCCCGCGAGGATGGCGACCGCGGCGGCGCCGCGAAGATGCGAGCGAGTCATTAATGTATTCCCCCTCATGTTTTCCAACAGTGGTCGGCACGCCGCCCGACCCGGCCGAGACGCGACGGTGGTCGGAATCCGAGCGGCGTGCCGCGAAATGCAGCACCGGAACCACGGGAAGGAGCGCCGGCGCCGCATAACGGCCGACCGTTGCAAACGGCTTGCCAAGTGGTTCGCAGTTGAATGAATTCCGCCGGCGCATGGAAATTCGATAGGAAAATTGCGGGCCCGGCATAAGCGCCGCATAAATCGCTACGATCTCGGTTTGGGCTTCGTGCCCGATCGAGGGACGATGCCAAGAGCGCGAGAGGGAGGACGGATGGCCACTTGTCCTGGGACCGTGCCCACTGGGCCAGGAGTCGCGGCGAAGCCGGGGTGCTTCGGTGTTGGCACGGCGTGCGCCATCGGCGGCGGAATTTTTATTTATGAGGGCACGAATTGCCCGTGGCGCTTGCGCGTGTCCTCGAGGTTCGGAGGCATTCTGCCTCAACTTCTATTTTCAAATCCTCCCTGGCACGACCACGGCGATACCGCTGCTACTGCCAGCTACCGCAGCACCTGCTGCTTGCACACTCGTACCCGCGGGCTGTCCGTAAGCAAAATTCGGCAAGCCAACACCACCGGCCCTGAAGAATTCAAACTGAGACTGTGCCCGCGCGCCTACCGCGCCAGCAGGGCTGTGATCTTGTTGAGAAGCCGCGGCAGATCAACCGGCTTGGTGTCGTAGTCGTCGCAGCCGGCGGCGAGCGCCTTCTCGCGGTCGCCCGCCATGGAATGAGCGGACAATGCGATCACGGGGATATGCTGCGTCGCGGCCGCTGACTTAAGCCGCCGCGTCGCTTCCCATCCGTCGATACCGGGCAAGCTCAGGTCCATGAGGATGAGCGCTGGCATGTCGCTCGTCGCCATCGCGACACCGCTCTCGCCGTCGCGCGCGGCGATGACCTCGTAGCCGCGCCGGCTCAGTCGGTTGGACAGCATATAAAGATTGTCCTCATTGTCCTCGATATAAAGAATCTTGACCATGCTCACCCACCATTCACACGCTCGGTCGCCATCGCATACCGGCCGACGAGGGTGCGGATTTCCTTGAGCAGCTCTTCCCGCCCATATGCGGCCTTCTGCAGAATGTGCTCCACGCCGCCGTGTAGACGCCGCCGGTCGCTTTCGGTGAGGTCTGCGGCCGTGACGATGATGACGGGCGTCGAGCCGTGCGCGGGGGTCTCCCGCAATTTCGCAAGGAACTCAAACCCGTCCATTTCCGGCATCAACAGGTCGAGCAGAATGAGATCGGGGGGTTCCGCAGAGAGCCGTTCCAACGCGTCTCGGCCGTTCATGGCCGTGCCGACCGTCCAGCCTTCGCCAATGAGGAGACGCCTCAGCATCTCGCGCGTTGCGTCATCATCCTCGACGACGAGGGCGCGCGTCGCCTTACGACTGGTCTTGAATGGCTCGAGCGCTGCGGCAAGACGCGCGCGATCGACGGGCTTCGTAAGATAGGCCGAGGCACCGAGCGTGAAGCCGCGCTGCTTTTCGTCGACAACCGTGAGCATGACGACCGGCGTGTCGGCGAGAGCGGGATCCGCCCGGATCGCCTGCAGCACGCTCCACCCGTCCATCTCGTGCATCAGCACATCGAGCGTGATGACCGACGGCCGCAGCTCCCGCGCCAGCTCGAGCCCCTCGATGCCGCTCGATGCGGTGACCACGTCGAAGCCTTCGCGGCTCAGTACGCGCCGCATCAAGTCGCGCACGGTCTGATCGTCATCGATGACGAGAACGCGATTCGTGCGCGCGCTTGCCGGAGTGGTCGGGGCCTCCGGCGGCTCGCGCCTCTTCGAGAGAGCCGTGCCGGCATCCTGCGCGAGCGGAGCATTGCCTTCGGCCGGCAAGCGCACTGTAAAGGCGGTACCCTTGCCCGGTTCGCTCTCGACTGCGATCGATCCGCCCATCATTCGACACAATCGATCGCTGATCGCAAGGCCGAGCCCGGTCCCACCGTACTTGCGCGTCGTCGAACTGTCCCCCTGCGAGAACTCCTGGAACAGCCTCGCACGCTGCTCGGCGGTCATGCCGATTCCGGTATCGGCGACGCGGTACCGCAGCCACTCCGTGCCGTCCTTGCGCTCGCGCGCCAGCGAGAGCGAAACCGCTCCCTTGTCGGTAAACTTGCAGGCATTGCTCAGGAGATTGAGGATGATCTGACGTAGCCGCGTCGAATCCGCGTGCATCGTGCCGATGTCGTCGGGGCAATCGATGTTGAGGCGATTGCCGTTCTGCGCGGCGAGCGGTTGCGCGGCGCCGGCGAGGTCGCGCACCAGCGCGGCGACGTCGATCCGCTCGTAATTGAGCTCGAGCCTTCCCGCCTCGATTTTCGAGAGATCGAGGACCTCGTTGATTAGGGAGAGCAGATGCTTTCCGGCACGGCTGATCCGGCCGAGCGGCTCGAGACTGGCCTGGTCGCCCGCTTCCTCTGCATCCTCCATCATCATCTCGGTAATGCCGATGACCGCGTTCAAGGGTGTGCGCAGCTCATGGCTCATGTTTGCAAGGAAGCGGCTCTTCGCGAGTGTCGCCTGCACCGCCTCGTCCCGCGCATCGGCCAGCCGATCGACAAGCTGTCCCAGCTCGAGCTCACGCTCCTTGAGCTCGGTGATGTCGGTGAAGACACCGACGATTCCTCCCTCCGCCGTGCGCCGCTCGCTGATCTTGAGCCACCGGCCTTCGGCGCGCTGCTGCTCATAGGCGCCGCCGGGATCGCGATGTCGGGCGAGCCGGGCGGCAATCCACGACTCGACCCGGTCCGATGCAATGGGAATGAGCCCCGCGTCGACGGCGGCGCGTACGATCTCCTCGTACTCGAGGCCGGGCGCCAATTCGAGACCGAGCTTCGAATACAGTTCCCGATAGTGGCTGTTGCAGATGACCAAGCGATCATCCGCGTCGTAGAGCACGAAGCCTTCGGAGATCGCCTCGATCGCCTCGCTCAACTGCGTCTGCGCGCGGCGCGCTTCAGCCTCTGCGCTCTGCCGCTCGCGCTCGAGCCGGCCGCGCTCGATGAGACTGTCACGCAGCATGCCAAGCGTTCTGGTCATCGCCCCGATCTCGTCGCGGCCCGCCCGTGGAACCGGCACGTCGAGTTCGCCGCGAGTGATTCCGGCCATACTTCGGTCCAATCGGCGCAGGGGGCCGGTGATCGAGCGCACGATGAGCGCCGTCAGCGCCAGCGCAAGCGCGAGCGCTACGATCCCGCCGGCAATCGATGCCGTGACGGCTCTATCGGCATCGCGCGCCGCTGCATCCCGCCGTGCCAGCGCCTGCTGCTCCAGCCGATCAACGATCCGCTCGATCTCCTTATCCACGTTGAGAATGTGAGCCTGCGCCTGCGCCATGAGCGCGTTTCCTGCGGCGCTGTCGTCGCTTGAATAAGCCTCGGCCGCCCTGCGAGCCAAATCGGTCAGCGCGTCCACCTCGCTTTCAACTGCCGCGACGCCCGCGGGATCGACCGGCGCGATCGCCTTGAGGCTCGTGTTCAATTGGGCTTTGGCGGTAGCGGCGTTCTCTTTCGAGCTGGCCAGCTGAGTCACCGCGAGGTCTGTCAGCCAATATTTCAGATCTCCGAAGTGCCTGCTCGCGATGTTGGCGTTCTGGACGAGCGGGACAAGCTGCGCCTCTTCGGCAAGCGCCTCTGAATGCCGCTCCAGCTCGCGCGTCAAAAGCACGGACGATGCCGTCAGGATTGCGAGCAGCACGACCGCCAGCAAGATCAGCCTTGCGCGAATCGACAAATACGGCATCGGGCCTACCTCAATGCAGTATCGGTTGTCGGCTAGCCATTCAGTCCGCTGCCGGTATTATGCCATTCCGGCTGTGTCCTTAATAGGACACGTAGCGATATGTGCATGGCAATTGAACTTGCGGTAGTCTCTTCGTGCCATCCGTGGTCGTCGATCGTCGGGAGGAGGAAATCATGACTCACGAGATCTTGCGGCGTCCATTCATCCTCTTGGTTTGCCTGACAATCAGCGCTTGGGCGGGCTTGGCGCAGGCGGCCCCTCTATCGTTCAAGGTGGCGCTTGCGGGAGCGCAGTCGGTGCCGCCCGTCGAGAACGCCGGCACGGGCACCGCGGACCTGACCTATGATCCCGCGACTCGCGTGGTCACATGGACCATCACCTATAGCGGCATGTCGGGTTCGGTCACGATGGCTCATTTCCACGGGCCGGCGGCGCAGGGCAAGAATGCGGGCGTGGTGATATGGTTGACGAAGCAAGGGAGCCCGGTCGAGAGCCCGATCAAGGGAGAAGCCACGCTGACCCCTGAGCAGGCGCAGCAGTTTGCCGCCGGCGAGTGGTACATCAACGTGCACACACAGTCCCATCCCGGCGGCGAGATCCGGGGTCAGGTCGTGCCTCCCAAGAGCTGACCGCCGTCACAGGAAATTGGCGATCGCCGCAGTGGCAAGCGCGCTGCAGGTGAGGAGAGCGACTGCCCGCAACCGGCCTACTACGTGGGGCTGCGTAACGCCCACCGGAAGCGATTTCCGGCCGGTGATCATGGGCAGCAGCAAGTTGTGCCCCTTCGCCACCGCATAAACGAAGATCGCCAGCAGATGCAACGCAACTGCTGCCAATATTGCCTCCCAGAGGATTGCGTGAAGCGCCGTGATCGCATTTGCGACCGGCGCCGGGGCCAGCGCGGAAAACGGTCCCTCCTCGGCGATATCGTTGGCGACGTAGCGCCCGGTCAGGGTCTCGCCCAACAGCACCGCCAGAAGGACCAGCACCATCCAGCCGCCGGCTGGGTTATGTCCGGCCTGCCAATCCGGCTCGCGGCGAAACACCTGTGCCAGATACCGCACGGCGACGCGCGGCGAGGCCAGAAAACGCGAGAAACGCGCCGTTTCACTGCCAAAGAATCCCCAGAGGATGCGGAACAAGAGCAGCGCGAGAAGCATGTCGCCGGCTCGCGCGTGCCAGTTCATCCAATTGAGCCGCAAGGTCACATAGGCCGCCACTACAAGGGCCGCTGCGGCCCAGTGAAAAAGCCGCGTCGGTGCGTCCCAAACGACGACCTCGTGGTTGGCTATGCTCATGCGGATTTGTCGGACGCGTCGCGCCATTCGCCTCTCGACATGCGTCCCAACGCAGGCCGGAATCTGCCATGGGCGGAACTTGACGGTCAACCATGGCAGGCTGTTCAATGAGCCGAGGTCGACAACGCTTCGCACGGATTTAGCGGCAGACCGAAGACCGCTTCAGAGGGCGAGCGACGCATGATCACTCCCGACGCCCTGTCCAATCTGCGCCACGAGCTGCGCACACCGTTGAACCATATCATCGGATTTAGCGAGTCTTTGCTCGAAGAGCCCGGCGCCGGGGCCCTCGTGTTGCCGCTCGAGCGCGTTCTCGCCGAGGCGCGAGAGTTTCTTTCCGCCCTCGACAGAACACTCCCGCCCTCTGCAACCGCGGAGGCGATCGATCGCACGCGGATCGCCGCCGAACTGTCGCCCGCGCTTGGCCGCCTGATCGAATGCACCGAAGCACTGCGGGCTGCGCCAGATGCCGATCCCTACGACGAGGTGCAACGGATTTGCCGCGCGGCGAGGCAACTTGCGAGTCTCGTCGCTTTCCGCGGGCCTTCGGACCCGGCGCCACGCTCCGCTGATGACGGGCAGGCGGCGGACCGGCGGGGCACGATCCTGGTGGTCGACGATAATGAAGGAAACCGCGAGTTGCTGTCGCGACGGCTCGGCCGGCAGGGCCATGCGGTCGAGTTGGCCGCGGATGGGCGGAGCGCGCTGAAACTCATGCGGCGGCGACCGGTCGATCTCGTTCTCTTGGACGTGATGATGCCGGAGATGGATGGTTACGAGGTATTGAAGCGTCTCAAGTCCGATGACGCGCTTCGGCACATTCCGGTTTTGATGATTTCCGCACGCGATGAGATCGAAGGCGTGATCCGCTGCATCGAGCTGGGCGCGGAAGACTACCTTCCGAAGCCCTTCAATGCGGTGCTGCTCAAGGCCCGCATCAACGCGTGCCTGGAGAAGAAGCGCCTTCGCGACCGGGAGGCGCATCACCTGCGCACGGTTGCGGATTGGAATCGTACGCTCGAGCAGCGCGTGCAGGAGCAGGTGACTCAGCTGGAGAGGCTCAGTCGTCTCAAACGCTTCTTCTCGCCCCAGATCGCCGAGCTAATTCTGAAGGGCGGCGTAGACGATCCGCTCAAGACGCGCCGGCGCGACATCACCGCCGTTTTCCTCGACTTGCGCGGCTTCACTGCCTTCGCCGAGACATCCGAGCCGGAAGACGTGATGGCCGCGCTGCGCGAGTATCATGGGGAGATGGGCAAGCTCATCGTCGCGCATGAGGGCACGCTGGAGCACTTTGCCGGCGACGGCATGATGATCTTCTTCAACGATGCCCTGCAAATCGAGAACTCCGCCGAGCGAGCGGTGCGAATGGCGCTTGAGATGTCCGAGCGGGTTAGAGCGCTCAGCGCCGAATGGCGCAAGCGCGGCTTCGAGCTGGCCCTCGGCATCGGCATCGCGCAGGGCTACGCCACGATTGGCGCGATCGGCTTCGAAGGTCGGTGGGAATATGGCGCGATCGGCACCGTGACAAACCTCGCCGCGCGGCTCTGTGCGGAGGCGAAGAGCGGACAGACGCTCGCGACCTCGAGGGTGGTGGCGGGCGTCCAGGATTCCGCCGAGGTGGAAGAGATCGGCGATTTGGCCCTGAAAGGCCTCCACCGGCCGGTCAAAGCATTCAGCATCAAGCGGCTGAAGAGCGGCAAGTAGAGCGGCGAGTTCTAGGCTGCGCGGCCGATCTCCGTGAGGATCCAGTCGCGAAACGCCCTGACTTTGGGCGAGTCCGAAGCCGCGGGCGGATAGACGAGCCAATAGGCTTTGCCGTTGCTCACCGAGAGCGGATAAGGCTGGAAGAGGCGTCCGGCGGCGATGTCCTCCGCGTAGAGGCTCGCTTGGCCGACGGCCACGCCGAGACCGTCGATCGCGGCCTCGACGGCGATCTTGGTCGAGTCGAATTTGGGCCCGCGGGCGGCGCTCAGATCGCGCACCCCCGCCGCGCGGAGCCAGATCTCCCAGTCCTCGCCGCCGGAATCGAGCAAGGGAACCGCGCGGAGATCGTCGAGCGAGCGCAAGCGCTCGCGATGGGCCCGGCCGCAGAGCGGCGTGATCGTCTCCTCGAAGAGCTTGTGCGTCACGAGCCCCGACCATCCACCCTCGCCGACCCGGAGCCCCACATCGACCTCCTCGCGGTCGAAATCGGTGAAGTGGGAACTCGTCCAGAGCCTGACGGCGATCTCCGGGTGCGCCGCCTGGAAACGCGGCAGCCGCGGGACGAGCCAAGTCAGCATGAAGGTCGTGAGCGTGCTGACCGTGAGGACGCTGCCGCCGCGCTGGCTCAGCCGGTCGAGCGCATTGCCGATGCGGTCGAGTGCGGCGCCGAGCTCCGGCAGCAATGCCTGACCCTCCTCGGTAAGGCGCAGGCCCTTGGGGAGGCGGCGGAAGAGCGGCAGACCCAGGCGCTGCTCCAGCATCTTCACCTGATGACTGATTGCCGCCTGCGTCACGCTCATCTCCGCGGCGGCGCGGGTGAAGCTCAGGTGGCGCGCGGCCGCCTCGAAGGCCCGGATTCCATTGAGCGGCAGATTTGAGCGCTTCATCGAATGCCCAAATTTTTCTAAGTCACCATACAAGATTTCATCGTTTGTTGCGACTGCGAAAAGGAGCCAATTATAGAGCCATCAGCGAGACCCAAGGAGAAGGAGTTTCCTCAATGTCTACAATGGTCTTAGAGCGGAATCATGGGACCCCGGGAGCCCTTCGGAAGGCGGCGCCGATCGGCGCTTGGCGCGAGATATGCGGGCCTTTCATGGCTCCCCAGGGAAATTTGGGGCTCGGCTCGGCGGCTCTGGCGCTGAGGGGCTGGCGGCCGCGGGAGATCAAGCCGCGCCAGAGCTGGGGCGTCCAGCTCGCGCAGGGGCTCTCTGCGCTCGCCCGGCGGCTTGCCCTCTGGCACGAGCGGCTGCACACGCGGCAAGCCTTGCTCGACCTCGAGGACCGTGCGTTGCGCGACATCGGCCTCGATCGCGCGAGCGCGCACCGGCAGGGAAGCCTGCCCTTCTGGCGCGACGAGTGAGGCGGGCCTTCCTCAGGTGTGCGAGTACATGAGCCGGCCGGGCACTTTGAGCTCGGCCTTGAGGATGCTCCCGGTCTTCGATTCCGTGATGAAGAGCGTCCTGCGCTCGGGCCCGCCGAAGGCGCAGTTGGTGATGGTGAGCCCGGCGCAGGACTTGATCCGGTAGAGCGGCTCGCCCAGCGGGCTGAAGACCCAGACGCAGCCCATGCCGACGTGGCAGACGACGAGGTTCTCGGCCTCGTCGATCGCCATGCCGTCGGGGCCTACGCCGCCGGACATCTGGATGAAGACGCCGACCTTGGTCGCCGTGCCGTCCTTGAGGAGCGGCACGCGCCAGATCGCGTTGTCGCGGGTGACGCAGAGATAGACCACGGTCTCGCTCTTGTTGAGAACGAGGCCGTTGGGGCTCGGGATGCAGTCGAGGATGCATTCGAGTCGCCCGTCCGCGCGCAGGCGATAGAGGCGGCCCGTGCGGTCCTGCTGTCCCGTCTGGCCCTGGTCGGTGAAATACATGTCGCCGTTCGAGGCGAAGACGAGGTCGTTCACGCCCTTGAAGCGCTCGACCACGCCGCGGTCGCGATAGGGCGCGATCTTCCGCGTATTGGGATCGAACACCATGATCCCGTTCTTGTGATCGGTGATGAAGGCGCGGCCGTCCTTGTGGAACTTGAGACCGTTGGGCTCGCCGTCGTATTCGAGTGCAACCTCGATCGAGCCATCGGGCGCGATCTTGAAGAGCCGGCCCCAGGGAATGTCGGTGACCCAGAGATTGCCCTCGCGGTCGAAGGACGGCCCCTCGAGGAAGGTCGGATGCGGCACGCCCATCTGATTGTACTCGATCCAGTGCGAGGGGCGGTCGATTCCGAGCTCGGGGGGAATGCGCGCGAAGAGCGTGGTCTCGATGACCGGCGGGGCAGCGTACATGTCGCCTCCTGATCTCTGGGTCTAGCGGGCGAGCCCGGTCTCGCGGAGATAGCGGAGCACGCCGCGATGAATGAGCGAAGGATCCGGCGCGGCGGCCGCGGTGTTGGCCGCCGTGGTCTCGCGCGCCTGCGGCAACCGCGCCGCGAGCTCGGCCTCGCCGCGATGGAGCGCGCGAGCGATGCGATAGGCCACGCCGTCGTCGAGATCGCTGCGCGCGAGGATGAAATTCCAGGAGCCGACGGAGGGGATCGGCTGCGCCTGGCCGGGATAGGCGTCGGCGGGAAGCGTCATCGGCTTCAGGAAGGGATGCTTCGCGCAGATGCGCGCGATCTCCGCGGCATCGGGGGCGATGAATCGTGCGCCCGCCGGTCCCTGCGTCACCGCGGTGAAGCCGGGCCAGCCCATGCCGCCGCCCCAGAGCGCGGCGGCGCGGCCCTCCATCACCATGAGCGGCCCGTCGCCGGCGCGGTCGAGGTAGATCGCCTCGAAATCGCGCTCGGGATCGAGGCCGATTCCGGTGAGGACGTTGCGCGCGAGGATCACGAGGCCGGAGCCGCGGGCGCCGAAGGCGACGGGCTCGCCGCGGAGATCGACGATCCTGCGATGAGGGCTGTCGGCGCGCACCACGAACATGCCGGGCGTCGAGTACATCGCCGCGACGATGCGGAGCCCGCCCGCGAGCGCCTCCTGCACCACCTCGCCCTGGACGAGCCCGATGTCGAGCGCCCCGGCCTTGAGCAGCGGCACGTTCTCGGTGCTGCCCCTGGTGTTGCGCGCCTCGATCGCGAGGCTCGGCTCCAGCGCATTGACGGCGTCGACGATCGCCGCGCCGTAGAGCGGAAATCCGCCGCCCGGCGTCGCGGTCCCGAGGATGACGGGGGTCTTAGCCGCCGCTTCCATGGTCAGCCGGCATCCTTGATACCGAGATAGATCCGCTGCACCTGTGGGTCGTTCTCGAGCTTCTCGGCGGGGCCCTCGAGCACGGTGCGGCCGGTCTGGAGCACGTAGGCGTAATCCGCGATCTCCAGCGCGAGCGGCACCGACTGCTCCGCGAGGAGCAGCGTCAAGCCTTCCTCGTGGAGCCGCTCCAGCGTGTCGTAGAGCTGCTCGACCACCGCGGGCGCGAGGCCGAGGCTCGGCTCGTCCAGCATCAGGAGCTTGGGAGCGCTCATGAGCGCGCGGCCGAGCGCCAGCATCTGCCGCTCGCCGCCGGAGAGAGTGCCCGCGCGCTGCCGCCTGCGCTCGGCGAGCCTTGGGAAGACGTCGTAGACACGCGCGAGCAGCGCCTCGAATTGCGTCTTGTCCGCGAGCGCCGTGGCGCCGAGATGGAGGTTCTGCTCCACCGTCTGGCTCACGAAGAGCCGCCAGCCTTCCGGCGAGAGCGCCAAGCCCTTGGGCACGATCGCGTGCGCGGCGAGACCGTCGATCGCCTCGCCCTCCCAGCGGATGGCGCCGCCGCTCGCGGGCACGAGCCCCGCGATCGCGTTCAAGGTCGTGGTCTTGCCGGCGCCGTTCGAGCCCAGGAGCGCCACCACGCTGCCCTCGGGCACGCGGAGCGATACGTCGGCGACGCCCACGAGATCGCCGTAGCGCACCTCGAGATGCTCGATCTCGAGCGCCGCGGTCATGGCTCGGCCTTCCGCGCCCGGCGGCGGCGGTGATGGTGGCCCAGATAGGCCTCGATCACCTTGGGGTCGTTGACGACGTCCTGGGGCTTGCCCTGGGCGATGGTGCGGCCCTGGTTGAAGACGAGGACGCGCTCGGCGAGCGTCAGGATCACCTCCATGATGTGCTCGACGATGACGATGGTCATGCCGGTCGCGTGGATCGTCCGCACGAGCTCGATTGCGCGCTGGACCTCCACGGGCGTCAAGCCCGCGAGCGCCTCGTCGAGGAGCAGGAGCTTCGGCTCCGTCGCCATCACCCGCGCGATCTCCAGGCGCTTGCGGCCGGGCGTGCCGAGGCTCCGCGCGCGCTGCTGCGCTTGCCGCTCGAGGCCCGTCAGGCGCAGCACCTCCATCGCCTTGGCATGCGCGTCGCTCGCGCGGTGGTGCCGCAGGAACGCGCCGACCATCACGTTCTCGAGGATGGTCATGTCCTCGAAGGTCGCGGGCACCTGGAAGGTGCGGCCGATGCCGAGCCGCGCGTGCTCCTCCGCCGGGGCGGCCGTCACGTCGACGCCGTCGAAGACGATCCTGCCGCCCGTCGGCGGCAGGTCGCCGGCGATGCAGTTGAAGAAGGTCGATTTGCCGGCGCCGTTGGGGCCGATGAGGCCCACGATCTCGCCGCGCTCGACGCCGAGCGTCGCCTCGGAGAGCGCGAGGAAGCCGCCGAAGGCGCGCGAGACGCTCTCCGCCTCAAGAAGCATCGGCCGCTCCTCTCTTGGGGCGGGCGAAGGCGGCGGCTCCCACCCGGCGCCAAAGCTCGATGAGGCCGCCGGGCTCGAAGCGCGCGAGCAGCACGATGATGCCGCCGTAGACGATGAAGGTGAGTCCGCTGCCGCCTCCGCCCCAGAGCGTGTTGGTGGCGCTTTGCAGCGGGATGAGCAGAAGCGCGCCGATCAGCGGACCATAGAGCGTGCCGGCGCCGCCGAGCGCGGCGATGATGATCATCTGGACCGAGACCAGGATGCCGATGCCGCTCTCGGGGTTGACGAAGCCGAACTTGAAGGAATAGAGCGCGCCCGCGACCGCCGTGAGCGCGGCGCTCAGCATGAATGCCATCAGCTTGGTGCGCAGCACGGGCACGCCGAGGCTTCGCGCCGCGCGCTCGCCGGCGCGGATCGCGCGGAGATAATAGCCGAAGCGGCTTCGTTCCATCGCATAGGTGAGCGCAAGTACGCCAGCGAGCACCGCGAGGTAGATGTAGTAGTAGGGGACCGAGCTTCGGAAGATAAGGTCCCACCAGCCGCGCGGCGTCGCGGGACCTTGGATGCCGATCGCTTCGCCCAGCAGCGGCCAATTGCTGACGACGATGCGGACAAGCTCGGCGACCGCGATCGTCGCCATGCTGAAATAGTGACCTGTGAGGCGGAAGCTCGGCAGGCCGATCGCGACCGCGAAAAGCACCGCAATGATCATCGCGAAGGGAAGGCCCAGGAGCGGCGGCAACTCCCAGAGCTCGTAGACCAGGAGTGGGACGTAAGCGCCGGCCCCAAAAAAGATCGCATGCCCCACGGAGACCTGGCCTGCATATCCACCGACGATATTCCAGGCAGAGGCGCCGATCGCCGCAAGGATCAGCGTCGTGCCGACGTCCTGAAGATAGGCCGCGCTGTCGCTGACGGTGACCAAGAGCGGGAAGAGCAGGAGGGCCGCCCACAAAGCGATCGGTCCCCAGGCGAGCCGCATCGCGTCCCCGCTAGACCTTGCCGAAGAGGCCCTGTGGTCTCACCCACAGGATCGCCACGAAGAGACCATAGACCACGACATCCTTGTAGATCGGGCCCAGCTTGTAGGCGGAGATCTGATCGACGAGGCCGATGATGAGGCCCGCGAGGGCAGCGCCGGGCACGCTGCCGAAGCCCCCAAAGGCCACGACGACGAAGGCGGTAAGCGCGAAGGTGGCGCCGACCTCGGGCGAGAAGGGGAAGCCGATTGCGAGCAGCGCGCCGGCGATCCCCGCGCTCGCTGCGGAGAGGCCCCAGGCGAGCGCCTGCATGCGGTCGGGGCGGATGCCCATGAGCATCGCGGCATTGCGGTCCTCCGAGACCGCGAGCAGTCGGCTTCCGAGCGCCGTCCGCGTCAGCAGGACGTGCATGCCGATCGTCAGCAGCAACGCGACGAAACCGGCCACGAGTTTCGAGTTCTGGAGATAAATGCCGCCGACATTGAGCGTGCCCGAGAGCCAGCTTTCCGGCAGAGTGCGAAAATCGGGCTTGAAATAGGCGAAGGCGGAGTAGCGCAGCAGCAGCGCGAGGCCGAAGGTCGAGAGGATCTGAGCGAGCATCGGCCCGCGCGTCACGTGCTTGATGAGGCCGAAATAGACGCCGACGCCGAGGAGGAAGAGCGCCGCCGTCGCCACGGGTACGAAGGCCTCCGGGCCGCCATGGATCCAGGTGATCACCAGCGCCACATACATGCCGAGCATCACGAACTCGCCATGGGCGAAGTTGATGAAGTTCATCATGCCCCAGATGAGCGTGAGCCCAGAGGCAAAGAGCGCATAGACGGCCCCCAGGAGGAGGCCGCCTACCGCCACTTGCACCAGGATCATGTGCGCTCGGGCGCGGCGGTGATTACTTCCAGCCCTTCATCGGCCACTGCAGCGGCGCCAGTGCTTTGTTCTCCGGCCAAACCGCGACGTACTCCTTGCCTTGGAGCTGGACCAGATAGGTGGCCGCGAGCGAGTTCTCTCCGCGCTCGTCGAACTTGACGCCGCGGTATCCCATGATGATTTGGTCTTGGTTCAGGTCGGTCGCCTTGAGCGCCGCCATGATCTTGTCGGGCGCAGTCGAGCCCGCGCGGTTGATGGCGTCCGCGAGCACGAGCATCGCCTGCAAACCGCGGGCACTGGTGTCGTCGAGATCGCGGTTGTACTTGGCCTTGAAGAGCTCGTTCACGCGATAGGACACGCTGCCGGGCTTGCCGACAGCCCAGGCGCTGCGGTTCATCAAGCCCTGGGAAATGTCTCCGACCGCGGGTATGAACGCGGGATCGGCAAAGCCGGCGTCGTCGGCGATGATCATCGGCGGCTGGTAGCCGAGGTTCTTCAGCGTCTTCATATAGAGGATCGCGTCGGCGGTGTAGGTGATGAAGACGACGCAATCCGGATTCTTCTCCTTGAGCTGCAGCACCTGCGCGCTCACGTCCGTGGTGTTGGCGTTATAGGGGATTTGCGCCACCACGTTGAAACCGTATTTCTTGGCCTGCTCGACGACCGTGCCGCCGATCGAAGTGCCGTAGTCCGTGTTCTCGTTGACGACCGCGATCGTCTCGACCTTGCGGCCGGCCTTCTTCATGTCGGTGAGGTATTCCATGTAGTTCTTGGCAAAGTCCGAGGCGATCGGCGTCACGCGCACGACCCACTTGAAGCCGCGGGTCATGATGTTGGCGGCGACGCTGTCGCCGACGACGAAGGGGATGCCCTGCCGCTCGGAGACCGCGGTCGCCGTGAAGCTTACATTCGAATGATAGGAGCCGATCATCGCCGCCACGTGCTCCTGCGTGATCATGCGGAGCGTCTGCGCGTTCGCTTCCTCTGGCTTGCCTTGGTGATCTGCGGTGATGAGCTGGATCTTGGCGCCGCCCATGTTGGTAAGGCCGCCTTTGCCGACGGAGGGCAGCGAGGTGAGGTCGGGGTAGTTTCCGTTCACCATCTCCACCGCGAGCTTGATTGCATCGAGTTCCGACTGGCCCGCCACCGCGGCGTTGCCCGAAAGCGGATAGATCGCGCCGACCTTGACGTCCTCGGCGAGCGCAGGACCCGCGGTGAGCGAGGCCGCGATCAGCGCGGCGCCGAGAAAATTGCCCTTTTTCATGACCTCCCCTCCGTTTTGTTACACCACTGCCGGGACAATCACCCTGGTCCCGGCCGGCACGCGGCGGCAAGTCTAACGCGACCGCGGGCGGGCCGTCGCGGCAAAAAAACGCGGGATAGGGCTCGTCAGGCGCGAGCGGAGCGGAGCCGCGCGGTCTCCGCGGCGTCGAGGCGCCCGTGGGCGTCGAGGGCGACGCCGTAGTCGCGCCGCGCTTCCTCGCGCGTGATGAGGCCGTCGAGCACGTCCTCGCGCACGCGCTCGGCCTCGCGCGTCTTGGGATCGCCGAAGCCGCCGCCGCCGGGGAGGCCCAAGCGGATAGTGTCGCGGGGCGGCACCGTCTGGCGGCCCTTGGGACGGATCGGCCGGCCCGAGAGCAGCTCGACGCTGCCGGCCGCGCCCCTGCCGCCGCCGTTCCGCCCTCGCGCGGGGTTCTTGACCCGCTCGAAATTGCAGAGGAGGGCGATCGGGGCGCCGTCGGCGCCCGAGAGCTCGATCACCTGCCCGAGCCCGCCGCGGAATTTCCCGGCCCCGCCCGAGCTCTCGCGAAACTCGCGGCGGCGGAAGACAACGGGCGCGATGCTCTCCGTTGCCTCCACGGGAATGGTGCGAACGCCGCTCGGGAAGGCGGTAACGCTGAGCCCGTCCTTGCCGGGACGCGCGCCTGCGCCGCCGCAATGGAAGATCACCGTGCTGAATTCCGGGAGGTCGTTCGCATCGGCGCCCTCCGCGACCTCGTCGACGAGCGAGCCGCCGCCGAAAATCTGCGGGTTCCAGAGCGAGGAGGCGCCTTCGGCGGGGACGCCGCCTTGCATCACCTGATGGAGGCAGCCGAAGACCACGTCCGGCAGCATGTGCCCGACGGTATGGCGCGCGGCGACCGCCCAGGGCCGCTTCACGTTGAGGACTGAGCCCTCGGGCGCGCTGATGGTGATGGGATCGAGCGAGCCCGCGTTGTTCGGCACTTCCGGCGCCACCAGGCATTTGACGCCGAAGGCGGTGTAGGCGAGCGTGTAGTTGTAGACGACGTTGATGCCGAAGGCGCTCGCGGCCGTGGTGCCGTCGAAGTCGACGTGGACGCCCTCGTCGGAGATCGTGAGCGCGGCGTTGAGGAGGAGCGGCTTGTCGTAGCCGTCCATGCTGACGCTGTTGCGGAAGGTCCCGTGCGGGAGCGCGCGGATCTTCGCGAGCGTCGCCTCGCGCGAGGCCTCGATGATGGTGTTGCCGAGGTTCTCGAGGTCGACGATCTGGAACTCGTCCATCATCTCGACGAGGCGGCGGCTGCCCTCCTCGTTGCAGGCCGTGAGCGCGTAGATGTCGCCCTCGACCTGCAGCGGCTCGCGCACGTTGGCGCGCACGACCTTCAGCAGGTCCTCGTTCATCTTGCCCTCGCGCGCGAGCGGCATGATCGGGATCGAGAGGCCTTCCTCGAAGACCTGCCGCCCGTCCGGCCCCATGCCGAGCCCGCCGATGTCGACGACGTGGACCGTGCAGGCGAAGAGCCCCACGGGCTTTCCCTTGTAGAAGCTCGGCGTCACCACGGTGATGTCGTGGAGGTGCCCCGAGGTGAGCCAGGGGTCGTTGGTGATGTAGTGGTCGCCGTCCTTCATCGTCTCGAGCGGATGGACGTCGAGGAAGTGCTTCACCGCATTCGCCATCGAATTGACGTGGCCGGGCGTGCCGGTGACGGCCTGCGCGAGCATCCGCCCCTCGCGGTCGAAGACGCCCGCTGAGAGGTCTCCCGCCTCGCGCACGGAGGTGCTGAAGGCGGTGCGGATCATCGTCTGCGCCTGCTCCTCGACGACGGCGATGAGCCGGCTCCACATGATCTGCGTGTGGATCTGGGCGAGCGCGGTGTTGGGGCGGGCGATCATGACGTCAATTCTCCCGACGGCGGGTGAGAGCAATATAGCCGAATCCGTCACCATACTCATTCGTCATGGCCGGACTTGTCCCGGCCATCCACGAAATCGCGCGCACGGCATAGCCGCGTGGATGGCCGGGACAAGCCCGGCCATGACGGGTTCTTGAAGTTTCTTTGG
The DNA here is from genome assembly GCA_035541215.1 of Allostellaceae bacterium. GTDB lineage: Bacteria > Pseudomonadota > Alphaproteobacteria > ATCC43930 > CGMCC-115725 > DASZHJ01. The sequence goes on along the minus strand of DATKNV010000067.1, from coordinate 1,464 downwards.
CAACGATGCCGCACGACTATCCGCGCCGCGTCAGCGCAATATACCCAAACCCGTCGACCTCCGCGTCGAAGATCGGGCTCAGCACGGTCGAGGTCTCGTCCTCCGCGATGACGGCGGGGCCCCTGATGCGGGCGCCGGGCTTCAAGTCCGGGCGCCAATAAATCGCGACCTCCAGGAATTCGCCGGTCTCGGGGTCGAAGACGCGGCGGTGCGATTTGGGCTTGGGCTCGTAGGGGGTGATGGCCGAAGGCGTGGCGAGGCTGCCTTCGGCGGGCGCGATCACGGCGACGACCCAGCTCAGGATCTCCACGTCGACGCCGGGAATGGCGCGGTTATAAAGACGGCGATAGGCGGCCTCGAAGAACTCCGTGAGCTGGGCCTTGTCGCCGGGCGCGAAATTCCGCACCGGGAGCGGCACCGCGATCTCGTGGCCCTGGCCGCGATAGCGCATGAAGGCGGTGCGCTGCTCCGTGAGCGCGGCATTCGGGGCGCCTTGGCGCACGATCGCCTCGGCCTCCGCGCGCATCTCCGCGAGGAGCCGGTTGACGGCCGCGGAATCGAAGCTGCTGATGCGCTCGAGGTGGCTCCTAACGATCTCGTAGGCGACGGGCGCGCGGAGAAATCCGATCGCGGAGCCGACGCCGGCATTGGCCGGCACCAGCACGCGCGAGATGCCGAGCTTCTCGGCGACGCGCGCGGCGTGGAGCGGGGCCGCGCCACCGAAGGCGATCAGGGTGCGCGGGCGCACGTCCTTGCCGCTCTCGATCGCGTGGACGCGGGCGGCGTTCGCCATGTTCTCGTCGACCATCTCGCTGATGCCGAGCGCCGCGAGCTCGACCGAGAGCCCCAGCGGCTCGCCGAGCTCTTTCTGGATCGCGCGGAAGGCGCCGCCGGTGTCGAGGCCCATGTGGCCGCCGGAGAAGGTCGCGGGATCGATGCGGCCCAAGGCGACGTCGGCGTCGGTGACGGTGGGCTCGGTGCCGCCGCGGCCGTAGCAGACGGGGCCGGGCTCCGAGCCCGCGCTGTCGGGGCCGACGGCGATGCGGCGCATGGCGTCGAGCCGAGCGATCGAGCCGCCGCCCGCGCCGATCTCCACCATCTCGATCACGGGAATGCGCAGCGGCAGGCCGCTCCCCTTGAGAAAGCGGTAGATGCGCGCGACCTCGAAGAGCCGGCTCGTCTGCGGCTGCGCCTTGTCGATGAGGCAGATCTTGGCGGTGGTGCCGCCCATGTCGAAGCTGAGCACGCGATCGAGGTCGCATTGGCGGGCGATGTCGGCGGCGAAGATGGCGCCGCCGGCCGGGCCGCTTTCGACCAGGCGGATGGGGTAGCGGCGGGCCGTCTCGATGGTGGTGAGGCCGCCGCCGCTGAGCATCATGAACACGGGCGCCGCCAGGCCCATGGCGCGCAGGCCGGACTCGAGCCGGCCGAGATAGCCGGCCATCAGCGGCTGCACATAGGCGT
>DATKNV010000066.1:0-9904 GCA_035541215.1 Allostellaceae bacterium | reverse complement strand
CCGTCCATGACCGCCTCGACCAGACTGCGTCTCGACAGCGAGGCGCGCCGCGATCGCATCGTCGCGGCGGCGATGCCGCTCTTCGCGCGCAAGGGATTCGCGGGGACGACCACGAAGGAGATCGCGGAGGCCGCGGGCGTTTCCGAGGCGCTGCTCTTCAAGCACTTCCCGAGCAAGGCCGCGCTCTACGGCGAGATCCTCGACCGCACCTGCCGCCTCAAGGACGAGACGCTGGCGCAGCTCGACCTGCTCGAGCCCTCGACGCGGACGCTCGTGCGGATGACCTATGCGATGGTCCACCACATCGTCCTCGGCGAGGCCGACGACACCGGCGACACGCGCCACCGCCTCATCCTCAACAGCCTGCTCGCGGATGGCGACTACGCGCGGCTCGTCTTCGAGACCATCTTCGGCCAGGTGTTTCCGAAATTCGGCGCCTCGCTCGAGGCCGCGGCCGCTTCGGGCGATCTCGCGGAGACGCCGGTCGCGCCCGAGAACCGATTCTGGTTCGCGCAGCACGTCGCCACGATGTTGGCATATGTCCGCCTCGCCGGCCGTCCCGCCGTGCCCTATGCCGGCAAGCCCGAGGACGTGATCCCCACGGCCGCGTGGTTCGCGCTCCGCGGCATGGGTCTCAAGGACGCCGCCATCGCCGCGCATTTCGATCGCGACGCGCTCGCGGACTTCGCGCGCACCGTCGTGCCGCAGGAGCATCGGAGGAGCCGCCCATGAACTCGCAAGCGCTCATCGTCGCGGGGTCCGTGCTCGCGATCTTCCTGGCCGCGCTCCTGGGCTACGTCTTCATCCGCCGCAAATGGCTGCGCTTCGCGCTGATGGCGGTGATGCTCGCGATCGTGCTGACGGGGATCTGGGGCTTCAACCGCTTCCGCGCGGAGGCGATCAACCAGGCCTTCTCGCATTTCCAGATGCCGCCGACGCCGGTCGCGGCCGAGCCCGCGCGCTCGGAGACGATGCCGCGCTCGATCGCCGGCATCGGCACGCTCCAGGCCGTGCGCCAGGTGACGGTGGTCGCGGAGGTCGGCGGGCGCATCAAGGACATCATGTTCCAGCCGGGAACCTCGGTCGCGGCGGGCACGCCGCTGGTGCAGCTCAACGACGAGCCCGAGCAAGGCGATCTCGCCAACTTCAAGGCGCAGGCGCGCTTCGCGGAGATCAGCCTCGCGCGCTCTCGCGATCTGGTGACGCGCCAGGCGGTGCCGCAGCAGACGGTCGACCAGAACCAGGCTGCGCTCGACGAGGCGCGCGCGAGCATCGCGAAGACCGAGGCGCAGATCCGGCAGAAGCTGATCCGCGCGCCGTTCTCGGGCGAGCTCGGCATCCGCCAGGTCAATCTCGGCCAATACCTCAATCCCGGCGGCGCGATCGTGACGCTCACCGACCTCTCCATCCTCTACGTGAACTTCACGATGCCCGAGCAGGACCGCAGCCTGCTCGCCGTCAACAGCCCGATCGAGCTCGCCGTCGATGCCCATCCCGGCGAGGTGTTCAACGGCACGATCGACGCGATCGATCCGCAGATCGATCCCGCGACGCGCGCCATCAAGGTGCAGGGGACGCTCGACAACCCCGAGCGGAAGCTGCTGCCGGGCATGTACGCGAACGTGCACGTGGTCCTGCCGCCGATCCCCTCCGTGGTGACCGTGCCGGAGACCGCCGTCGACTACACGCTCTACGGCGACAGCGTCTTCGTCGTGAAGCGCGAGGGCACGGACCCGAGCGGCAAGCCCATCGACCGCGCCGTGCGCGTCTTCGTCAAGCCCGGCGAGCGCAGCCAGGGCCGCGTCGCGATCCTCGAGGGCGTCAAGCCCGGCGACCTCGTCGTGACCTCGGGCCAGCTCAAGCTGCAGTCGGGCACGCAGGTCGTGGTGCAGCCCTCGAACGCCCTCGCGCCACCCGCGAAGATCCCGAACAGCTGAGGTCCATCGTGAGCAAGGCATTTCCTGCGTCCACTGCGCATCCTCTGCGCCCTCTGCGCGAAAAACTGCTCGCGCAGTGGTCGCAGGGGATGCGCAGTGAACGCCGAGGAAGCGATCGCGGCTTCGCCGCAGCGAAGCAATGGTAGGGACCTGATGCGGTTCACGGACATCTTCATCAAGCGGCCGGTGCTCGCAACGGTGGTGAGCCTGCTCATCCTGCTGGTGGGGGCGCGGGCGATGCTGTGCCTGCCGATCCGGCAGTATCCGCGGCTCGATAACACCGTCATCACCATCACCACCATCTACCCCGGCGCCAGCGCCGAGCTCATGCAGGGCTTCATCACGACGCCGCTGGAGCAGGCGATCTCGACGGCGGACGGGCTCGAGTACATGACCTCGAGCTCGGTCTCGGGCAAGAGCGTGATTCAGGCCTATGTCCGCCTCAACTACGATCCCAGCAAGGCCATGACGGACGTGATGGCCAAGGTGCAGCAGGTCCGCTACCTGGTCCCGCGCGAGGCGAACGACCCCGTCATCACCAAGACGACGGGCCAGGCGATCGCGGTGATGTATCTGGGCTTCTCGAGCGACGAGCTCTCCTCGGCCGCGATCTCCGATTACCTCACGCGCGTGGTGCAGCCGCTGCTCGCGACCGTCGACGGCGTCGCCTCCGCCGACATACTCGGCGGCCAGACCTTCGCGATGCGTATCTGGCTCGACCCCAAGCGCATGGCCGCGCGCGGCATATCCGCCGACGACGTGCGCGCGGCGATCCAGCTCAACAATTTCCAGGCGGCGCCCGGCAACGTGAAGGGGCTCTATACCCTCACCGCCATCGACACCAACACCGGCCTCCGGAGCATGCACGAGTTCCGGGAGATGGTGGTGAAGGCGCAGGACGGAAGCCTCGTCCGGCTCGGCGACATCGCCAAGCTGGAGCTCGGCGCGCAGAGCACCGACAGCAGCGTCACCATGAGCGGCGTCCACGCGGTCTTCGTCGGCATCAATGCGACGCCGACCGCGAACCCCCTCACGATGGTGCAGGACATCCGCGCGCTGCTTCCGTCGATCGAGCGCGATCTCCCGCCATCCGTGCACATGCGCATCGGCTACGACGCCACGCGCTTCATCACGGCGGCGATCGACGAGGTCTACCGCACGCTGGGCCAGGCGGCCCTCATCGTGGTGGTCGTGATCTACCTCTTCCTCGGCAGCTTCCGCTCGGTGATCGTGCCGGTGGTGACGATCCCGCTCTCGCTGGTGGGCGCCGCCATCATCATGCTGGCGCTGGGCTTCAGCCTCAATCTGCTGACGCTCCTCGCCTTCGTGCTCGCGATCGGTCTCGTCGTCGACGATGCCATCGTCGTCGTCGAGAACATCCACCGCTGGATCGAGCACGGGAAGACGCCGGTGCAGGCGGCGCTCCTGGGCGCGCGCGAGATCGTGGGCCCGATCGTCGCGATGACCATCACGCTCGCGGCGGTCTACGCGCCGATCGGCGTCCAGGGCGGATTGACGGGCGTGCTCTTCCGCGAGTTCGCCTTCACGCTCGCGGGCTCGGTCATCATCTCCGGCATCGTCGCGCTGACGCTCTCGCCGATGATGTGCTCGATGCTGCTGAAGGGCGGCGAGCGCGGCCGCTTCGAGCGCTTCGTCGAGCGCGTCCTGGGCCGCCTCACGGAGTCCTATGGGCGGAAGCTCCATGCGAGCCTCGACCAGCGCCCCGCGATCGCGCTCTTCGCGGTAGCGGTGCTCGGCAGCGTCTTCTTCCTCTACCTCAACTCCTTCTCCGAGCTCGCGCCGCAGGAGGATCAGGGCGTGCTGTTCTCCCTCACCAAGGGGCCGCAATACGCCAACATCGACTACATGGACGCCTATACCGACCGGCTCGACAAGATCTACCGCTCCTTCCCGGAGACGGAGGCGACCTTCGTCGTGAGCGGCACCAACGGCGTCAACAACGGCTTCGCGGGCGCGATCCTGAAGCCCTGGGGCGAGCGCGCGCGGACGGCGCAGCAGCTCCAGCCGGCGATGCAGGCCGCGGTCGGGGACATCGAGGGCTTGAAGATCGCGGTCTTCTCGCTGCCGCCCTTGCCGAGCTCCGCGAGCGGGCTTCCCGTCCAGATGGTGATCAGCTCGCCGGGCGCCTACGAGACGATCTTCCGCGTGATGGAGGACCTCAAGGCCGCCGCCAACAAGAGCGGGCTCTTCATCTTCACCGACAGCGACCTCGACTTCAACGCGCCCGCGGTGCGAATCAAGATCGACCGCTCCAAGGCGAACGATCTCGGCATCAGCATGGGGGCAATCGGCGACACGCTCGCGCTCCTGGTCGGCGAGAACTTCATCAACCGCTTCAACCTCCAGGGCCGCTCCTACGAGGTGATCACGCAGGTGCCGCGCGTGCTGCGCCTGACGCCCGAGCGCCTCACCGAGTACTACGTGCGCACCGCGAGCAACCAGTTCGTGCCGCTCTCGACGGTCGTCTCCGTCGAGCCCTACACCGAGGCGAATGCGCGCACGCAGTACAACCAGCTCAACTCCGCGACCTTCTCCGCGGTGCTGCGTCCGGGCATTACCATGGGGCAGGCGGTCGAGTTCCTGGAGGCGCAATCGGCGAAGCTGCTGCCGCAGGGCTTCCGCCACGACTACCTCTCGGAGACGCGGCAATACGTGCAGGAGGGCAATCAGCTCGCGATCACCTTCGGCTTCGCGCTCATCGTGATCTTCCTGGTGCTCGCGGGCCAGTTCGAGAGCCTACGCGATCCCATCGTGATCCTCGTGAGCGTGCCGATGTCGATCTGCGGCGCGCTGCTGCCGCTCTTCTTCGGCGTCGCCACCGTCAACATCTACAGCCAGGTCGGTCTCGTGACGCTGGTGGGCCTCATCAGCAAGCACGGCATCCTCATGGTCTCTTTCGCGAACGAGGCGCAGCGCTCGGAAGGTCTCGACCGCCGCGCCGCGATCGAGAAAGCCGCGAAGGTCCGGCTCCGCCCGATCCTGATGACGACGGCGGCGATGGTGGTGGGGCTCATCCCCTTGCTCTTCGCGAACGGCGCGGGCGCCGCGAGCCGGTTCTCGATCGGCCTCGTCATCGTCGCGGGCATGTCGATCGGCACGCTCTTCACGCTCTTCGTGCTGCCGACCGTCTACACCTTCCTCGCCAAGGACCATCGCGCCGCCGCCGTCGCGCCGCGCGCCAAGGAAATCGCCGAGGTCGGGTGAGGTCTCTTTCCCCCGCGTCCTCCGCGTACCCTCTGCGTCCTCGGCGCGAAGACTTTTTTCCGCGCAGTGGTCGCGGAGGTTGCGCGGAGGACGCGGAGGAGGAATGATCGATGAGGCGGGAAGGGGATGCCTCATGGCGCGCAAGGGATTGCTGCTGGTGACGATGGAGCCGGCGCCGGAGCACGAGGACGAGTTCAATGCCTGGTACGACAGCGAGCACGTGCCGGAGCGGCTCTCGGTGCCGGGCTTCGAGAGCGCGCGGCGCTTCGTCTCCATCGAGGGGTTTCCCCGCTATCTCGCGCTCTACGATCTCGCGCGCCCGGAGGTGCTGGACTCGCCGGCCTATCTCGAGGTCGGCGGCGCCAATTCCAGCCCCTGGACGAAGCGCGTGACCGGCCGCGTCCGCGGCTATTACCGCGCGCCGGCGACGCAGCTCTATCCCGGGAATGCGCTCACCCTCGGCGGCGCGCGGCTCACGCTGCTGCGCTTCCGGGGCCTCGGCGTCGACGCCGAGCGGCGAATCCTCGAGGGGCTGCGCGCGAGCTATGAGGGAAGGGCGGAGACGCGGCAGGTGCGCCTCTTCTCCGCGCCCGGCGCGGGCGGCCTCGATTACCTCGGCCTCGTCGAGGCGCGCGCGCCCTTTGCCGCTGCCGCGCTCGATCTCGCGAGCTTCGGCGCCGCCGCCGACGCGCTCGATCTCGTCAACACCTACGTCCCCTACTAGGTCCGGGAGTCCCGCCATGCTGTCGTGCCAGCGAGAGCTCTTCGATATTCCGCGCGAGGTCTGCTACTTCAACGCCGCCGGCTGGAGCCCGATCCCGAAGGCGGTGCAGGAGGCGGGCCGCATCGGCGCAGGCCGCAAGGGCCAGCCCTGGAAGCTCGGCGCCGAATTCTTCGCGAGCCAGTACGACCGCGCCCGGCGCGCGGCGGCGGCATTGATCGGCGCCGATCCCGAGGACGTCGCGATCATCTCCTCCGTGGGCTACGGCGTCGCCGTCGCGGGGAAGATACTGACGATCCCCAGGGGCGCGCGGGTCCTCGTGCTGGAGGACGATCATTCCTCGCCGGTCCTCGAATGGATGACGCGGGCCCCCGCGCAGGGCTTCGCGGTCGAGACGGTGCCGCGACCCGGCGACGGCGACTGGACGGCGGCGCTGCTCGCGGCGATCGAGCGGCAGGGTGCCGCGCCGCTCGCGCTTGCCTCGATCTCCTCGATCCACTGGTCCTGCGGCGGCGTCATCGATCTCGGCCGGGTGGCGGCGGCGCTCAGGAAGCAAGGCGCGAAGCTTCTCGTCGATGCCACGCATGCCGCGGGCGTGATGGCGATCGACGTCAAGCGCCTCGATCCGGATTTCCTGATCTTCCCGACCTACAAGTGGGTGCTCGGCCCCTACGGACGCGCCTTCCTCTACGTCGCCAAGCGCAACCAGGAGGGCGTGCCGCTGGAGCAGACGGGCTACGGCCGCCGCGCGGTCGCGGCGGAGCGCGCGCCCTATCTCGCGGATACCGCCTACGTCGCGGGCGCGCGGCGCTTCGACATGGGCGAGCGCGATCACTTCATCTCGCTGGAGATGGCGTCCGTGGGCATGGAGATGATGGCGCGCTGGGGCTCGGCGGCGGTGAGCGAGCGGCTCGAGATGCTGACGGACCGCCTCGCCGACGGCCTGCGCAACAGCGGCGCGCAGGTGCCGGAGAAGCGGCTGCGCGCGCCGCACATCCTCAGTTTGAATTTCCCGCGGGGGATGCCGGACCGTCTGCCCGAGCGTCTCGCGGCCGAGGGCGTCTACGCGGCGCCGCGGCTCGGGCGTCTCCGCATCAGTCCGCACGTCTACAACGACGAGGCAGATGCGGAGCGGTTCGTGGAGGTCTTCCGCAGAATCGCGCTGTAGCGACTACCCTCGCCCTCCCGTTGCGAAGCAAGGGGAGGGCGAGGGTGTTCGTTACCGCGCGCGATGGTCGGCGAGCACCGTCGCCATCGCCTGCGTCACGCGCTTTCCCGTGGGGATGTGCAGGAACTCGTTGGGTCCGTGCGCGTTCGAATGCGGGCCGAGCACGCCCGTCACCACGAATTGCGCCTGCGGGAATTGCTCGCCGAGCATCCCCATGAAGGGAATGGTGCCGCCCTCGCCCATATAGGCCGGCGCCTTGCCCCAGGCGGCAGTGGAGGCGCGCTCGAGCGAGCGCTCGAGCCAGGGCTCGAGCTTGGGCGCGTTCCAGCCGGTCGCACCCTGCGCCATGTTGACGGTCACTTCCGCGCCATCGGGCTGATCCGTCGCCAGCGCCTCGCGCAGCAGCGCCTCCGCCCGCGCGCTGTCGAGCGTCGGCGGGAGACGTAGGCTCAGCTTCGCCGTCGTGAAGGGCAGCAGCACGTTCCCGGCATTGCCGGGGACCGGCAATCCCTCCATCCCCGTGATCGCGAGCTGCGGCCGCCAGGTGCGGTTGAGCACGAGCTCCACGAGATCCTCGCTCATGGGCCGGGTGCGGCCCGCGAAGGGGAATTTCGCATAGACCTCTTTTCCGAGCGCCGCCGCGGCGACGCGCGCCTGGGCGATGCGCTCCGCCGGCACCTGGACATGGAGCCCGTCGAGCCGGATCGCTCCCGTCGCCTCGTTCTCGATGCGCGAGAGCAGCTTCCGCATGAGCCGGAAGCTCGAGGGGACGACGCCGGAGGCATCGCCGGAATGGACGCCCTCGCTCAGCACGCGCACCGTCACCGTCGCGGAGATCACGCCGCGCAGCGAGGTCGTGATCCAGAGCTGGTCGTAGTTGCCGCACCCGCTGTCGAGGCAGATCACCAGCGAGGGCTTGCCGATCCGCGCCGCGAGATGCTCGACGTAGGCCGGGAGGTCGCGGCTGCTCGATTCCTCGGAAGCCTCGATAAGGATGACCGAGCGCGCATGCGGCACGCCCTGCTCGCGGAGCGCCGCGATCGCCGTGAGCGCGCCGAACATGGCGTAGCCGTCATCCGCACCGCCGCGGCCGAAGAGCTTCTCGTCCCTGAGGACGGGGGTCCAGGGCCCCGTGCCCTCGGCCCAGCCCGCCATCTCCGGCTGCTTGTCGAGATGGCCGTAGAGGAGAACGGTGTCGCTGCCGGTGCCGGGCACCTCGATGAAGATGAGTGGCGTGCGGCCCGGAAGCCGCATCACCTCGAGGGTGGCACCCGGCAGCTCCGGAAGGCGTGCCCTCGCCCAGGACTCGAAGAGGGCGACGGCCTTGTCCATGTGGCCGTGCTGGGCCCAGTCGGGATCGAAGGCCGGGGACTTGTTGGGGATGCGGATGTAGTCGACGAGCGTCGGCACGACCTCCTCGTCCCAGCGCCGCGCCACGAAGTTCTCGAGCCTCTCCTGGTCCATCCCGCGCCTCCCGCTCTATAGTGCGGGGCGAGCATAGCCAATCGCCGCGAGGAAATGGAGGCTCGAGATGGACCGCTTGCTGGAAGGAAAGATAGCGCTCATCACCGGAGCGGGCTCGGGGATCGGCGAGGGCATCGCGAAGGCGATGGCCGCCGCGGGTGCGCGTGTCATCGCCGTCGACGTGAACGCCGAGAGCGCCCGGCGCACGGCAAAGACGATCGGCGGCAGCGCCGGGAGCTACGCCTGCGACGTCGCCGACCGCGCGGCCGCCGATGCGCTCGCGGCGCAGGTGAAGCGCGAAATCGGCAGCATCGGCATTCTCGTCAACAACGCCGGCATCATCCGGCGCGGCACGGTCTGGGACAGGAACGTCCGCAGCGACTGGGATGCGACCCTCGCGGTCAATCTCGACGGCCCCTTCATCATGACGACGGCCTTTCTCGCGCAGCTCGAGGAGACCAAAGGCGCGGTCGTCAACATAGGCTCGGTCCAGTCCTTCGTCGCTCTCCCGAATTCCGCCGCCTACACGACCTCGAAGGGCGGCGTCCGCGCGCTCACCAAGGCGCTCGCGATCGAGCTCTCGCCCAAGGGCATCCGCGTCAACGCCATCGGCCCCGGCCTCATCGCGACACCCTTGAACGCCAAGGCGCGGGAGAATCCGGAATACATGCGGAACTTCACCAACCGCATTCCCCTGGGGCGCATCGGCACGCCCGAGGACGTCGCCCCCGTCGCCGTCTTCCTCGCCTCCGACATGGCGCGCTACGTCACGGGCGTGACGCTCCCGGTCGATGGAGGATTCCTCGCGTATTGAGTTTCTGGGGCGAAGCCCCATCCCCTTCCTCCGCGTCCTCCGCGCATCCTCCGCGCCCTCTGCGCGAAAGGGTTGCCTTTGACAATCGCGCAGAGGGCGCCGAGGTTCCGCAGAGGACGCAGAGGGTGGGAAAGCGGCTTCGCCGACCTCAGCCCTTCTTGCGCTTCCGTTTCGGCCGCGTCGGGTAGTGCATGCCCTCGAGCTTGAGCCCGTCGGGGTCGAGGAAATAGACGGCGTAATAGCCGCCGGAATAGTACTCGGCCGCGGGATCGACGATGGTGGCGCCCATCTCCTCGAGATGCGCCTCGAGGTCGAAGACGTCCTGGCGCTTGGAGAGTTCGAAGGCGTAGTGGTGGAAGCCGATGTCGCCGCGGCGGTGCTTGTGCTTCTTCCCCTGCCGGTCGGCCTGGCCGATCCAGAACAGCGTCTTGCCGTTGCTCCAGCCGACGGCATCGGCGAAATCGTATTTCCGCTTGAAGCCCAGGAAGCCCAGGAGGTCGTCGTAGAACCGCTTCGAGCGCGCGAGATTGCTCACGCGGATCGAGAGATGATCGATGCCGACGACGCGAACCATG
>DATKNV010000065.1:0-9468 GCA_035541215.1 Allostellaceae bacterium | reverse complement strand
ATGGGCGCCGCGCTGGCGCGTCTCGCGACCGAGGATCCCTCTTTCCGCGTCGCCGTCGATCACGAGAGCGGGCAGACCATCATCAAGGGGATGGGCGAGCTCCATCTCGAGATCATCGTCGACCGCATGAAGCGCGAGTTCAAGGTGGAGGCCAATGTCGGCGCGCCGCAGGTGGCGTATCGCGAGACGATCTCGCGGGTTGCCGATGTCGACTACACGCACAAGAAGCAGACTGGCGGCTCCGGCCAGTTCGCGCGCGTCAAGATTCGCTTCGAGCCGCTGCCTCCGGGCTCCGGCTACGTGTTCGAGAACGACGTCGTCGGCGGCAACGTGCCCAAGGAATACATCCCCGGCGTCGAGAAGGGCCTCAAGGGCTCGCTCGACAGCGGCGTGCTCGCGGGCTTCCCCGTGATCGACTTCAAGGCGTCGCTCTATGACGGCGCCTATCACGACGTCGATTCGAGCGCGCTCGCCTTCGAGATCGCCGCGCGCGCGGCCTTCAAGGAGGGCATCGCGAAGGCGGGGCCGAAGCTTCTGGAGCCGATCATGCGCGTCGAGGTCGTGACCCCGCGCGATTACATGGGCGACGTCATCGGCGACCTCAACAGCCGCCGCGGCCGCATCACCGGGCAGGACCAGCGCGGCAACGCCGAGGTGATCAACGCGATGGTGCCGCTCGCGAATATGTTCGGCTACGTCAATACGCTGCGCTCCATGAGCCAGGGGCGCGCGCAGTACACGATGCATTTCGACCACTACGAGCAGGTGCCGCAGGCGGTCGCCGACGAAGTTCGCGCCAAGATGGCGTGATGCGGCGGCAACGAGCGGTATAGGACAGGAGAGGACTGGAGACAGACCCATGGCGAAGGCGAAATTCGAGCGGAACAAGCCGCACTGCAACATCGGGACGATCGGCCACGTGGACCACGGGAAGACGTCGCTGACGGCGGCGATTACGAAGGTGCTGGCGGAGACGGGCGGCGCGGTCTACACGGCCTATGACCAGATCGACAAGGCGCCGGAGGAGAAGGCGCGGGGTATCACGATCTCGACAGCGCATGTTGAGTACCAGACGGCGAACCGGCATTACGCGCACGTGGACTGCCCCGGTCATGCGGACTACGTGAAGAACATGATCACGGGCGCGGCGCAGATGGACGGTGCGATCCTGGTGGTCTCGGCGGCGGACGGCCCGATGCCGCAGACGCGCGAGCACATCCTCTTGGCACGCCAGGTTGGGGTTCCCGCGATCGTGGTGTTCCTGAACAAGGTCGACATGGTGGACGACCCCGAGCTTCTGGATCTGGTGGAGCTGGAGGTGCGCGAGCTCTTGTCGAAGTACAACTTCCCCGGGGACGACATTCCGATCGTTCGGGGCTCTGCGCTGATGGCGCTGGAGGAGAAGCAGAAGGAGCTGGGCCACGACGCGATCCTGAAGCTGATGGCGGCGGTGGACGCCTATATCCCGCAGCCCAAGCGCGAGAAGGACCAGCCGTTCCTGATGCCGATCGAGGACGTGTTCACGATCTCGGGCCGCGGGACGGTGGTGACGGGCCGTGTGGAGCGCGGGATCGTGAAGGTGAACGACGAGGTGGAGATCGTGGGCTTGAAGCCGACGGTGAAGACGGTGGTGACGGGTGTTGAGATGTTCCGGAAGCTCTTGGACCAGGGCGAGGCCGGGGACAACATCGGGGCGCTGCTGCGCGGGACGAAGCGCGAGGAGGTTGAGCGCGGTCAGGTGTTGGCGGCGCCGGGCTCGATCACGCCGCACACGAACTTCAAGTGCGAGGCCTACGTCCTGACGAAGGAGGAGGGCGGCCGGCACACGCCGTTCTTCTCGAACTACCGTCCGCAGTTCTATTTCCGGACCACCGATGTCACCGGCACGATCAAGCTGCCGGAGGGGACGGAGATGGTGATGCCCGGGGACAACATCGCGATGGAGGTTGAGCTCATTGCGCCGATCGCGATGGAGAAGGGCCTGCGCTTTGCGATCCGCGAGGGCGGCAAGACCGTCGGCGCCGGCGTCGTCGCGGACATCATAAAGTAAGGACGGGAAACCCGAGGACGAAACGCGGGCGACGGGGATTGTAACGGCGGCTCGCCGCTCGCGAAAAAGGAACACACCATGGCGATGGACAATCAAAATATTCGAATCCGCCTCAGGGCGTACGATCACCGCGTTCTCGATCAGTCCACGAGCGAGATCGTGAACACCGCGCGCCGCACGGGCGCGCGTGTGCGCGGGCCCATTCCGCTGCCGACGCGGATCGAGCGCTTCACGGTGCTGCGCTCCCCGCACATCGACAAGAAGTCGCGCGAGCAGTTCGAGATCCGCACGCATAAGCGTGTCCTCGACATCATCGAGCCCACGCCGCAGACCGTGGATGCGCTGATGAAGCTCGACCTCGCCGCGGGCGTCGACGTCGACATCAAGTTGAATAACTGAGGCGCCCATGCGTACCGGTCTCATCGCCCAGAAGCTCGGCATGTCCCGGGTGTTCACCGAGGAAGGCAACCACGTCCCCGTGACGGTGCTGAAGGTCGACAACTGCCAGGTCGTCGCCGTCCGCACGGAGGAGAAGGACAAGTACAACGCGGTCCAGCTCGGCGTGGGCTCCCGGCGCACGAAGACGGTGACCAAGCCCGAGCGCGGCCATTTCGCCAAGACCAAGGTCGAGCCCAAGCGCAAGCTCGCGGAGTTCCGCGTGAGCAAGGACGCGCTGCTCGAGCCCGGCGTCGAGCTATCGGCCGAGCATTTCGTGCCGGGCCAGTTCGTCGACGTCGTCGGCACCAGCATCGGCCGCGGCTTTCAGGGCGTGATGAAGCGCCACAATTTCGGCGGCTTGCGCGCGAGCCACGGCGTCTCGATCTCGCATCGCAGCCACGGCTCGACCGGCCAGCGCCAGGATCCCGGCAAGGTCTTCAAGAACAAGCGCATGGCCGGCCACATGGGCGACGTCCGCGTGACCACGCAGAACCTCGAGGTGGTCGCGACCGACGGCAAGCGCGGCCTCATCCTCGTGAAAGGCGCGGTGCCCGGCTATGACGGCGGCTACGTCCTCGTGAGCGACGCGGTGAAGCGCCCGGCGCCCAAGGACAAGAAGCTGCCCTTCCCGGCTGCCATCAAGGCCAAGGCGGAAGCACCGGCCGAGCCCGCCAAGGGCGGAGGCGAGTGACATGAAGGTCGCGGTCAAAAACCTCGAGAACAAAGACGTCGGCGAGATCGAGCTCGCCGAGGACGTCTTCGGCGCACCCGTGCGCCGCGACATCCTCGCGCGCGTCGTCAACTGGCAGCTTGCGAAGCGCCGGGCCGGCACCCACAAGACCAAGGGCATCTCCGAAATCCAGGGCACCACGAAGAAGCCGTGGCGCCAGAAGGGTACGGGACGCGCCCGCCAGGGCAGCCTGCGCTCGCCGCAGTTCCGCGGCGGCGCCGTGATCTTCGGCCCGGTGGTGCGCGATCACGGCTTCGGCCTGCAGAAGAAAGTGCGGCGCATGGGTCTCAAGAGCGCGCTCTCGGCGAAGCAGGCCGAGGGCAAGCTGGTGGTGATCGATGCGGCCGCGGTCAAGGCGCCCAAGACCAAGGAGCTCGCGCAGCGCTTCAAGAAGCTCGGCTGGGGGTCGGTGCTGATCATCGACGGCCCCGCGGTCGACGAGAGCTTCGCGCGCGCCGCGCGGAACATCCCGAAGGTCGACGTGCTGCCGCAGCAGGGCGCCAACGTCTACGACATCCTCCGCCGCGACACGCTGGTGCTGACGCGGGCGGCGGTAGAGCATCTGGAGGCGCGCCTCAAATGAGCCGGTTCCGCGTCATTCCCAAAGCCGAGACCAAGCTCTCGCGCGAGCGCATGTACGAGATCGTCCGCCGGCCCGTGATCACGGAGAAGGCGACGATGGCGTCCGAGCACAACCAGATGACCTTCCGCGTGCCGCTCGATGCCGACAAGCGCGAGGTGAAGGCCGCGATCGAGGGTCTCTTCAAGGTCAAGGTGACCGCGGTCAACACGCTCCGCGTCAAGGGCAAGAGCAAGCGCTTCCGCGGCTTCATGGGCCGGCGGCCCGACTACAAGAAGGCGATCGTGACCCTCGAAGAGGGCTCCAAGATCGACGTGACGACGGGGATCTGAGCCGATGGCACTCAAGTCATTCAAGCCGACGACGCCGGGCCAGCGCCAGCTCGTCATCATCGACCGCAGCGAGCTCTGGAAGGGCCCGCCGGTGAAGGAGCTGACCGAGGGCAAGCGCGAGCAGGGCGGGCGCAACAACGCCGGCCGCATCACCGTGCGGCACCGGGGCGGCGGGCACAAGCGCCGCTTCCGCATCATCGACTTCAAGCGCGCGAAGCGCGACATGCCTGCGGAGGTCGTGCGCCTCGAATACGACCCGAACCGCAGCGGCTTCATCGCGCTCGTCAAGTACGAGGACGGCGAGCTCAGCTACATCCTGGCGCCGCAGCGCCTGAAGGCCGGCGACAAGGTGGTCGCGGGCGAGCGCGTCGACGTGAAGCCCGGGAACGCCATGCCCATGCGGAACATCCCCGTGGGCACCATCGTCCACAACGTCGAGCTGAAGGCCGGGAAGGGCGGCCAGCTCGCGCGCTCCGCCGGGACCTACGTCCAGCTCGTGGGCCGCGATGCCGGCTACGCGCTGCTGCGGCTCTCCTCGGGCGAGGTGCGGCGCGTGCGCGGCGAGTGCCTCGCGACGATCGGCGCGGTCTCGAACCCGGACGAGCAGAACATCGTGATCGGCAAGGCCGGCCGGAGCCGCTGGCTCGGCAAGCGCCCCACGGTGCGCGGCGTCGCGATGAACCCGATCGATCATCCCCATGGCGGCGGCGAGGGGCGCACCTCGGGCGGCCGTCATCCCGTCACCCCCTGGGGCAAGGGCACCAAGGGTACGAAGACCCGTCACAACAAGGCGACCGACCGCTACATCCTGCGGCGCCGCCGCGACAAGTAACGGAGATAGGACGTGGCACGCTCAGTCTGGAAGGGGCCGTTCGTCGACGGCTATCTCTTGAAGAAGGCGGAGAAGGCGCGCGGCTCCGGCCGCAACGAGGTCATCAAGACCTGGTCGCGCCGCTCTACGATCTTTCCGCAATTCGTCGGCCTCACCTTCGGCGTCTACAACGGGCACAAGTTCATCCCGGTGCTGGTGACCGAGAACATGATCGGTCACAAGCTCGGCGAGTTCGCGCCGACGCGGACTTTCCACGGCCACTCCGCCGACCGCAAGGTCGCGAAGAAGGAGGAATAGGTCCATGGGCAAGCCCGCAGCGAAGCGCCGGCTCGCGGAGACCGAGGCCAAGGCCTATCTGCACGGTCTCAAGGTGAGCGCGCGGAAGCTCAACCTCGTGGCGCAGACGATCCGCGGCAAGAGCGCCAACGCCGCGCTGGCGGAGTTGAGCTTCTCCCGGAAGCGCATCGCGCGCGACGTCAAGAAGGTGCTGCAATCCGCGATCGCCAACGCCGAGAACAACCACCAGCTCGACGTGGACCGCCTCGTGGTCAAGGAGGCGAGCGTCGGCCGCGCCTTCGCGATGAGCCGCTTCCACAGCCGCGGCCGCGGCCGCGTCGCGCACATCGAGAAATACTTCAGCAACCTCACCGTCGTCGTCGAGGAGCGCAAGGAGCAGGAGTTGGAGCAGGAGGAGGAGGCCTAATGGGTCAGAAGGTCAATCCGGTCGGGCTCCGGCTCGGCATCAACCGCACCTGGGACTCCCGCTGGTTCGCCCGGCGCGACTACGGGAATCTGCTGCATGAGGACCTGCGGCTGCGCAAGTTCCTGAGCGACCGCCTGTCGCAGGCGGGCGCAAGCCGCATCGTGATCGAGCGGGCCGCCAAGAAGACGCGCATCACCATCCATTCCGCGCGCCCCGGCGTCGTCATCGGCAAGAAGGGCGCGGACATCGAGAAGCTCCGCGTCGATCTCGGCAAGATGACCAAGAGCGAGGTGAGCCTCAACATCATCGAGATTCGCAAGCCCGAGATCGAGGCGAAGCTGATCGCGGAGAGCATCGCCCAGCAGCTCGAGCGCCGCGTGGCCTTCCGCCGCGCGATGAAGCGCGCGGTGCAGTCGGCGATGCGCCTCGGCGCGCTCGGCATCCGCATCAACTGCTCGGGCCGCCTCGGCGGCGCTGAGATCGCGCGGCTCGAGTGGTACCGCGAGGGCCGCGTGCCCTTGCACACGCTCCGCGCGGACGTCGATTTCGGCACCGCCACCGCCATGACCACCTACGGCACTTGCGGCGTCAAGGTCTGGGTGTTCCGCGGCGAGGTGATGCAGCACGACCCGATGGCGCAGGACAAGCGCGCGCAAGAAGCGCAGCCGACCCGCGCCTGAGGGGAGAGAGTAAGAAGGTCCGATCGTCATGCTCAGTCCAGCACGCACCAAATACCGCAAGGCCCACAAGGGCCGCATCCACGGCGACGCCAAGGGCGGCACCACGCTCAACTTCGGCAATTGCGGCATGAAGGCGCTCGAGCCCGGCCGCATCACCGCGCGCCAGCTCGAGGCCGCGCGCCGAGCGATCACGCGCCACATTCGCCGCGTCGGCCGCATCTGGATCCGCATTTTCCCGGACGTGCCGGTCTCGCTGAAGCCCGCCGAGGTGCGCATGGGCTCCGGCAAGGGCAGTCCCGAGTTCTGGGTCTGCCGCGTGAAGCCCGGCCGCATCCTCTTCGAGATGGATGGCGTCCCCACGCAGATCGCCGACGAGGCCTTTGCGCTCGCCGCGGCGAAGCTGCCGATCGCGACCAAGGTCGTCCGGCGCCTCGGCGAGGAGGGCTGATCCCATGAACGCGAAAGACGTCCGCACGAAATCGACCGACGAGCTCAACGCCGAGCTCGAGCAGCTCGCGAAGGAGCAGTTCAACCTGCGCTTCCAGCGCGCGAGCGGCCAGCTCGAGAACACCGCGCGCGTGCGCGAGGTGCGCCGCACCATCGCCCGCATCAAGACCGTGCTGGACGAGCGCCAGCGCGCCGCGTCCTAGGGAGTCACCGGAATATGCCTAAGCGAATCCTCCAGGGCGTGGTCGTGAGCGACGTGCAGAACAAGACCGTGGTCGTGCGCGTCGAGCGGCGCGTCATGCACCCCGTCTACAAGAAGTACATCACGCGCTCGAAGAACTACCAGGCGCACGACGAGGCCAATGCCTTCAAGGTCGGCGACACCGTCCGCATCGAGGAGAGCCGCCCGATCTCCAAGACCAAGCGCTGGGTCGTGCTCACCAAGGAGGGCGCTCCGGCGCCCGCCGGCGGGAAGGGGTGACGGCCGATGATCCAGATGCAGACCAATCTCGACGTCGCCGACAATTCCGGCGCCAGGCGCGTGCAGTGCATCAAGGTGCTCGGCGGCTCCAAGCGCAAATACGCGACGGTCGGCGACGTGATCGTGGTCTCCGTCAAGGAGGCGATCCCGCGCGGACGCGTGAAGAAGGGCGACGTGCATCAGGCCGTGATCGTGCGCACCGCCAAGGAGATCCGCCGGTCCGACGGCACGGCGATCCGCTTCGACCGCAACGCCGCGGTGCTCATCAGCAAGCAGGGCGAGCCGATCGGCACCCGCATCTTCGGGCCGGTGACGCGCGAGCTGCGCGCGCGCAAGTTCATGAAGATCGTCTCGCTCGCACCGGAGGTGCTCTGAGCCATGCCTAAGCTCAAGATCAAGAAGGGCGACAAGGTCGTGGTAATCACGGGCCGCGACAAGGGTAAGGTCGGCGAGGTGAAGAAGGTCCTCCCGGCGGAGAACCGCGTCATCGTCGACGGCGTCAACATGATCAAGCGCCACACGCGGCCTTCCGCGGGCGATCCCGGCGGCATCGTCGAGAAGGAGGCGTCGATCCACGTCTCCAACGTCGCCTACGTCGACCCCAAGACCGACAAGCCCACGCGCATCGGCTACAAGACGCTCGAGGACGGGCGCAAGGTCCGCTACGCCAAGCGGTCCGGCGAAGTCATCGACGCCTGAAGCGAGGAGCAATGACCCGTCTCAAGGAGCATTACGAGAAAGTCGTCAGGCCCGCCCTGATGAAGGAGTTCGGCTACGAGAACGCGCTCGAGGCGCCGCGCCTGGAGAAGATCGTGGTCAACATGGGCGTGGGCGAGGCGACGCAGGACGTGAAGAAGGTCGACGCGGCCGCGCGCGAGCTCGCGCAGATCACGGGGCAGAAGGCGGTGGTGACGCGCGCCAAGAAGTCGATCGCGACCTTCAAGCTGCGCGAGAACCTGCCGATCGGCTGCAAGGTCACGCTGCGCCGCGACCGCATGTACGAGTTCCTGGACCGGCTCATCAACATCGCGCTGCCGCGCGTGCGCGACTTCCGCGGCGTCTCCGGCAAGAGCTTCGACGGCCGCGGCAACTACGCGATCGGCCTCAAGGAGCAGCTCGTGTTCCCGGAGATCAACTACGACCAGGTCGACGCGGTGCGCGGCATGGACATCATCATCGTGACGACGGCTCGCACCGACAAGGAGGCGAAAGCCCTCCTCGCCGGTTTCTCGATGCCGTTCGTCAACTGAGGCGAGGGCAGACCCCATGGCGAAGACGAGTGCCGTCGAGAAGAACCGCAAGCGCGCCGCAATGGCCAAGCGCTTTGCCGCCAAGCGAAAGCGGCTCAAGGCCATTGCGGACGACATGGATCAGACGGCGGAGGACCGCTTCGCGGCGCGGCTCAAGCTCGCGGAGCTCCCGCGCAATTCCTCGCCGAGCCGCATCCGCAACCGCTGCGAGCTCACGGGACGCCCACGCGGCAATTATCGCAAGTTCAAGCTTTCGCGCATCGCACTGCGCGAACTCGCCTCGACCGGCCAGATTCCCGGCATGGTCAAGTCGAGCTGGTAAAGGAGACGAAGGCATGTCGATGAGCGATCCCCTCGGGGATATGCTGAGCCGGATCCGGAATGCCCAGCGGGCGCACAAGCCCGTGGTGCGCAGCCCGGCTTCGAAGATCCGCGCCAACGTGCTGGAGGTGCTGCAGCGCGAGGGCTACATTCGCGGCTACACCCGCGAGCAAGTGCGCCCGGGCGTCGCCGAGCTCTCGATCGAACTCAAATACGTCGAGGGCGAGCCGGTGATCCGCGAGATCGACCGCGTCTCGACCCCTGGACGGCGCATCTACTCGCGCATCTCCGATCTGCCGCGGGTCTACAACGGCCTCGGCATCGCGATCCTGTCGACGCCTCGCGGCGTCATGTCGGACAACGAGGCCCGCGCCGCCAATGTCGGCGGCGAGGTCCTCTGCCGAGTGTTCTGAGGAAACGGTCATGTCGCGCGTCGGCAAGCATCCCGTGCAAATCCCGCAGGGCGTCAACGTCGAGGTCGCAGGACGCACCGTCACGGCCAAGGGCAAGCTCGGCACTCTGAAGCTCGTCGTGGGCAACGAGGTCGAGGCCGCGGTCAAGGACGGCAAGGTCGTGGTGACGCCCAAGAGCGAGACGCCCGTCGCGCGCATGCAATGGGGAAGC
>DATKNV010000064.1:0-24705 GCA_035541215.1 Allostellaceae bacterium | reverse complement strand
CCACCGTCGCCCCATCGAGCACGACGTTCCCGCCGACGAGCGACAGCGTCGTTCCGTTGTTGAGGGATAAAGTGGTTCCGCTCAGCGTTATGCCCGCGGGATTGCCGCTGAGGAAGCCGAAGGCGGAGGGGTCGGCGGCGGAGAAGACGGTGTTGCCGGGATTGCGCGCGTCGAACCTTCCGCCGCCGGGAAAGGCGATGTAGTCGGCGGTGCTGACGTGCACGGAACCGCCGACGTTGAGGCTCGCATGGGGGCCGAAGAGCACGCCGTCGGGATTGGCGAAGAAGAAATTTGCGCCCGGCATGTAATAGGAAGTGTCGATGGTCCCGTCGATGCTGGAGGGACCGCCGGTGACGCGCACGATGACGTTGCGGATGCTCGCACTTCCGCCGAAGCGCGCGATGTCCGGGCTCGCGAGATTGAAGGTCGAGAAACTCTGGAAGAGATTGTTGCCGACGGTCCTGCCGAGATTGGCCGGTATCGAGACGACGCCGTTCACGCTGGGGAGCGTCTTGGGGCCGCCGCCGAGGCTGCCGTCGGTCTTGACGCTCGTCTGCCCCGCCCGCGCGGGCGCCGCCGCGAGAAGGGCGAGCGCCACCAGCGCCGCAAGGCGCAGCCTCACTCCAGGAGCTCCCGCAGGACCCGTCCGGTCGCGGTGATCGCAAGGAGCGTGGGCACGCCGACGATCCCGCCCACGATCTCCTTGGTCTCGGGCGTGTAGCTCATGCAGTCCATGGCGACGAGGTCCGGCCCCTTCGCTTGCAGCCGCCGCGCGGCCTCGGCCGCGGCCTCGGGGCCCGCGCTCGGCGTCAGCACCTCCACCACGACCTCGACGCCGGCGCGCCCGCGCTCCTCGGTCAGGATCTCCGCCTGCTCCGGGATCGGGATCAGCAGGCCGAGCCGGCCGCGCGGCAGCAGCGCGGCGGCGAGCGCGTTCAGCACGCGCGAGGGAAAGAGCACGCCTTGGTCGCCCGCGATCGGCGGGAAGTTGCCGGTGCAGTTGAAGACGATCGCGTCCGCGCCGTCGCGCCGGAGCGCCGCCAAGGTCTCCGCCGCCCGATCCGCCACCGCGCGCTTCGAGATCGTGACCTCGCGCCCGCTCGGCAATTTCGTATAGAGCGCGTCCGACGCCTTGTTGGGTCCGCGCGCGTCGATCTCGGCGTCGCTGAGGCCGTCGAAGCAGCCCCGGAGCACCACGCGCGTCCCCGGCGGCGCCTCGGCCGCATAGCGCGCCTTGATGTCGTCGCGTGGCGCCTGGCCGATCACGGCGATGCCGAGGGTCCGGGCGCGTCTCGGCGATTGGACAGCGGTGCTCATGGCGTGCACATATTAGGTGCCCGACTTTCTCCGGGTCAATCGAGGGCACCATGGCAGCGACACCGAAACTCGTTCAGGAGTGCGCGCGGCTCCTGCAAGGCAAGGAATTCTCCGAGGCGCGCGCGGCCGAGCTCGCGATCGAGGTCGAGCGCCTGAACGGCGACGTCCGCCGCGCGGCCGCGACGCTCGGCTTCGACGACGAGCCCGCGACTTTCCTCGCCGTCCTCAACGGGCGCCGATGAGCGAGGACACCGCGCTCCTCGGCGTCGCCGATCTCGCGGCGGCGATCCGCACGAAACAGATCTCCGCCCTCGAGGCGACGCGGGCGGCGCTCGCGCGCTCGGAGCACGGGCAGCGCCGGCTCAACTGCTTCATCGCCATCGAGGCGGAGCCGGCGCTCGCGCGCGCGGCGGAGCTCGACCGCGCGCTCGCGGCGGGACGCGTCGCGGGGCCGCTTCACGGCGTGCCGCTCGCGCACAAGGACATGTTCTATCGCGAGGGCCGCATCTCCACCGGCGGCTCGCTCATCCGCCGCGACTGGCGCGCGGATAGGACGGCGACGGTGCTGGAGCGGCTCGACGCGGCGGGCGCCATCGATCTCGGCAGGCTCAACATGGCGGAGTTCGCCGCCGGTCCCACCGGGCACAACAAGCACTACGGCGACTGCCGCAATCCCTGGAACCCCGCGCACATGCCCGGCGGCTCATCGAGCGGCTCCGGCGCCGCGGTTGCGGCGCGGCTCGCGCCGGCGGCGCTCGGCTCCGACACCGGCGGGTCGATCCGGCTTCCGGCGGCGGCCTGCGGCGTGCTCGGCCTCAAGCCGACCTACGGCCGCGTGAGCCGCTATGGCGCCATGCCGCGCTCCTGGTCGCTCGATCATGTGGGGCCGCTCGCGCGCACGGCCAAGGATTGCGCGCTGCTCCTCGGTGCGATCGCGGGCCACGATCCCAAGGACGGCGCCAGCAGCCACGAGCCCGTCGCCGACTTCGGCGCCGCGCTCGGCAAGGGCATCAAGGGCCTCCGTATCGGCGTCGTCACCGAGGCCGACGGCGCGCCGGTCGATCCCGAGGTGCGCGCGCTTCTCGATCGGAGCGTCGAGGTCCTGCGCTCGCTCGGAGCCGAGACCGTGCCGCTCCGCCTCGACCGGCTCACGCTCTGGTTCCGCTTCGCCGAGACCGTCATCAAGTCGGAAGCCGCGACGATGCACGGGAAGTGGCTCCGCGAGCGGCCGCAGGATTATTCCGATCACGTGCGCGCGCGGATCGAGGCGGGGCTCGTGCTGCCGGCGACGCGCTACCTCGAGGCGCTGAGCCAGCGCGGGCCGGAGCTCGCGCGCTTCCTCGAGACGACCATGGCCGGGATCGACGTGCTGCATTGCCCGGCGATCCCGATGCCGATCCCGACGCTCGCGGAGACCGACGTCGAAGGCACCGGGGAGGCCGTGCTCGCCCTCGTCGCGCGCATCACGCAATTCACGCGGCCCTTCAATTTCCTGGGCCTCCCTGCCCTCAGCATCCCCTGCGGCTTCAGCCGGAACGGGCTGCCCGTGGCGTTTCAGGCCGTGGGGAAGCCCTATGCGGAGGCGATGCTGCTGGGGGTGGCGGACGCTTATCAAGGAGCGACGGAGTGGCACAAGCGCGTGCCCGGCGGCTGACACCCTCACCCTCCCGCGTTTCGCGCGGGCCCCAACCCTCTCCCATCTTCGATGGGAGAGGGACAAAAAGCCTCTCTCCCGCTATGCGGGAGAGGGTTGGGGCCCATCGCGTAGCGATGGGAGGGCGAGGGCGTCAGCTTCCGGGCACGATGCCCGCAGGCAGGCTCTTCACGTAATCCGCAATCTCCCCCGGACGCGCGAGCCAGATCTTCTCGCGCGCGGGATGATGCGCGATGTGCTCCAGCGCCTCGCGCAGCACGCGGAGCCGATAGGGCTGGCCCACGATCATCGTGTGAAGCGCGATGCCGCAGACGAGCGGCTGGCGCTCGGACTGGCGCAGCATCTCCTCGAACTGGTCGACGATCATCTTCGCGAACTCGTCGGGCGCGTGGTGGCGCGCGAGGAGCTGCGGAGAATCGTTGATCTCCACGGGATAGGGCACCGAGAGGATCGGGCCCCTGCGCGTGCGCATCCAGATCGGCTGGTCGTCGCAGGGCCAGTCCATCATGAACTCGTAGCCGGCCTCCTTGAGAAGGTCCGGCGTCACCGTGCTCTGCGACATCCAGGGCCCCATCCAGCCCAGCGGCGGCTTGCCCTGGAACTTGCGGATCGTCTCCGTCACCTCCGCGATGAGACGCGCCTCGTCCTGCTCCCAGAGCAGGCCCGGCCGCTCGGAGTTGGTGCGTCCGTGCGCGATGAACTCGTCGCCGCGGGCGCGGATCGCCTCCGGGATTTCCGGGTAGTGCTCGAAGATGCCGGAATTGACGAGGTGATTGCCGGGAAGCTTCAGCTCGTCGAGGAGCTCCAGCAATCGCCAGATGCCGACGCGGTTGCCGTAGTCGCGCCACGCGTAGTCGCGGTGGCTCGGCGGAGGGCTCTCGACACCGAGGACGTGGCCGAGCCCGCGGCCGAACGCGAAGTGCTCGATATTGAGCGCGACGTGGACGGCGAGGCGTCGGCCGCCCGGCCAGGAATAATCCCGCCGCTTCGCGATCGCGGAGTAGTCGTAGCGGCCGTGGCTCGGGAGTTCCATGGCGCGGCTCACGCCTCCGGCGGCGGCACCGCGCCGGTGCGCTCGGTGATGAGCTTGTAGTGCTCGATCCGCCGGTGCTTCGCGAAGTTGAAGATGGTGCGCTTGATGTAGGCGCCGAAATCGAGGTCGCAGGTGGCGGTGATGACCTCGTCGCCCTCGGTGACGGCCTGCGCGGCGATCTCGCCCGTGGGCGCCACGATGCAGGAGCCGCCGATGAGGCCGAAGCCGTCCTCCTTCCCCGCCTTCGCGGAGGCCAGCACCCAGGTGCCGTTCTGGTAGGCGTTCGCCTGCAGCGTCACGAGGTGATGGAACATGCGCAGGTGCAGCGGCTCCGGATGGTGGATGTTCTCGGTGGGCGTGTTGTAGCCGACGGCGACGAGCTCCACGTCCTGGAGGCCCATGACGCGGAAGGTCTCGGGCCAGCGGCGGTCGTTGCAGATGCACATGCCGAGGATGCCGCCCATGGTGCGCCAGACCTTGAAGCCCTCGTTGCCGACGTCGAAGTAGCGCTTCTCCAGATGCTGGAACGGCGCCTTCGGGAGGTGCTCGGAGTGTCCGGGCAGATGGATCTTGCGGTAGCGCCCGACGATCTTGCCTTTCTGATCGACGAGGATCGCCGTGTTGTAGTGCCTGACCTGTCCGCCCTCCTCCGTGAGCTCGGCGTATCCGAGATAGAATCCGACGCCGAGGTCCTTCGCGGTCTCGAAAAGGAGGCGCGTCTCGGGTCCGGGCATCTCGCGCTCGAAATAGCCGTCGACCTGCGCCTGGTCGGTCATCCAGTAGCGCGGGAAGAAGGTCGTGAGCGCGAGCTCCGGGAAGACCACGAAGCGCGCCCCGGAGTAGTGCGCCTCGCGCAGCATCTCCACGAGGCGGCGCACCACCGAGCGGCGGTCGTCGGCGAGATTGATGGGGCCCAACTGGGCGACGGCGCATTTGAGCTTTCGGGACATGACGGCAGCTCTCCTAGTGAAGGGCCATGCTCTTGTGCTCGAGCCGCGAGAGCAGGCGTACCAAGGGCCATAGGATCACCAAGTAAATGCCGGCCGCAAGGACGATCGGCGAGGGGTTGTAAGTGAGGGATTGCGCGAGGCGGGCGTTGTTGAGGAGCTCCGGCAAGGCCACCACGCTCGCGATGGTCGTGAGCTTGATCACCTCTACGGTGTTGCCGATGAGGTCCGGGAGCACGTTCCGAAGGGCCTGCGGCAGGATCACCCAGAGCATCGCCTGGCGATAGCGGAGCCCGCTCGAGAGCGCCGCATCCATCTGGCCCCGTGGAATGCTCTCGATCCCCGCGCGGATGATCTCGCCGTAATAGCTGGAGGTGTTGAGGAAGAAGGCCAAGCCCACCGCGGCGAATTTCGGGAGATCGATGCCCAGGAACGGCACGCCGAAATAGATCAGCACCAGCAGCACCAGCGGCGGGAAGGCGCGGAAGAAATCGACATAGGCGATGAGCAGCCAGTTGAGCCGGCGATGCCCGCGGCTGTGCGCCATCGCGACCGCGAGCCCGCCGAGGAGCCCCAGCGGCACCACCAGCAGCGAGAGCAGCGCGGTCATGCCGAGACCCGCGAGCAGGAACGGCCAGACGCGCTCGATGATCGCGAGGTTGAAGAAGACCTGGAAGACCTGGTCCATCAGCGCTTCCAGGCAAAGCGCGTCTCGACCCAGCGGCCGAAGAGCACGAAGGGCACGAAGAGCACGAGATAGGCTGCCGCCCCCATCATCATGGGCGTGGCATTGCCGGAGTTGCTGGCGGCGGAGGAGGCCTCGTTCAGGATCTCGTGGAGGGCAACGACGGAGCCGAGCGCCGTCCCCTTGGTGATCGCGATCATGCGGTTGGTGAGCGGGGGGATCGCAAGCCGCACCGCCTGCGGCAGCACGATGAAGACGAGGCCGTGGATGCGCCGCAAGCCGAGCGCCCGCGCGGCCTCGAGCTGCCCGTGCGGCACCGAGAGAATTCCGGCCCAGAAGATCTCCTCCGCGAAGGCCGCGAGCACCAGCGTCAGCGCGATCCAGGTCGCGACGAAGGCGTTCATGGAAATGTCGACGTAGGGAAAGGCGAAGAAGAGGATGATGATCACCATGAGCGGCGGCAGCGCCCGGAACACGTCCGCGAAGATCACGATGAGCGCGTTGAGCGGCAGCCGCCGGAACGAGCGGATCGAGGCAAGGAGCAGACCCAGCGGAATCCCCGCGGCGATGACGGCGAGGCCGAGATACGTGGTGAGCAGGAAGCCCTGGAGGATGTCCGGCCAGTAGCGCGCGGCGACGTCCGCGTTGAAAAAGCTGAAGACGAAACGCTCGAGGGGGGTCATCAGCTTGGCTTGGCCGATACCCTCACCCTCCCGTCGCTCCGCGACGGGCCCCAACCCTCTCCCGCATAGCAGGAGAGGGGCTTTTTGTCCCTCTCCCATCGAAGATGGGAGAGGGTTGGGGCCCGCGCGAAGCGCGGGAGGGTGAGGGTGTCAGCGTCTACTCTCTCACGAGCACTTCGGCGGCGCGGCCTTCTCCTCGTAGCCGGGCATGCCGGGAACACCGTGGCCGGGGAAAACCTTCACGGTCGAGGACTCCGACGCGGGCTTGATGCCGAACCATTTCTCGTGGAGCTTCGTGAAGGTGCCGTCCATCTTCATGCACTTCACGACGTCGTCGACGATGTCGCGATTGACGGTGTCGTCGATGCGGAAGGGGATCGCCCAGACGAGCCCGGTCTTGATCGTATAGGCGAGCTTGAGCTGGGGATTGAGCTTCGCGGCCCAGGCGACCGCGGTGTTGCCCGCGAGGTTCGCGTCGGCGCGGCCGGAGAGCACGGCCTGCACCGCATCGGGATTGGTGTCGTAGACGTCGTATTTGAACCCGTATTTGGCCTCGTTCTCCTTGGCCCAAGCCTCGTAGGCGGAGCCCTTGTTGAGCGCGAGCGTCTTGCCCTTGAGATCGTCGAGCGATTTGATCTCGGGGCTGCCCGCCTTCTGCAGGAACTGGAAATCCGTATCGAGATAGCCCTCGGTGAAGAGCATCGCCTTCGCGCGCTCCGGCGTCACCGTCGTGGGCGCGGCGATCCAGTCGTATTTCTTGGCGTTGAGGCCGGGGATCAGCGCCGAGAATTGCGTCGCCTCGATCTCGATCGGGCGATGGAGGCGCCTGGCGATCTCCTCCGCCATGTCGACGTTGAAGCCCTCGATGCCGCCGCCGAGCTTCGGCATCGCGTGCGGCGCGAAGGTCGCGTCGACGCCGGTGTGGATCGTCTGCGCCGAAGCGCCACCGCAGAAGAGGGCCGCGCCGAGCAGCGCGCCCGCCCAGGTGATTGCCGTTCTCATCCTCATGCTCGCCCCCATCGTGTCGTTGTTGATCGCAGGCTCTATCCCAGGAGATCGGCGCCGAAGTTCCGCGCGGGATCGAGCTCCGGCGCCAGGCGGCCCAGCGGCTTCATCGCCGCGGAGCTCTTGCGCTCCAGGAACTTGCCGGAGCCGCGCTCGGCGTTGAGCTTGCCGTCCGCGACGACGACGCGCCCGCGGCTCAGCACCGTCACCGGCCAGCCGCGGATGCGCTTTCCCTCATAGGGCGTGTAGCCGACGTTGTCGTGGAGCTCTGCGGACGCGATGGTCACTTCCCTCGCGGGATCCCAGATCGCGAGATCGGCATCGGATCCGACGGCGATCGTGCCCTTGCGCGGCGCGAGCCCGTAGATCTTGGCGGGCGTGGTCGCCGTCAGCGCCACGAACTCGTGGATGCCGATCCTGCCCTTGCCGACGCCCTCGGAGAAGAGCAGCGGCAAGCGCAGCTCGATCCCGGGCACGCCGTTCGCGACTTCCTTGAAGGAGGGATTGGGTCCCTTCGCGAGCTTCCCGGTCGCGTCGAAGCGATAGGGCGCGTGATCGCTCGAGAACACCTGGAAGGTGCCGTTGGCGAGCCCGCGCCAGATCGCCTCCTGCGCCGTGGCGTCGCGCGGCGGCGGGCTGCAGCAGAATTTGGCACCTTCGGCGCCGGGCTTGTCGAGGTCTTGCGCCGTCAGGAACAGATATTGCGGGCAAGTCTCGCCGTAGATCTTGAGGCCCTTGGTCTGCGCCGTGCGGATCTCGTCGGTCGCCTCGATCGTGGAGACGTGCACGATCAGGATCGGGACGTCCGCGAGGCTCGCGAGCTGGATCACGCGATGCGTCGCCTCGCCCTCGCCGATGCGGGAGTGGCTGACGGCGTGATACTTGGGTGCCCGATGCCCGCGCGCCAGGAGCTGCTCGGAGATCCAGCGGATCGCGTCGTGGTTCTCCGCGTGCACCATCACGAGCGCGCCCTCGCGCCGCGCGACCGACAGCACGCTCAGGAACTGATAGTCGTCGATCCTAAGCGCGTCGTAGGTGGTGTAGACCTTGAGCGAGGTGATCCCCGCGCGGATCAGCGCCGGCAGCTCCTGCCCCAGCACCTGCTCCGTCGGATCGGAAATGATGAGATGGAAGCCGTAATCGATCACGGCCTTCTCGCGGGCCCGCGCGGAATAGTCCTCGACCACGGGCCGGAGCGACATGCCCCGATGCTGTGCCGCGAAAGGCAGCACCGTGGTCGTGCCGCCGAAGGCGGCCGAGACCGTACCGGTGTAGAAGTCGTCGGCGGACATGATCCCGAAGGCCGAGCGCTGCTCGATGTGGCAATGCGCGTCGACGCCGCCCGGCAGCACCAGGAGCCCGCTCGCGTCGATCTCGCGCGCGGCCCCGCGCGGCAGCGGCGCGCCCAGCGCCGCGATGCGCTCGCCGCGGATGCCCACGTCGCAGATGACCGCATCCGTCGCAGTGACGACGGTCCCGTTCCGGACGATCAGATCGTAGTCGGTCACCTCGCTCCCCTCCTCCATCGCTGCTGCCGGCGCAAGGCTAGCATCATTGCACCGGGCCCATAAAGGGACTCGCGTATCCGAGCTTCGCGTCATGGATGGGCACGTCCCAGCCATTCACGAACGGCCTTGTTGAAATTTTGAACCGCCAAGACGCCGAGACGCCAAGTTTTTCCCGCGGCGAAGCCGCACCCATCCTTCTCATTGCCTCACTGCCTCTGTGGTTCAATTCCACCACAGAGGCAGTGAGACAGTGAGAACAAGAGGATTGCGGCTTCGCCGCGGGAAAAACTTGGCGTCTTGGCGTCTTGGCGGTGAAAGCGGCGGATATTCAGAGACGGCCTCGCGCGGATGGCTCTGACAAGCCCGGTCATGACGTCGAGGAAAAACCGTGCAAGACTTCGCCGTGCCATTCCCGGAGACGCGCATGAAGCTCGACATCTTCCCGCACATCTTCCCCCGCGCCTATTTCGACAAGATGGTCGAGGTGGCGCCCGACCGTGGGGCGATCAAGCGCTGGCTCAACATCCCCGTGCTCTACGATCTCGAGGCGCGGCTCCGCATGATGGAGGAATTCCGCGACTACCGGCAGATCCTCACGCTCTCGCTGCCGGCGATCGAGTTCGTGGCGCCGCCCGACAAATCGCCGGAGCTCGCGCGCATCGCCAATGACGGCATGGCCGAGATCGTGGCGAGGCGGCCCGATCGCTTCCCGGGCTTCGTGGCCTCGCTCCCCATGAACAACCTCCCCGCGACGCTCGCGGAGATGACGCGCGCGATCGAGCAATTGGGCGCGCGGGGCGTGCAGATCTTCACGAACGTGCTGGGCCGTCCGCTCGACGATCCCGATTTCGCGCCGATCTTCGAGCGCATGCACGCCTACGACCTGCCGATCTGGATGCACCCCACGCGCGGCCCCGGCATGTCCGACTACGCGACCGAGAAGAAATCGAAGTACGAGATCTGGTGGCTCTTCGGCTGGCCCTACGAGACCAGCGCCGCCATGGCGCGGATGGTGTTCTCGGGCTTCTTCGACCGCTGGCCGCGGCTCAAGATCATCACGCATCACATGGGCGCGATGGTGCCGTTCTTCGAAGCGCGCATCGCCCTCGGCATGGACCAGATGGGCACGCGCACCTCCGACGAGGACCTGACGGTGCTGGTGAAGCAGATGAACGCGCGGGGACGGCGACCCGTCGACTATTTCCGGATGTTCTACAACGACACCTCCGTCAATGGCTCGCGCTCGGCGATCCGCTGCGGCCTCGATTTCTTCGGCATCGACCGCTGCCTCTTCGGCACCGATTGCCCCTTCGATCCCGAGGGCGGCCCGGTCTTCATCCGCGAGACTATCAAGGCGATCGACGGCCTCGAGCTCTCGAGCGCGGATCGCGCCAAGCTCTATCTCGGCAACGCCCAGCACATGCTGCGCCTGCCCCGGACTTAGCAGGAGAAACGCCATGCTCGTGCAAGCCCTCGGTTATGTCGGGTTGCCCGCGAACGACCTCGAGGAATGGTCGGAGTATGGGACGCGCTTCCTCGGTTTGCAGCTCGGCGAGCGCACGGGATCGAGCCTCGCCTTCCGCATGGACGAGCGAGCGTGGCGCGTCGTCGTTCTTTCGAACGCGGCCGCGGCGATCTTCGGCTGGGAGGTTGCCGACGCCGGCGCCCTAGACGCGCTCGCGGCTCGGATCGAGCGCGCGGGCGTCGCCCTCGCGCATGGGAGCCGCGCGCTTGCGGCGGAGCGCGGCGTCGCCGATCTCCTCGTCCTCGACGATCCGCTCGGCAATCGCCTCGAGATCTTCCACGGCGCCGCCGTCGCGGACGAGCCCATCCGTCCGGGCCGGCCGATCTCCGGCTTCCGTACGGGCGCGCTCGGCATGGGACACGCCGTGCTGACGGTGGAGCGCAGCGAGAGCGTGCTCCCCTTCTATCGCGACGTGCTGGGCTTCGGACTCACGGATTGGACGGCGCGGCCGTTCCGCGCCAATTTCCTGCACGTCAATCGGCGCCACCACAGCTTCGCCCTGATCGAGACCGGGCGGAACGGCCTGCATCACCTGATGCTCGAGCACTTCATGCTCGACGATGTCGGACAGGCCTACGACCTCGCGCTCGGCGTCGAGGATCGCGTCGCAGTGACACTCGGGCGTCACGCCAACGATCTCATGACGTCGTTCTACGCCCGCTCGCCCTCGGGCTTTCTCGTGGAGTGCGGCTGGGGCGGCCGCACCATCGACCCCGCGCGCTGGCAGCCGCACGAAGTGACGGCAGGCCCGAGCCTATGGGGCCACGAGCGCAATTGGCTGCCGCCGCAGGACCGCGCCGAAGCGCGCGCGCTCCGCCTCAAGGCCGCGGCCGACGGGCTGCGCGAGCCCGTGCAGGTGCTGCCGGGGAATTACGAGGTGGCGAAGGGATCGGACGGCGACTAGGAGGGCGAGACGCCGCCATAGGATATTCCGAGCACCTCGATCTCCTCGCGGCCCGCGGGCGTTGCGAATTCCACGCTGTCGCCGACGCGCGCCTTGAGAAGAGCGCGGGCGATGGGGGCGACCCAGCTCACGCGGCTGGGGCCGTGCTCGGTCTCGTCGACGCCGACGATGGTGATGGTGTGCTCCTCGTCGCGGCCGTTGACGTAGGTGACGGTGGCGCCGAAGAAGACCTGGTCGCGGTTCTTCTGCCGCGCGGGATCAACGACTTCCGCCGCTTCCAGGCGCTTGGTCAGGAACCGGATGCGGCGGTCGATCTCGCGCAGCCGCTTCTTGCCGTAGATGTAGTCGCCGTTCTCGCTGCGGTCGCCGTTCCCCGCGGCCCAGGCGACGGTCTCGACGACGCGCGGCCGCTCCACCCGCGCGAGCTGCCGCAATTCCTCCTGCAGCCGCTCGAAGCCCGCGGGCGTCATGTAGTTCTTCGTGCCGGCCGGCAGCGCTTGCGGCTCCTCCGGCAGCGCCTCCTCCTCGTCCCCGTCGGATTCGCGCGTGAAGGCCTTGCTCATGCGTAGCACCCGTTCATGGGCGTTTATGGGGGTTCACAAAAGGCATTTATACTCCGGGGCTTACGTTCATATCGGTTAATGCTTGTCCATGCCGGTTCACACCAATATATTTGCTGAGTTTTGGACAATCCGTCCAATGCGGCCCGGGAAGCGGGTGGAGCCGCCTCCCGGACCTAACCTTCAGCAGATGGTGAAGCATCATGCCAAAGGCTAATCGCAATCTTAATCTTGAACGACAGCAGATGCAGCAACTGGTCCGACACTGGCGACGTAGGGTGCAGGAAGCCCAACGTCAAGGACGCGCGGTTGACGCGGTCGTCTTCCGACTGATCGTCGAGCAGTACGAGCGCGAGCTTGCACGCATCGCGCGGCGGAGGACCTGACATGCCCAAGAGTGTCAGAGACGCCAATCTCGCAACCCGTAACGCACGGTCCAAACTCCCTTTCGACCGGACGTCGTGGCGTTCCATCACCGAAGGAGTTCACATCGGTTATCGCCGGACTCAACGCGGAGGCAAATGGGTCGCGAGGATCTACAACGGTGGCGGCAAGTATAAGGTCGAAACCGTCGCCCCTGCAGATGACGTGATCGACGCCGACGGTGCGGTCGTTCTCAATTTCCATCAAGCGCAGGAACGTGTCCGCAACCTCTACATCGGAAATAAACGCGAGGCGTTGGGGCTACGTCGCGAGGTCGGGCCGTTCACCGTCGCCGATGCCTGTCGGGAGTATGCCACCGAGTTCGAGCGCACCCGCAAGACCGGTCGCGGTTTCCGCAACACGATCGAAGGCCGCATCATCCCCGATCTCGGTGAGATCGAGTGCGAGAAACTGACGGCCGTGAAGCTGAGTCAATGGCTCGAGGGTCTTGCAACATCGCGACCGCGCGCCCGCACCACAGACCGAACTGCATCGCCGACCCTCCGCAAGTCCGTCGATATGGAGGACGAGGAGACGCAGAGACGCCGAAAGGTGACGGCGAACCGAATATGGGCCGTCTTGCGAGCGAGCCTCAACCATGCCTTCCGTACTGGCAAGATCAGCACGGATGTCGCGTGGCGTCGTATCCGACCGTTCCGCGAGGTCGACAAGGCGCGGGTGCGTTACTTGTCTGTGGCGGAGGCCCAACGGTTGACGAACGCTGCTGCACCTGATTTTCGTCGGCTCGTGCAGGCGGCACTGGTGACGGGCTGCCGGTATGGGGAGCTATGCGCGCTAGAGGTCTCCGACTTCCATCGCGACGCCCGCACGGTGCATGTTCGCAAGAGCAAAGCGGGCAAGTCTCGGCACGTCGCGTTGACCCCCGAAGCTGCGGCAATGTTTGCATCGTGGACTACGGGACGTGCGGGTTCGGAGCGCATGTTCTTGCGCGCCAACGGCGAGCCCTGGGGTCCCTCTGATGTGTGGAGACCGATGGCGGACGCGGTCAAGGCCGCCAAGATCGAACCCAGGGTCGTTTTTCATGAACTGCGGCACACGTTCGCCTCTTTGGCGGTGATGAACGGAACCCCACTTATGGTCGTCGCAAAGGCACTCGGCCATAAAGATACGCGGATGGCGGAAAAACATTACGCGCACTTGGCCGAGGACTTTATCAAAGAGGCGATCCGGCAGGGAGCGGCGACGTTCGGCTTCAAACCTGATCCCAAGGTCGCGCGACTGGAGCGCAGGACCAAGAAATGAGTTCTGACCGCGCGTCCCTAAACCGAGGGCAACTCCTATACGCGATGATGGTTTTCGAACGGCACAGGCTCGAAGGCGAGCTGGTGAAACGTATGTGGTTGGGCGACGTGGCAGCGCGAGCCGCCTTGGTGGATCAGCTGCTGGTGGCTGTCACGTCATATAAGAAGGCAAAGCGGGCAAAGGATAAGGAAGAGTCCTCGAAATCCGCCGTCCGCGTGCAGGGCAAGCTGCCGCCATCCGTTGTCCGCCTTCTAATCTGGAAAATTATTGAGTTGTGCGCCCGATATCGACAACCACCCCCTAAGAACCTTCCCGAGCTACTTCGCGTATTGGACGATACGGATGGAGCCGGGGGCAAACAGGCAGAGGGATATCGTGGCTTTAACCGGGTAGTGCGGGAATACGCAAAGGATCCCGACGCCAAACCAAGTGTAATTGCCGCTCGCGCCAAGGTGACAAGGGCCGCAGTCTCGCAATGGAGCCGGTACCCAGGTTTCTGGGAGTTTGTGGTCACCAGCAAGGCGAAGAAGGACGAAAGCAAGGTGCCGGAGGACGAGAGGATCCTCGGTGTCGACCTCGTCGAGGACCCTTTATTCATGGACCTCGAAGATATTGAGTGAGGTTCCGTAAATCGATCTCAGGATTTGCGGGCTACGAGTTCATGACGTATTCGGCCCATTAACTCTCTCACCTCGTTAATTTCGGTGCATGCCCGTTCAGCGTGACGCGTGCGGGTATGTATCGGATGGAGGTGACACATGCCGAAGCGCTCGAAGCCGAAGATTAGGAACGCCAAACATTCGCCGGCGGCCAGGACCGCAGCACCCGCAGCGGCACTTGCTCTCGCGGCCTTTGATCTCGACACCTTCTGCGAAGTTCACAGGATCAGCCGCGGCCTGCTTTACCTGCTGTGGAAGGAGGGCAAGGGGCCGAGGTTCTTCCGCGCGGGTGCCCGACGCCTGATCAGTGCCGAGGCCGCGGCTGAGTGGGTCCGCGCGCGTGAAGCCGAGGCAGCCAAGGTCGCGTAATCCCCGAAATCCAATGGAGGACAAAATGTACGACGCCCATCTCACCCCGGTGGCACTCGAATCTCGTGCTCGCCGTGCTGCAAACCGTGCGGGTCTACGCGCGACCAAATCACGTTGGCGGCGTCACACCTGCGATAACTACGGACAGTTCCAGCTCGTTGACGAAACAAACACCGTTGTCGGCGGCAGCCGGTACGACATGACGGCTGAGGAAGTAATCGAGTTCTGTACCTCAGGAGGCCACCCATGACCTTCCGTGAAAGGGACTCGGAGGCGATCGCGGTCGATTGGGTCCGCGAGCGCGAGGCGGCAAAGAAGCGCGGCAAAGGCATCATACTCCCGGGCACGGCCGACGATGCCGGACTCGCCAAGGAGGCACAACTATCCAACGAGGACCATCGCAGTGTGAGGTTCCATCTCGGCAGCGCTGTGCACTATGCGATCCAGGCCGGGCTGCGCCTCAACAATAAAGTCAAGCCGTACCTTCCTCACGGGCAATTCTTGCCCTGGCTGAAGGCCAACTGCGAGTTCTCCGAACGCACCGCGCAGACCTATATGTCGATGGCGTACTACGTCCAAATGATGCCCGATCTCGAGGATCAGCTCACCGGGCTTCCTCTGGGAACGGCTCACCGCTTCTTGAAGGACGCGTTCGAAAAACGGTCCAACTCCCGGGCACGCACGATCGTTGAGATCACAAAATCGCTGCGCGACCACGTCTGTCGAACTCAAGATGAACTGCAGGCCGCACTGGACGTCCTGGGCGAGAAGAAGTGGGAAGAGTGGCTCTCTGACATGGAGTTAGATCCCAAGAGCGCACGCGCGTTCCTCAAAGCCGGGGAGCTCATTATCGAGGGGATGTTGTACGAAAACGAAAAGGGGCGGCCGCCCCTCTATTTGCTGCCGCTGCCGAAAGATGAGGATCCGTGGGAAGGGAACGATCTGTCGGAGGACGAACCGTCAGAGGACGAACCGTCAGAGGACGAACCGTCCGAGAACAAAGACGTTGAATAACGTCGCCATCGAATCCGTGAAATCCGCGAAGCCTCGCGGATTTGCGTTTTTGACCCGCGCAATCGCGCACCTGAAAGGAGGATCCCATGAGCACGACTTTGGAAGAGTTTTTCGCGGACGTACCGGAGTTGAAGGAGTTTTGGGCAACCCCGCCCTCCGAGAGGGTATGGACCGATGACGTGTGGCAGATCATGCAGCGCGAACTTCAGTCCATCGAAGTTTTGATACAGACGTTGAGGGAAGAGGCGGATGCAAGGCTCAAACCGAACTAGTCCGCATCGCCTCTCATGCATCGTTTCTCCCTCGCAAGCCCAATACGCGAGGCCGCTCAGTATGATTCAAACAAAGAGGCGCCCCGGTATGGGCCGGAGCGCCGATTAGGAGGTAACCACATGCTGAAAGGAACGCAATGTGATCGAGCACAATGTAGACACCGCCACCGAGAGCCGCAAGACCCGCGGCAGGCACGAGTATAGCGATGAGGAGCGATTGAGTTTCGCGGTCGCCAAGAGTTGCTGGGAACGAGCGTTAGAAGGGTCGCCGTCGCTAAGGAAGGCAAAGGCCGCCGCAGGCTATGGTTCCTTCGCAGTCCGTCACTACGCCAACGCCGGTGCTTTCCATCTATTCGGCGCCCTGGCGTTCTGGGTGAGTGCCCGAACACTCGCCGCCAATCGCGGTCGGCATGAGCATACGGCGGCCGATGCCCTGAAAGAACTGGCGTCTCGTGGAGTGATCGAGCCGTTGACGAAGGTAGAAGTGGCCAACCTGAGCAAGCACGGCATCCCGATCAGAGGGCGTGGGGTGCCGTACAGATGCTGTGAGCCGTGGAGGGTAAAGGCGGAGCAGAAACTTACGAAGTCTTGCTTCGACAAATGGCCTGACGAACGGCTGCCACGTCATGTGATTTCACTGCACGACCTACGCCAAGTTCAGGGCCTCATGTCCAGTGATTTCACGACACCATGTCCAGTGATTCCCTCGGCCAAGTCCCGTGATATCACTGCACCACGTCCAGTGAAATCACTGGACAACCCCCCTATCCACCCAGAGAAAGAAATCCAGAACCCACCTCCAACCGATCGGAGTCCGTCTCGCACGCGCTTCGCGCGTGCGGAGGAGGCGGCAGAGCCGCCTCCTCGATCTTCCTTCGGAAATGCACAGGAGAAGCATGGGGGAGGGGACGAGTTGTTCCCCCAGTATAAGCAGCGCCTCCTGAGTGGCAGCTTCTGGAACCCTGCATCCCTGAAGAGGTTCGAGAACTTGGATGCCGTGTTGCGATCGCAGGTGAAGAAATTGCGGCGCCACGAAAACGAGTACGCGGACGAGGAGATCCTGAAGGCTGCCAGTCGGCTGGCGAAGGATGCCGAGTTTGAATGGAAGCAGTCAGGAGAGTTTGCCTGGTTCCCGACTGTCGACGCCGTCGCAGACTGTTGCGACACGATCAGACGGGAGACGAGGCAGAAGGCAAAAGACGCCACCCGCAAGGCCCTGCAAGAGGAGATCGAGAAGGACGGC
The DNA here is from genome assembly GCA_035541215.1 of Allostellaceae bacterium. Classification (GTDB taxonomy): domain Bacteria; phylum Pseudomonadota; class Alphaproteobacteria; order ATCC43930; family CGMCC-115725; genus DASZHJ01. The sequence continues at coordinate 7,641 of DATKNV010000064.1, read as the reverse complement.
CAAGAAGAAGCCGAGCGTATGTTGAGTCGTTGGGTGGCCCTGATGCTGGCGATGGACCCCTGTCACCGTTGGCGAAAACTCTCGAAGCGGGAGATCGAGAAGAAGCTCCGAGAGATGTACGGAGACTTCCGCGAGCGCTACCGCCATGCAGCCCTGATGCGGGCCACCAAGGAATGGCGGAAGGAGCACGACGTGCAGCCGACCGAGCGCGATCTGGAGAAGCTGCTAACCGAGGACGACTACGATCCGCAGTACAAGCGCGACCTGGAACTCAATCCCGGTACTCCCGATCCAGAGTATGTGTGATTGACCACACTGACGGAGAGCGGAATGAAAGCGGCCGGGAAACGAACTCAGGAGCAGATATCGGAGCGTGGGATCAGGGAGCAGTGGGATCGGCTGCTGGCTCGCGGCTGCAATCCCGAACTGCTGATCACCGCGCTCGAATTGTGGCGCGACACATACGGGTGGCGTCCGACGGATCGGGAGATCATGTGTGCGTATCGGGTGGTCAGAGCCGGCATGGATTGAGATCTATACGCGGCAGTCCCGCAAACCGGTAGCGATCACCCCCAAGCCAACGCACCAGCATCAGTCCGAATCTATACCCCCGAACCCCAGTATAACGCACTATCAGTGCGTTTATATACGCAGACAAAAACCACTAACCACCAGTAATGCCAGCTTAAAATGTGCAGGTTTGGCGATTTCGTCAAATGTCTCTAACATATGCCGTGTCGTAACACTGCGGAATGACAGTATTCGCAACGGCGTATAGAGGTCGAATCATGAGGCTTGTGCCCCTGTTCGCGGATGACAGCCCCCCGGAGCCATCGCCACCGCTTTCCCCTGCACGCGAAGCCCTACGCCAGCATTACCGCCGTCAGGGCGAGCAGCTAGAGAAGCTCCGCGTGATGGGCGCTCCTGTACGCGAGGCCCAGGCCACAGAGCAACGCCTGAAGCAGGCGGAGCAAGCGTTAGACGACATCGCGACCCTAGAGCGGCGTCAGCTTGACGAATGGATGCGGGAGCCTCGTGGTGCGTTGCCGCCGCCGCTGTCGGAGCAGCGCGCAGAGGCGTTGGCAGAACTTGCCAGCGCCACCCAGGCGCATGACGTTGCGCAGCGTCGTGCTGCCGGTTCGGACCCAGCATTCCGCGTCGAGGAAGAGAAATTGTTCGGGCTTAACCGGGAGACGCCCGCCCTGATCGACGCGGTTCTGGTCGAGGAGGTCAATGCCCTCGCGGATCGCCTTCGCGCTGCAAAGTTGCGGGTGGCCGCACTGATCGGGCTCGTGAAGGGCATCGAGCACTCCGCCTTGCTGAATAAGCGCACCGCTGCCGCTGTCGGTGCCGTTCACGCGTGGAGGGGTGGCCAGGGGACTCTGCTCGATGAGCAAGCCTTCCGACAATGCGAACTCGACACCGCCGAGGCCCATCGCGTCCTGGCCCTGGGGTTGCTCGACAAGCTCCGGGCCGATCCCGCCGCCACTGTCGATATCGACACACGCGCGCCGCCCACGACGGAGAGCGCGGCATGAGGTCCTACGTCGAAATGCAGACCGGCCTCATCAGTGCCCTCGACGAGGCCATCGACCGGATGCTCCATCTGCTACGCGAGTACGGCGTCGCGCCTGCTCCCGCGATGCTCGAATGCAAGGTCCGCAAGGCCGCCACCGAGGAGGCAACCCTCAGTGCCGCCATAGAGCGACGCGACCAGATCCTACGGGACGTAAGCGCGGTGGCGAAGCGAACGATCCGCAACGGAAAGGCCAAAAGTGCATGAGCAAGAAGATCGAGGACCTCGAGAAAGCCATCGCGGGGATGATCTCGCAGGTCCGTTCGGATTTGAATGCCACCCGCCGCGAAATCCACGGCGTTGGTCCTGACGGCCTCCGGAAATCTGAAGGCCCTCTACGCGACCAGCTCGACCGCATTGAGAAGCGCATCGAGAAGCTCGAACGCAACGCCACCTCCACCGAAGAGCCGCCACCGCTGCAAGCCGACACCTTCATCTTCGACCCACCACCTCTGTTGCAATGAAAGGAATCACGATGCGCAAGTCTGACGGCTACGACCCTATGGCGCCCGCGCCCCGCGCCACGCCCACCGGTCAAGGCAGCGGCTTGAACCCGCCCGCCGGTCCGCACCCCACCGAGGCGCCGCTCCGCACCGACGGCACTGCCGCTCGCCGCTTCAATTCCATCGCGGACGCCTTCGCAAACTTGCACCGCCCGCTCCCCGGCTCGACCGAGGACGGCGAGGGAGACGACCATGAGTGACCACGAACATGCCGCCTCGCTCGAACACGCGCACGCGATGATCAAGACGCTCTCCGATCACATCGCCGCCCTCCACAAGCGTCTCGACGCCCATGAGCAGCGGTTGGCCTCGCACGCGATGAAGCATGACACCCACGAGCGCACGCACTCTGCACACGCCGCCCGTCTCGCCGGGCACGACAAGGCGCACGCCAGCCATAGTCGCGTCGCGGGCGAGCACGATCACCGCATTACCAAGTTGGAGATCGCTCGCGGTAGTCACGTACCCGCGCATCCGGTACTCACCCATTCGGCGGCTTCCCAGGCAGAGATGCGCAAGCAGTTCCGCGAGGCCGTTCGTCGAGGGGGCTTGTGACACCGATGCGCGCGTCCTGCGACCGCCGTCGTCAACGCGCGCGCGTCCGCCGGATCGTGACGGTGGACCGGCGGGCGCTGGGGCCAAGGCCTGGCGCCCGCCACCTTCCCACTCCCGGCAGCCCCCGCCCGCATCCGCTAGGGGCGCGCCTGGGTGCCGTTGTCGGAATTTCAGGACCATGGGTGGCGCTCGGGGATATCGCCACCCCAGCGCGCCTGTAGTCGAGCAATAGAGGTGCCCGAAATGGGACCGCGAGGACGCAAACGCCCAGGAGTGCCGAACGGGAAGTGCGCCGTATGCCGTCATCCCGAACGGAATCGCCTCGAGTTCCTGTGTGCCCGCGGAGGTTCGCTCCGTGCCATCGCGCAGAAGTTCGGCGTCAAGTATGAGGGGCTGCGGCGTCACAACCTGAAGCACGTCTCCGACCAGTACAAGAAGAGCGTCGTGCTCGGCCCGTTCAAGTCCGAGGACGAACTTCGTCGGTTGTTGGCCGAGAACTCCTCCTCGGTCGTCGAGAACCTCATGGCGCTCTACGGCGGCCTGACCTCGCGGTGGCTTGTGAATTTCGAAGCGGGTTGCGACGAGGCACTCGTGCCCCTGAGCCGCGAGATGCTCCGAGTGCTCGACATGCGGGCGAAAATCTCCAGGGAGTTGGCACCCGCCTCCTCGACGGTGATCTCCAACATCTTCGTGCATCCGGCCTTCGCCGATCTTCAGTCCACGCTCCTGCGCGTATTGGCGGAGCATCCGGAGGCAAGGGCGGCGGTGATCCGCGAGTTTCGTGATTTGGAGGCAAAATCGCCGCCTATGATCGAGGTCGCGGCGGAACCCGAACAGGATCGGGCCGCATGACCGAGCGCGTGCGACTGCACAAGTCCGTCGGGGAGCAGGGTGCACGCGAGGTCTTCGGTCGGATTGCCGATGCCCTCGAACGAGATTGGACCGCGATCTGCCGCCCCTCCCAGCGTCCACCACCGGGCAATTGGACGATATGGCTGTTGTTGGCCGGCCGCGGTTTCGGCAAGACCCGTGCCGGTGCCGAGTGGATTCGGACCCTGGTCGAGACAGGGGCCGCAAAACGGGTCGCCCTTGTCGCTCCGACCGCCGCCGATGCACGGGACGTGATGATCGAGGGCGAGAGCGGGCTGCTGTCAATCGCGCCCAAGTGGGATCGCCCGCAATACGAGCCCAGCAAACGGAGATTGACGTGGCCTTCCGGTGCCGTCGCCCATGCCTTTTCGGCCGACGAACCCGAACGCTTGCGTGGTCCGCAATTCGACTTCGCCTGGTGCGATGAGCTCTGTGCGTGGCGATACCCGTCGGCCTGGGACAATTTGATGCTGGCACTTCGCCTCGGCCGCCACCCCCGAGTTGCCGTGACGACGACGCCCAAGCCCGTCCGGCTCTTGCGCGACCTGCTCAAACGCGACGGCAAGGACGTGGTCGTCAGGCGCGGTAGCACCCGCGAGAACGCCGAAAACCTCGCCCCCGCCTTTCTCGCGGAGATCATGGGCCGATACGAAGGTACGAGACTAGGGCGACAGGAACTCGAGGCCGAGCTACTGGAAGACACGCCGGGCGCGTTCTGGAACCGCGAGCAGTTGGAGCGCTGCCGCATCGAGAGCAGGCCCGAGGAACTGGCGCGGGTCGTCGTCGCCATTGACCCTGCGGGCGGCTCCGAACCGGGGAACGATGAGACCGGTATCATCGTCGCGGGTATCGACGCACGCGGTCACGGATTCGTCCTCGACGATCTGTCGGGCCGCTATCGCGTCGAGGAGTGGGCTCGTAAGGCAATCGGTGCCTACAAGCGGTTCAACGCGGATCGGATCGTCGCCGAAACCAATTTCGGCGGTCAGATGGTGGAAGCGACCCTACGCACCGTCGATCCGACCGTGAGCTTCAAGGCGGTGTCGGCATCGCGGGGCAAGGTGGTCCGCGCGGAGCCCGTGGCAGCACTCTATGAGCAGGGCAAAATCAGCCACGTCGGGGCCTTCCCCAATCTAGAAGATCAGATGGCGGCCTTCGGGCCCGACTTCTCGCGTTCCTCCGCGGGCTACTCACCGGATCGGGTAGACGCGCTGTGCTGGGCGCTCACGGAACTGCTGCAGGGTCCGAACCTCCAGCCCTGGGTGGATCACTTCCAGTCCATGGCCGAGAACAAGGGGGCGATCCAGATGCCTGAGTCCAAACCGATACCGACCAGCATCGCTGCTGCCTGGGCTGGTCTCGCGGCGCCCAAGGCACCACCGGAGGTCAAGACCGTGACCTTACGCGCGGAGCCCCACCGATCGTTCAAGACGCCGAAGGGTGTTCTCTATTGCAGCGACGCCACCGGTCTCGTTGCCAACGTCGCCCCCGAGCACGTCGAAATTCTCATCAACGCCGGATGCTGGCCCATACAGGAGGCCCCGTAATGCCCACCCTCAAAGCCCTACCCTGTTCCCAATTCGCGGTCGGGGGTCGCCGCTACATAGCGGACCGAGACGGCGTCATCGCCAATGTCGATCCCGATCACGTTGGCGCGCTCCTGAACTCGGGGTGCATCGTGGTCGAGCCTTGGCAGGCACCCGTACAACAGTCGGCACCTCCGCCCTCACCGAGACCCGAACCGCCGAAGGTCAAGGTCAGGGCGCGCCCGCACGCCGTGTTCGCGACACCCGAGGGGCGGCGTTATACCGCCGACGCCGAAGGAATCATTCTCGCAGCCCCCGAGCACCACGGCATTCTGCTCCGCGCCGGGTGTACGCGGGTGTGACCGATGCCGCGGACCAGCCGCACCCCCATCGATCCGCAAGAGCAGGAGTTGATCACTTTCGATTTCGCGCCGGGCCTCTCCTCGGGCGTGATCGTCAATCGCGTGGTCGCGGTCTCCTGCGCCGTCGTCTCGGGTACCGACCCCAATCCGCAAAGCCGCGTGCTCGGGCCGCCGTCTATCGTCGCGAGTCCGACGACCGGTGCCGCCAAGGTCGCCGTCGAGCAATTGGTCGGCAACATGCTCGCCGGCGTGCTCTACCAATTACAGGCGGTCGTCTCGTGCAGCGACAACCAGCAACTCAGTCTGCGCTGGAACCTGCCATGCAGCCAGCCGCCAGGAACCTGAAGTCGGGGCGCCGGTGTTGATGGCGGCGCGGGGCCGGGCGACGGTGCGGGTTGCATCCATACCGCGCCGTCGTTGGGCCTTAAATCTTACTCACCCATTCCCTGATCCGGAATCTAAAGGGCTCGCTTGTGTACGCCGTGCCCGTCTCGTCAATGATTCGACCTCTCAGTTTTACGGACCCGCCTAATTCCTTTTTCATTAGCGCCAGCGAAACGTCATTGACCATCGCTGTCGCGGTATATTTACGGCCCCCAACGAGTGTGCACGGAAGATCGCCGTGGGACGCAAACCGCGAGCCCCAGATTAGCTCCTCTCCGTTCGGTAAGATGATTGCCGCTTCCTCTAGATGGATTGGCCTGAGGCCGACATTTACCGCCCGGAGCTGGAGCGTTGGCTGGAACATTCCATCCACGCCAGCCTCGCTTAGAGACACCTTGAGGGACACCCGGTCCCGCCGCCGCTGCGCTCGAAAAGTCACCGTGCTGAGCCCTGCGCCGTAGACGGCGACAAGCGCGGTGATCACGGTTGCCCAGTTGTCGTAAAGCCACATTCCGATGCTGCGCATCACTCCATATAACCCGCCACGAACGCCTCGTACTCGGCTTCTGACTGGCACGTCCGCTCGGTGCTTGCCGTGGGCTTCAGTATGCAGCCGGACGGGATTTTGGTGACTTTCCCGTTCGTGACGTAGGTAGCGACGAAGATTTCCGCGTATTCCCGGTTCTCGTAGGCGTCAAACAGGAATCGGCTCTCCGTTGAGCCTGCGTCGGTCCCGGTGTTGATGGTGTATGTCGTCAAAACCATAAGGCATTTGTTGATGCTTGGATTGTAATGGCTCTGGTAGGTCGCAGTGGTGTGGTCCGTCGCGCCGTTCTCCTTGTAGCCCAATTGATGAAACACGGTCTGCGCCCGCTCGCCACACTTCGCCTGAAGCTCGAAGTTCTGCCGCTTCGATGCGTCCGCCGCCTGGCGCTCCGCGACCTGCGCGGTGAGCTTCCGGTTGGCATCGATTTCCTGGCGTAGCTGCCAGCCGAGCACAAGCACGCCCGCTATTAAAAGCACGATGATGGCTGGCGCAATTTTCATTCCGCGGTGCCCGTCGTCTAAGTGCTCGGCGATCTCTATTTTGCCCCTGTGGCAATTGGTTGCGGCCCACAGCTATCTACTCGGTGTCCTAATCCTAACGGCGCCGAAATCCGATCATGATCCACCAAGCAGCCAACCCGACGATTAGCAAGACCATTGGCACGCCGAACAGGCGAAGTGCGAGCCGAGCGTATGCGGCTAGACCGAAATACTGAAGCTGCTGAATCCAATCGCTATACCCTGTCGGGCAGTAAAGTTCGCCTGAGGCATTACGGGTACACGATTCCGAAAAATCCCAGCCTGCGTAGCCGATCCAAATGATCGAGAAGATGATCCAAAGTCGAAATAAGCCCCGGCGCCAGTTCATCGCCGCCCCTCCCGGCTAGGCAATAGCATGCCGCCGCGAGCGCGCAAAGGCGGCGGCACCCGCGCCGATGCCCGGGCCCTTAACACCGACTTAACGCTCGCCCTCTAAGGTTGTGGTCGCGCGGCCCGCTACTTCTCCTGGCAGCGGTGTGTCGCGCGCTCCACGTGGTGACAGAAGGCCCCGCTCACGTCCACCCGGGAGCGGGGCCTTCGCTTTTGATAACAAAAACCCCACCCATGCGCGGGTGGGGCTCTTGTCATCTTCCGGCTCGTATGGGGATTGGTCCCGAGCCGGTCTATGCCTCCATCTAGCTCGGACGACTGGATTGCGTCTCTGAGCTAGTGATCCGGAGGGCTGTCCGGGAGGGGAGTCCTCGTCTCCAGATCACGCGGCAACTATGCCCGCTTTGCTGGCGACCGCTTTGATCTGAATCAAACGCAACCGTGACCTA
>DATKNV010000063.1:0-40572 GCA_035541215.1 Allostellaceae bacterium | reverse complement strand
AGCGCGCGGAGACGCTCCACTTTGGCCGCATCCGCCTGACGCACCTTCTCGCGCTCTTCGAGCATCTTCTCGCTCTGCTTCTTTTGAGCGTCCCACAGCGATTGCGCCCTGCGCCGAGCTTCGAGATCTCGTTCTGAAATTCGCATCGTCGATCAACTCCTCTTGTCGTTTCGGCGTCGGGTTCGGCACGGCCGGGACGGCGGTTCGATCCGGCTAGTAGCCCTCGCGCTCCATTCGTTTGCGCAGGGCCTTGCGCTGGCGCCGCACGGCCTCCGCCTTCTCGCGCGCCCGGCGCTCCGAAGGTTTCTCATAGGATCGCCGGCGTTTCATTTCTCGGAACGTGCCCTCGCGCTGCATCTTTTTCTTGAGCACACGGAGAGCGCTGTTGATGTCGTTGTCGCGTACGAATACTTGCATGAGGCTGTTGCACCCCGGATGGAGTTCGATCTGTCGGATCTCACGACCCGCGCGGTTGTTTTCCGACGAGGTGACGCCGGAGGCATTCGGCAGACCGAGCGATTTGACCGGTCCGATAGGCGCGAGCGGCTGCGCACTGCGACGCCGCGGCGCCGGCTCAGTTGTCGATCGTATCGGAAGCGTGCATCCGCGTTCGACTGAAGCCAAGCTGCGTCAGCGGTCTCGAGAACGCGTCTCCGACCCAATAATAGGGGCTTGGTGCCGGGCGGGCAATGAAAATGGCGGCGGCCTCGCGGCTCGCGCTCATTGCATGACCAGTCCGCGGTCGGAGATGGCGGTCTTGATGCCCTGCAGCACTTTTGCGTAGGCACGCTCCTCGATCTGGCGGATCCGTTCCCGGGAGACCCCATAGGTCGCCCCGAGCTGCTCCAGCGTCTGCGGGGGATCGTCGAGGCGGCGCGCAGCGAGAATGCCGCGCTCGCGCACACTGAGCTTCGCCATGGCGCCGTTCAACAAATCCCGGCGCAGACCGAGCTCCTGGGCATCGGCTACTACGGTATCGGGTTGCGCCCGCTCGTCCGCAAGCTGGTCGATCCATTCGCTCGTGCCATCCTCGGCGAATGTATTATTGAGCGAGCTGTCGTGAGCGGCGAGGCGACGGTTCATCTCGACGATATCGGCTTCGGGAACGGCGAGCTCCCGCGCGATCGTCCGGACGGTTTCCGGCCGTAGGTCGCCGTCGTCGATCGCCTTCAAGCGGCCCTTTATCCTGCGGAGGCTGAAGAACAGCTTCTTCTGGGCCGCAGTAGTGCCCATCTTTACCAGCGACCACGAACGCAGCACATATTCCTGGATCGACGCGCGGATCCACCACATGGCATAAGTCGCGAGGCGAAAACCGCGCTCGGGATCGAATCGCTTCACCGCCTGCATGAGGCCTACACTCCCTTCCGAGATCAGGTCCGGGAGCGGCAAGCCATAACCACGATAGCCCAACGCCATCTTGGCGACGAGGCGGAGGTGGCTGGTGACGAGCTGGTGCGCCGCCTCTATATCGCCGTGCCGGCGCCAGCGCCGGGCAAGCGCGTATTCCGTTTCCGGCGCGAGCATCGGGAATTGACGAATCTCGCGGAGAAACAGCGATAGTCCGCTTTCCGATGCCAAGCGCGCGACCGGGGCAAGCGTCCGAACGGTAGTGATGCCGCTTTCAGCCGGCGGCGGATTCATCCGAGGCCGCGCCACGCTGGAAGGCACCGCACCGTCATCTGGCCCGATTGAAGCGCTTCCTGTGCTGGCCCGGCGCGATGGCGCGCACGTCCTTTTCGCGCGAGCAGATGCGGCCCTTGCTGAGGTCATAAGGCGTCATCTCCATCGTGACGCGATCGCCCGCGAGAATACGTATGCGGTGCTTTTTCAATCGACCGGAGCTGTAGGCGAGGGTTTCGTGCCCATTGTCCAATCGTACGCGAAAGCGGGAATCGGGCAGACACTCGAGTACCGTGCCGTCGAGTTCGAGGAGGTCTTCCTTTGTCATGCGGATGCCTCCCGGATGAAAGAAACGGGGCCGCCGAGGCGGCCCCGTCGAGATCAAGCGGACTTCAGGTTGACCGCCGAGGTCTTGCCCTGCTGGCCGCGCTCGAGGTCGAAGCTGACCCTCTGGCCCTCATGCAGCGAGCCCATGCCGGACCGCTCCACCGCCGAGACATGAACGAAGACGTCCTTCGAGCCGTCCTCCGGCTGAATGAAGCCATAACCCTTGGTCGGGTTGAACCACTTGACTGTACCGATGGACATAATGCCCCTCCACGTAGGAAATGCCGCGGCGCGAATGCGCCACGGGTCAATTTTTGACTTGGATGGGACCGGGTCGGGCTCCGTAGAGAGCTGAGTGACGAGGCCGACCCAAAGGGATTGACCGGACCAATATGGGATTGGCCAGCCACCGATTCAAGGGACCATGCCTTCAGCTCGCACAATGATCCTTATCTTCCAGTGCCTAGCCCTATTAAGCCATCAATCCCGGACGTTGGCGACGGGCGAACTCGCATCTGCATGAGGTTGGCGAGCAGATAGCAGATACCCCCTTTTCCAACCAGAGGCGCATGCGTCCGCTTCGATCAATGCGCTCGACCTCGATGCGACGAGCGTGTTGGATGCCGATCGGCCGGCGTTGCCGATCGGGGTCTGCGTTTGAAGGCGGCGCACGCATAAGGAAATCCGCTCAGGCCGAGCTTCGGGAATTTGATCGACGACCTCCTTCGCACGGTCGAATGACGGTCGGCGGCAAGCGAGCAACCGGCCGGCCGGCGAGCTTCCGGTGCCATCACTTTTTTGGGGAACACGAGCAGGCGCTTTCTATAGCCTCCGCACGCGCGTCTTGCCCGCGCCTCCCTTGCACGGCGACGGCCTTTCCCGTTAGCTCCTCTTCCGTCGCTCCGTCATCGGAGCGATCGTTTCGACACGCGCGAGGCCGCCCGGGCAGGGCATCGCAATGAAGCCGTCTTGGTCCGACTCCACTGACACCATCTTTCACCGCGCCAAGGAGCGCCCACACGCCCCGGCCGGCTCGATGCCGGCGGCGCAATGAGCGGAATTGCAGCGGCCGGGGCGGCCGGCGGCGGCCGGAGCGCGATCACGCCGCGCTGGCGGAACCTGAGCGATGCGATCTTTCATTACGCGGCTGAGCGTCCCGACGCGCCGGCGCTGATCGAGAACGACCGGCGGCTGTCCTATGCCGAATTCGCCTCGCTCGTAGGCAAGGCCAGCCTCCACCTACGCGATCTCGGAGTGGGTCCCGGCGACCGCGTGGGCATCGCGCTCGCCAACAGCGCCGATCACCTCATTCTCTTTTACGGACTGATGCGCGTGGGCGCGGTGCCAGCCGAGATCTCGCCGCACGCCACGGAAGCCGAGCGCGACGCGCTGGCGGAGAAATTCGGCTTTCGGCTGCTTTTCGAGGAACCGGACGCGCGCGCACACGCGAGCCAACGCACGGTCTGGGTCGACGCGGGCTGGCGCGTCATGATTGCGGAGCGCAGCGGCGATTGGCGCCACGACGATCCCGAGCGCGAGGACTACCTCCTGGGCCTGTCCTCCGGGAGCACCGGCGTTCCCAAAGGCGTCGCCACCACGCATCGTCAGCTCCTGACGCGATTTCGCATCATGCAAACGGGCTTGCGGGACGCCCAGGTCTACTCGCCGGAGCGGCCGGGGACGGCGCTGCTGCTCGCGAGCATGAGCTTCTCGGCGTTCCAATATCACGCGGTCTACACGATGCTTTCCGGTGGGCCCTTGGTTCTCGTCCCGGAATTGCAGTGGCCGTCGGATTTGATTCGCGCGATCCGTTCCTGGGACGACGCCGTGCTTTTTGCGACGCCCGGGATGTGCCGCGCCTTCCTGGCCTTCGCGCGCGGCAGAGGCCACTTGCTTCCGCGCTTGCGCGCGATCTTCTCCGCCGGGCTGCCGCTCTTCGCCGCGGAAAAGCGCGCCATGATCGAGCGCGTCACGCCCAATTTCTTCGACGTCTACGGCAGTAGCGCCTCGGGTTGGATCAGCCTGCTTCGTCCCCACGAGATCGCGGCGCACGCTGAAAGCGTCGGGCGGGTAAGGGAAGGCATGCAGGTTGAGATCGTCGATAGGCGCGGCCGGCCGCAGCCCCCCGGCACGGTCGGCCACCTCCGCTGCCGCAGCCCGACGTCGTCGACGGCCTATCTGGTCGAGAGCGACGGCACGCGGGAGGAGGGCTTTCGCGAGGGCTGGTATTACCCCGGCGATCTCGCGAGCCTCGACGAGGCCGGCTATCTCTATCTCCGCGGACGCAGCTCCGACCTCATTGCCCGCGACGGCGTCGAGTTCCTGCCCAACGAGGTCGAGGCAGTCCTGACGGCGCATGCTTCCGTCATGGAGGCAGCCGTGATCGGCAGGCCCGCGCACGACGGTCGCGAGGAAGTCGTGGCCCTGGTCGTGACCCGCGGCGCACCCGAGCACGAGGCGATCGCCGCGCATCTGAGGCACCACCTGCCGCCTCCCAAGCGACCTAGCCACATCATCTATGCGAAGGCACTGCCGCGCACACCCAACGGCAAGATCGACCGCGTCGCCGTCAAGCGCATGGCAATCCAATACGCGGACGCGTCTCGACGGCCCGACTCTTCGGCGGATCAGAGATAGCCGAATCGGCGCATGAGCGGACCGGCCTTCTCGATAACGTGAACATGGGCCGCGTCGTCGAAGCGGCCCAGTCGCCAATCGCGCCCTGGCGAAAGAGCGATGCGCGATTTTCCGCACGGCGCGGCGGGCCGGTCCGGGTCGAGGTGAGCGACGCGCCGGTAGCCATCGTTCTCGATGACGAGGACGATCTTGGATTTCGAGGGCCGCCAGTCCTCGGGCAGCCGGTCATCCATCAGGAAGGTGCAGAGAAACTTCCGGCAGCCGGCCGGCCGCGAGTCGTAGATATTGCAGCCTGTCCGATTGCGCAGTGACCGCACCACTTGCCCGCCGGCTTTCCGATCGCCGCGATGCCCATGACTTTGCAGCAAAGCCTTCACGAGTCGCACCGTCTGGCGCCACCCATTGGATCGGGCTCGGCCCGGCGCTCTTCGGACATCATGGGATCGTCATTTGCTTTGCCGCGCAACCATTTACCGCAAGGCCCCTCGAAAACGGGGAAGCGTCAACAACGTCGGCTTCCTCGCTGGGACCGGATCGACGAACCCTCGAAAGCTCACATCTAGCCATCGCGCGTCTTCGGCGGTCCCACCGTCACGTCGAGGTCCTGCACCAGGCCATTGGCGATCGAATAGATCCAGCCGTGGATGTAAAGCTCCTGCTGCCGCGACCAGGCCTCCTGGACGAAGACGTCGGAGGCGACGTTCCTCACCTGCCGGATGACGTTGAGCTCGCAGAGACGGTCGAGACGGGCTTTCCGATCCGCGATCGCCTCCAGCTCCGCGCGGTGCACGTCGTAGACCTCCCGGATCGGGTGCAGCCAGTGGTCGACGAGGCCGCGGCGCCGGCCGTCGACGGCGGCGCTCACGCCGCCGCAGCCGTAATGTCCGACCAGCATGATGTCCCGCACCTTCAGCACGTCGACCGCAAACTGCAGCACGGAGAGATAGTTCGCGTCCTGCGGCGGCGCCAGATTGGCGACGTTACGGTGGACGAAGAGCTCGCCGGGATCGAGGCCGACGATCTCGTTGGCGGGGACCCGGCTGTCGGAGCAGCCGATCCAGAGATATTGCGGCGCCTGCTGGCGCTCGAGGCGCCGGAAGAAATCGGGATCGGCCGCGACCTTGCGCTGCGCCCAGGCGCGGTTCCGCGCCTTCAGGTCATCGAGCATGCTTCAGCCGTTCGGACTCACCCGGCATGGGCCTTGGCCCAGGCCGCGACCTCCGCATGCGTCGCGAACCAGACCTTGCCGCGGGCCTTCGCGTGGCGGATCAGCTCGTCGACGATCCAGATGCGCGAGCGGTAGCCGATGATGTGCGGATGCATGGTGAGCTGGAAGATGCCGCCCTCCTCCCAGGCCGCATCGAATTCGCGGCGGAAGATGTCGAGGACGTCGTTGGGCGGCGTATAGGGCCGGAGCGATTGGAAGCGGTGCATCATGAAATAGACGGCGTCGTCGCGCACCCATTCGACCGGCAGCTCGACGATCCCCGTGGGAGCGCCGTCGAGCAGGAGCTCGTAGCAGTCCTCGTCCGCCATGAGGGAGCTGTCGTAGAGGAGGCCCATCTCCTTCTCGATCGCGAGCGTGCTCGGGCTGAAATCCCAGGAAGGCGTGCGAAGGCCCACCGGGCGCACGCCCGTGATCTTCTCGAGCGTCTCCGCCGAGCGCAGCATGAGGTCGCGCTCGGCCTCGTGCGGCAGTACGGAGTTGAGCTCGTGGATCCAGCCGTGGATGCCGATCTCGTGGCCCTCCGCGACGACGCGGCGCTGCTCCTCCGGATGAATGAGCGCCGCGACCGCGGGCACATAGAAGGTCGCCTTGATGCCGTGCTTCGCGAGGAGCGCCAGGATGCGCGGCACGCCCACGCGATTCCCGTATTGCCCCCAGCAGAGCCGGCCGATCGACTTGCCGCCGTCGCGGAGCTCGTTCGTCTCGTGGTCGGAATCGAAGGAGAGGGCGACGGCGCAGCGCGCCCCGTCCTTCCAGCCGCGGGGACGGAAGCTCCGCCCCGCGCGCACGCGGTTCACGAGCTTCCGCCAATGCTCCTCCGGCCACTGCCAGGGCTGGAGCGCGGGAGCCTGGTCGTCCATCTATGCCTCCATGATTCGACCGCTCAGCGCAGCGGATGATGCGCCGTCTCGGCCAGCCTGTAGTTGACGACGAGAGAAATCGCCGCCGCCGCGATCACGTAGAAGACGGGCGCGAACTTCACGCCGGTTTGATCGATGAGCCACGTCGCGATATAGGGCGCAAATCCGCCGAAGATGGCGACCGACAATGCGTAGCCCGTCGTCATCCATGTCGAGCGGCTGCTGGTCGGAAAGATCTCCGAGATCGCCGCGGGCCCGGCCCCGGAGTAGAGGGATATCACGAGACCGATGAGAATCTGGATCGCGATCACCGTCGCGAAGGACGGCCCCGAGAGCAGCAGCATGAAGACCGGGTAAGGCAGAACGACGAACGCGACGCAGCAGGCCAGGAGCAGAGGCTGGCGGCCGATCCGGTCGGAAATCATGCCCATCACCGGGATCGCGACGACGAGCACGATCAATCCGATGGAATTCGACCATAGCGACTGCGCACTACTCAGGTTGGCATAGGTCTTGGTGAAAGTCGGCATGTACGAGAGGAAGATGTAGAAGATCACCGTCCAGACGATCGTGAATCCGAAGGCGCGGGCCGAGAGCCAGAAGGGCGCGGGATCGCCGGGCCGCGGCGCGGAGGGTGCCTGCCTTTCGCGCCGGTAGGCGGGCGTCTCTTCCATGTTGCGCCGCATGTAGAGGCCCACGGGACCGAGCAATCCGCCGAGCAGGAAGGGGACGCGCCAGCCCCAGCTCTCCATGCTTTCAGCGCTCAAGAGCGTGTTGGCGAGCGCGGCGACCAGCGAGCCCAGGAGAAGCCCCGCGGAGACGCTGCACTGCTGGAAGCTGCCATAGAGGCCGCGTTGACCCTCGGGCGCCCATTCCACGATGAAGGCCGTCGATCCTCCCCATTCGCCGCCGGCGGAGAAGCCCTGCATCAGCCGCGCAATGAGAATGAGAAGCGGGGCGGCGACCCCGATCGTCGCATAAGTCGGAGCGATGCCGATGAGGACGGTCCCGGTCACCATGAGAAAGATCGTCAGGAGGAGCGCGAACTTGCGCCCCTTCACGTCGCCGATCCGGCCGATGACGATGCCGCCGAGGGGGCGGGCGAGAAACCCGACACCGAAGACGGCGAAGGTTGCCAGGAGCTCCCTGACCCTGTCGCCGCTGGGGAAGAAATTTTTTCCTATGATCCCCGCGACGAAGGCGTAAACCGCGAAGTCGTACCATTCCAGGACATTGCCGATGACCGCCGCAGCCACGGCTTGCCTTGCCGACATCGTCGTCGCTGGGCCAGTTTGCTGGGTCGTTGCAACCATGGTTTCCCCCTAGGATTCGTTTTTGGAGCTCGTCTTCCAACCTCCGAAAAGTCGCGTGAGCCTCGCCGTCACTGGAGCCGCGATCTTGCGCCCAATCCGCGGCCTCAACAAGGGCTCCTCAGGCGATCCACTGGAAGCCGTCGATGATGAAATCCTGGCCCGTGATGAAATTGGGCTCGACGGTCGCGAGGAAGGCGACGAGCTCGGCCACGTCCCTGGGGCCGCCGACGCGGCCGAGCGCGATCCCCTTCACGAGCTCGCTCTCGCGGGCCTCGATCATGCGGTTGCTGAGCTCGGTCTTGATCACGCCGGGGCAGATCGCGTTGATGGCGATGTGCGGCCCCAGCTCCTTCGCGAGCGCGCGCGTGAGCCCGAGAATGCCGGCCTTCGCGGCGGCATAGGCGAATTTGCTCACGGCGCTGGTGACGCCGCCGGTATGGGCATTGAGCGAGGACATGCTGACGATGCGCCCGCCCTTCTGCGCGAGCATGGCAGGCGCGACCGCCCGGCACCAATTGAAGCAGCTCTTCAAGTTGATCTCGATGGTGCGATCCCATTCCGCCTCGGTGATCTCCAGGAGACCCTTCGGCATCGAGCGGCCCGCGTTGTTGACGAGAACGTCGATCCGGCCCCATTCGGCCGCGACGGCATCGGCGATCTTCTGCGCGAGGTCGAAGCGCGAGACGTCGGCCTCGTAAGCGAGCGCGCGGCGGCCCTTGGCGCGGATCTCGCCGGCGGTGCGCTCCATCTCCGGCGCCAGGAGATCGACGAGGGCGACGTCGAAGCCGCGCTCGGCGAGCGCATGGGCGCAGCCGCGGCCGATGCCCCGCGCTCCGCCGGTGACGATGGCGACTCCTTTGCGATCCTCGCTCATGCGCAGTTCCTCCTCAGTCGCGCCGGCGCTTTGCTTCGGTGGCGCTGCCCGCGCGGCGCGGGATCGAGCTGCCGCCATCGACGGAAATGAACTCGCCGGTGACGTAGCCCGCGGCATCCGAGGCGAGGAACATCACGGCCTCCGCGAGGTCCTCGGGCCCGGAGACGCGTCCCATCGGATTGGCCGCGGCCATCGTCTCGGCATAGTTGGGCGGGAATTCCACGAGGGCGCTTCCCTCGGCAAAGCCGGGGCGCACGATGTTGACGCGGATGCCGTCCCGCGCGAGGTCGAGCGCGAAGCCCTTCGAGAGCCATTCGAGGCCGCGCTTGGAGACGCAATAGGGCACCCCGTTCGTCCGCAGGATAGCGGCGGCGCCCGAGCTCACGTTGACGAAGGAGCCCTTGACGCCCGCGGCGATCATCGCCTTGGCGAAGCCCTGCATGAGGAGGAACGGCGCCCGCAAATTCGTCGCCATGACGCGGTCCCAGAAGTCGGCGTCGATCTCGAGCAAACCGCCGAAGGGATATATCCCGGCATTGTTCACGACGACGTCCGGCGCGCGCCAGCGCGCGGTGACGGTGGCAATGAGATCGGCGATCGAGGCGTCCTCGGTGAGATCGGTCGCGTGCGTGAGAAGCCGCTCCCGCGGCAGCGCTAGCGAGCCCGCGAGCTCCGTCAGCGCATCGCTGCGCATATCCGAGAGGCACAAGCTCGCGCCCGCCGCGGCGAAGGCGCGGGAGAGCTGGCGGCCGTAGACGCCGGCCGCCCCGGTGATCACCACGCGGCGATTCCTGAAATCGGCAGTCATCCGGCCCCTCCCCCTCTCGATGTCCCTGTCGCCCTGGAAATCCTAGCGGAAATCGCGGGGACCGCCACAGTCCCTAAAGCGCGCGCAGCACCGTCGCGACGGGCAGCCTCGCGGCGCGGATCGCGGGGGCGAGCCCGCCGAGGAGGCCGATGACGCAGCCCCAGACGATGCCGCGCGCGACGAGGCCCGGCGTGACCGCGATCGGGAAGATGAGCTGGGCGTGACCCGCCCCGGAAATGCTGACGACGTGGCCGTTGAAGACGAGCCAGGCGAGCGCCGCCGAGACGACGGCACCCGCGAGCGACAGCAGCAGCGCCTCCGCGAAGACGGAGGAGACCACGGCGCCCGCGCCGAAGCCGATCGCGCGCAGGGTCGCGATCTCCACGGTGCGCGCGCTCACCGCGGAATACATCGTATTGAGCGCGGCGAAGATCGCGCCCACCGTCATGATCGCGCCCACGAGGTAGCCGATGTAGAACATCGTGTCCGCGAAGATCCTCGTCTGCGCCTCGTAGTAGTCGGGCTCGCGCTGGACGTCGACGGCAAGCCGTGGGTTCGCGGTGAGCGCCGCCTTGAAGCGGTCGAAGGCGTCTGGCCCCTCGAGCTGCACGGTCACGTCCTGGAAGATGCTTCTGCCATAGGCGGAAAGCAGGGTCTCGGCGTCGCCCCAGATCTCCGACTCCTGCGCATCGCCGGTCTCGAAGACCCCGACCACCGTCCAGTCGGCGCCGCGGAGCTTGATGCGGCTGCCGGGCGCGAGGCCGCGGAACTGGGATTGCGCGGCCTTCCCCACCACGAGCTCGCGGAGTGCCGGCCGCAGCATCCGCCCCGCGACGATCCGGGCCTCGGGCCTGAGCGCGGCGTTCCCGGCCCCGACGCCGCGCAGGGTCACGTTGGCGGGCGTGCCATCGCCCGCCTTCGTCATCTCGATCACGGTCACCGCCTCGGCCGAGGCGACGGGCTTTCCGTCGGGCCCGCGCCTCATTCCCGGCGCGTCCAGGATCGCGAGCACGTCCTCGCGCGAGAGCGCGCTCGCGAGCTCGGAGACGCTGCCGCTGTGCAGCACGATCGCGCGGTCGGGCCGGCCCGTGTTGGCGACGGTGCTGGCGAGACCGCCGGCCATCGCGAGCAGGCTGATGAGGACGCCGACCACGCCGGCAATACCGACGACGATCACCAGGGACATGCCGAGGCGGCTCGGCACGTTCCGCAGGTTCAACGCCGTGATCGCGGCCGCCTCGCGGAAGGCGCTCATCGTCCCGCCAAGGCGTCGACGACCTCGAGCCGCTTCACCCGCCAAGCCGGCGGCAGCCCCGAGGCGAGCGCCAGGACGAGCGCCGCGGCGATCCCCCAGGCGATCACGATGGGCGGCATCGCCGTGCGGGCGCCGTTGATGAGCGCGAGCTGCGGATAGGTCCCCGCAGCGGCCGCCATGCCCAGCGCCGCGGCGGCGAGGGAAAGGAGCGCCGATTCCGCCATCACCAGCGCGAAAAGGCCGCCGTCGGTGAAGCCCAGCGTTTTGAGGACCGCGAACTCGGGGATGCGCTCGCGCACCGACTGCATCATCGTGTTGCCCGTGAGGAGCAGCAGCGTGAAGAACACGGCGCCCATGATCGCCTCGACGAAGAGGTTGATGTCGCCGACCTGCCGCAAGCGGGACTCCGCGTATTCGCGCTCCGAGCGGGTCTCGGTCTCGCCGGGGGAATTGGCGAAGAGGCTGTCGATCGAGGCACTGACGGCCGCGGCTTGCTCGGGATTTGCGATGCGCACGACGAAACCGTCGACCATGCCGCGGTCGAGGACGCGCGCCTCGTCGAAGAACGGATAATTGAGGAAGATGGCGGAGGTCAGGAGATCGAGATCTCCGAGCACGGGATCGTCGTAGATCCCGACGACGTCGACGACCCAGTCCTTGGTGCCATCGCGCTTCGCGACCGAGGACTGCAGAGGTATCCGGTCGCCGATGCGCCAGCCGTAGCGCTGCGCGAGCTTCGCGCCCACGGCGGCGCCGGTGCGCGTCCGCTTCAGCGCCTCGAGCTGGCTCTCCGGCATGACGAGCTCGCGGTAGATGTCGACGGCGCGCGCGGGATCGGCGGCGATGGCGACGAAGGAGTTCTTGGGGTCCCGATAATAGGCGCCGAACTGGCTGTAATAGAGGACGCCCGTCACGCCGGGGACGCGCTCGATCTGCGCGAGGTCGGCGATGGGAAGCGGCGCCGTCACGGTGACGCGGCTGCGGACGTGGAGGCGATTGAGGTTTGCCTGCTCGACCACGCGATCGAAGGTCGCGCTCACCCCCTGCATGAGCCCGAACAGCAGCAGCGCGGTCGCGATCGAGAGCAAGGTGAAGAGCGTCCGCGCGCGCTTGCGCCAGAGGCCCGCCCAGATCAAGGGGAGGAACTTCATGCCGCCGTGGAGCCGTGCCCGTCGACGAGCAGCCCCTTGTCGAGATGGAGCCGCCGCGAGGCGTATTTCGCCGCCTCGGGATCGTGGGTGACCATGATGATGGTCTTCTTCTGCTCGCGATTGAGGATCTGCAGCAGGGAGAGGATCTCGCCGGCGGTCTCGCGGTCGAGATCGCCCGTGGGCTCGTCGCAGACGATGAGCGTGGGATCGCCCACGAGGGCGCGCGCGATCGCAACGCGCTGCTGCTCGCCACCCGAGAGCTCCGCCGGGCGGTGCTGGCCGCGATGGCCGAGACCGACGAGCTCGAGCACGGTCTGCACATGGGCCCGGCGCTGCGCCCGCGTCAGATGCGTGAGCAGCAGCGGCAGCTCCACGTTCCTCTCGGCCGAGAGCATCGGCATGAGGTTGTAGAGCTGGAAGATGAAGCCCACGTGGCGGGCGCGCCACTTCGCGAGGTCGCCGCCGGGGAGCCGGTCGATCCGCTCGCCTGCGACGATCACCTCGCCCTCGTTGGGCCGGTCGAGGCCGCCGATGAGATTGAGGAGCGTGGTCTTGCCGGAGCCGGACGGCCCCATCAGCGCGAGGAACTCGCCCGCCTCGATCCCGAGATCGAGCCCGTGGATGACCTCGACCGTCGTCTTGCCGCGCCGGTAGCGCTTGGTGACGTGGCGGAGCGCGACGACCTCGCTCATGCGCTGTTCCCGCCCTTCGCCCGGCTCAGTTCTCGACCCGGATGGTCGAGCCTTCCGCGAGCCTGCCGGAGCCGTCGACGGCGATGCGCTCGCCCGGCGCCATCCCCGAGAGGATGGTCTGGCCCTCGGCCGTGCGCGCGCCCAGGCGCACGACCCGCCGCTCCACCCTGTCGCCGCGAATGACGAAGACGATGCTGGTGTCGCCCGCGGTCCGCACGGCCTCTGGCGGCACGATGACGCCCGGCTCGGACGCCACGGCGGCGGCTGGGGCCGCGCCCATGAACGACACCCGCGCGACGAGATCCGGCATGATGCGCGGGTCCTTCTCGAGGAAGCCCACGCGGACCTTCACCGTCGCCTTGGAGCGGTCTGCCGTGGGAATGATGGCGATCGTCCCGCCGGGGATCTGCCAATCCGGATAGGCGTCGAGCTTGACGGTCGCGGACTGTCCCGGGCGGACGAGATGGATGAAGTGCTCGCTGACGTCGACCTCGGCCTCGAGAGAGTCCATGTCGACGATGGTGACGATCCCGGTCCGGGTGAAGCCGGCGCCGGCGGAGACCGGCGAGACGATCTCGCCCACCTGCGCCGCCCGCGCGGTCACGACGCCCGCGAAAGGCGCGCGCACGACGGTATCGTCCTGGTTACGCTGCGCGACGAGGACGCCCGCTTGCGCCACCGTCAAGCCCCGCTCCGCGGCAAAGAGGCCGTTTCGGGCGCGGTCGTAGCTGGTCTTGGCGTTGTCGTAGGCCTCGCGGCTGATCACGCCCTTCTCGAAGACCGCCTGCGAGCGGCGGAAGATCGGCGTTGCGTCGTCGAGCATCACTTTTGCCGCCGCGAGGTTGGCCTCGGCCTGCGCCACCAGCGCCTCGGCCTGCTGGAGCGCCGCGCGCGTGTTGGTGTCGTCGAGGCGGGCGACGATCTGGTCCTTCTCGACGTGCTGGCCTTCCTCGACCGAGAGCTCCACGATCTTGCCCGCGACCTTCGCGGAGATCGTCGCCTGCGTCCGGGCGACCACGTAGCCGGAGGCGTCGACCACCGTGCCCGCAGGTGCCGGCGCCGCGACTCCCGCGCGCGCGACGGCGACGCGCACGGGGATCGCGTTGGCGTAGGGGAAGGCGATCCAGCCGCCGACGCCGAGGGCGATGACGATCAATCCCCCGACCATCCACCACGGCCGAAGCGCCGCACGCCGGCGCGCCGCGGCATCGCGGTCGATGCGCAATTGGCTCAGCTGCGAGGTCTTGCGATCCATGGCGAGCCACCATCATCCGTCATCGCTCAATCCCCGGCCAGCAACCCGTGCGCGGCGGCGCCCGGCGCCGGCGGCTCCGCGTCGCTGAATTGCAGCGAGGCAAGGCGCCGATAGAGCCCGCAGCGGGCCATAAGGGCATTGTGGCCGCCCTCGGCGACGATCCGGCCGCGATCCATGACCGCGATCCTGTCGCAGGTGATCACCGTCGAAAGGCGATGGGCGATCACCAGCGTCGTGCGCGCCTCCATGAGCTGCTCGAGCGCGGTGCGGACATGGAGCTCGCTCTCGGCGTCGAGTGCGTTCGTGGCCTCGTCGAGGAGCAGCAGGGCGGGATTGCGCAGGATCGCCCGGGCGATCGCAATCCGCTGGCGCTGCCCGCCCGAGAGACGCAGGCCGCGCTCTCCGAGGAAGGTCGAGTAGCCCTGCGGGAGACGCCGCAGGAACTCGTCGGCGCCGGCGCAGAGCGCGGCCGCCTCCACCTCCTCGTCCAAGGCCTCGGGCCGCCCGTAGCGGATGTTCTCCCAGGCGTCGGCGGCGAAGATCACGGGATCCTGCGGCACGAGCCCGATGCGCGCGCGGACGGCAGCGGGGTCCGCCTTGCGCAGCTCCACCCCATCGAAGGAGAGCAGTCCCGCCTGCGGATCGTGGAAGCGCAGCAGGAGCTGAAAGACCGTGCTCTTCCCCGCGCCCGAGGGCCCGACGAGCGCGACCTTCTCGCCCTGGCGGATCGAGAGCGAGAAATCGCCGAGCGCCGATTGGCCCGGGCGCGAGGGATAGTGGAAGGTGACGCCCTCGAAGCTGACGGCGCCGCGGGCCGGAACCGGCATCGCAACGGGCCGTTCCGGAACTGCGACGCCCGACCCGAGCGCCAAAATCTCCGTCAATCGCTCGATCGCACCGGCGACACGCTGGAGGTCGCTCAGATACTCGATGGTGGTGCCGGCGGAGCTCGCGACCATGGCGCCGTAAAAGACGAAGGCGGAAAGCTCGCCGCCGGTCATCCGTCCCGCGAGCGCATAGTGCCCGCCGATCCAGAGGATGAGCCCGAGGCCGCCGAAGGACACGAAGATCACGCCGCCGATGAAGAGCGAGCGGACGCCGATGCGGCGCGCCGCGGAGGCATAGGCGTCCTCGACCAGCGCGCCGAAGCGGCGGCGGTCGATGGGCTCGTGCCCGAAGGCCTGCACCGTCTGGATCGCCGCGAGCGATTCCTGGGCATATGCCGTCACCTCCCCGAGCCTGTCCTGGCTCAGCCGCGAGAGCGAGCGGATCCGGCGCCCCATCAGCACGGTCGGGCCGACGATCCCCAGCACGATCGCCGCGGCGAGCCCGGTGAGCTCGAGGCTCGTCGAGCCCATCATCAGGAGCCCGCCCAGCAGCATGAAGAGGTTCCGGAGCGCCACCGAGGTGGTGGAGCCGATCACGGTCTGCACGAGCACCGTGTCGGCGGCGATGCGCGAGAGCAGCTCGCCGGTGCGGACCGTCTCGAAGAACGCCGCATTGAGGCCGAGGACGTGGTCGTAGACGGCGCGCCTGATGTCCGCCGCGACGCGCTCTCCGAGCGAGTTGATGAAATAGCTGCGCGCGGCCGTCGCGAGCGCCAGGACCGCGACGACGATGACCAGAAGAGCGAGCGCCCGGTCGAAGCCCGCCGCGCTCTTCCCGGAAAGGCCGCCGTCGATGAGCCAGCGCAGGCCCAACCCGAAGACGATGAGCGCCGCCGTCGCCACCACGAGGCCCGCGCCTGCTGCGGCAATGCGCCAACGATGCGGCCGCAGGAAGGCGAGCAGCCCTCTGAGCTGCCTCAGGTCGCGCCCCTTCGGGCGCTCCAAGCGAAGATCGCCTCCGCCCGTCTGCATGAGGGAATCTTTATAGAAAAGTCGATGAAAGGGAAAGGCGCGCGCGGGGGCGCACGCCGGCGCCAAGCCGCTCCTAGCGCGATAAACGGCGCAAACGAATGCGGCCCCGCCGGTCCCGGCGGGGCCGCACCCGAACTAGGGGCGCTTCGGCGTTACTTCACCGTCACCACGACGACGCGATTGTCGCGGAGACGCACGCCTTGCGGGGTCTGCACCTGGAGCTCGTTCGCGCCCGCGCCGCGGGTCGTGATCCGCCCGGCGACGATGCCGGCGCCGAGCAGATAGTCGCGCACCGACGCCGCGCGCTTCTCCGAGAGCTCGAGCTTCTGATCTTCCTTGCCGACCGTATCGGAATGGCCGACCACCTCGAAGCTCACGAACTGGCACTTCCAGGCATTGACGAGCTGGTTGAGCTTGGTGCGCGCGTCGTCGCTCACCCAGTCCTTGTTGAAGCCGAACTCCACGACGAACCAGCGCGGCGCGTTCTGGGGCGGCAGGGTCATCTTGATGGTGATGCCCTGCGCTCCGATGCCCAGGCCGAGGCCCGCCGTCCGGGAGCTCAGATCCATGACGATGTTGGTCTTCTTGTTCTTGAGCGACATTCCGCCGCCGCCGACTATCACGGTGGATTCGCCTTGGACGGCGCTGTAGTCGCCCGGGAAGTCCTCGAGCCGCGTCAGGCCCTTGACCGGTCCGCCCGCGTCCACGCGGGAGATGCCGACCTGGAGTCCCGCGCCGAAGCCGCTGACTTTGAACGAATAGCTGCAATTCGTCCCGAGGTTCGGGAGATTGAGCTTGCCTTCGCCGGATTGACCGCCGATGCCCAGCGCGAAGGAGGTCGTCTCGATCGAAACCGTGGGGGTGTTGTCCTGAGCGATCGCTGCGGCTGCCGGCACGAGGCCTATCAGCAAGCCCGCAAAGATCGGAAGGTATTTCGACGCTCGCATGGCCGTGTTTCCCTTTCTTGATGAAGGCAAGGTTCGAACCCGCCAGCGCTCCGCTGAAGCAAATAGACCCTAGCCGAAGGATTTTCCGAATGACCCAAAACGGGTAAGGCGTGATCGCACTCTCTCCTTGGTACCGGAGCCTTGACGAACCGCCAATCCAGGAAAACCCTGAGACTGCGGTGTCCTTCTTCATTAAGAGGCCGGGGTTCGGCCGCTTCGCGGGGATCCCCCGTCGAACGTGCGCTGAAGGCCCGCGGCGAAAGAGATCGGCTCGATCCGCAGGAGGCGGCGCATCTCCGCGATGTCGAAGGCCTTGTCCTCGAGCAGGCGGCGGATCGCATCCGCTTCGACGCGGGGCAATCCCGGCACGATAGCGGCGACCCACGCGAGCGCCATGAGGAGCCAGGCGGGAGCGGAGACGATCGGCCGCCGGCGCAGGCCCGCGGCGGCGGCGATCGCGCGCACGAAGTCGGCATAGCGCATCGCCTCGGGCCCCGCTATCACCAGCGTCGAGGGACCGCTCCAGTCCCGCTCGAGAGCGGCGCAGATGCAGCGGGTCACGTCGTCCTGATGGATGGGCTGCACCAGCGCGTGTCCGCCCTTGGGGAGCGGCACCAGCGGAAGGCGCCGCAGCAGCGCCGCCAAGGGCTGCACATTGGCCTCGCCCTCGGCGCCGTAGATCATCGTGGGATGCAGCATGACTCCCGCCCGTCCCGACGCGAGAAAAGCGCGCTCGCCCGCGAGGACGGCCGATCCGTGCTCGTCGGGCCAGCGGCTGAATTTCCGAGTGCTGCCGAGAAGGACGAGACGAGCCGAGGGCGGTGCCGCCGCGAGGATCTCCGGCACGAAACGGGCGTGGGCGCAGGAGACGATGCGCGTGGCTCCCGCAAGCGCACTCCGGAGCGCTGCCTCGTCGCGGAGGTCCGCGACGCGCGGCTCGATCCTCATGCCCAACGCCGCCCAGCGCTCGCCGCTGCGCACGACCGGGACGAAGGCGATCCCCTCCGCGCGCAAGCGCCGGCAGAGCGCGAGGCCGGTACGGCCCGTGGCGCCGATGACGTGGACGGTGGGCGCGGCTTGCGCGGAGGGAGCCGGGGTCATCGCGGAAGCCGCACGCTCGGCAAATCGGAGCGGCGTGTCAACCCGGGCGCGCGCCTTCGCTCATGGCTCGCTTGACAGGCCGCGCGGCGGACCCTAGAGCGTCTTCGCCCTCGCCACCGTCGCGCCGGAGGATCTCCAGGATGTCCACCACGAAGAAGCACCTCGCCTATCCCGGCCGCATCGTCATGGTGGGGTTCGGCAGCATCGGACAGGGAACCCTGCCGCTGATCCTCCGCCACATCGACATGGACCCCAAGCGGATCACCATCGTGACCGCCGAGGAGCTCGGCCGGAAGGAGGCCGAGGAGCTCGGCATCAAATTCATCGTCAATCCGCTGACGCGCGAGAATTTCGAGAGCGTGCTCGACCCGATGCTGAGCCGGGGCGACTTCCTCCTCAACGTCTCCGTCGAGGTCTCGAGCATCGCGCTCATGGGGCTCTGCCATCGCAAAGGCGTCCACTACCTCGACACCTGCATCGAGCCCTGGCCCGGCGGCTATACCGACACGGCGCTCTCGCCCTCGCAGCGCTCGAACTACGGGCTGCGCGAGCAGGCGCTCGAGTTCGGCCGCGCGCATGGCGGCAAGGGGCCGACGGCGATCGTGACGCACGGCGCCAACCCGGGCCTCGTCTCGCATTTCGTGAAGCAGGCGCTCCTCGACATCGCCCGCGACTGCGGCGCGGGCTCCCCGCGGCCCAAGGGCCGCGCGGAATGGGGCGCGCTCGCGCACAAGCTCGGGGTCAAGGTCATCCACATCGCCGAGCGCGACACCCAGGTCGCGAGCGTGCCGAAGCGGCCGGGCGAGTTCGTCAACACCTGGTCCGTCGACGGCTTCGTCAGCGAGGGCTCGCAGCCCGCCGAGCTCGGCTGGGGCTCGCACGAGCGGCATTTCCCGCCGGACGGCAGCCGCCACAGCTTCGGCTGCGACTGCGCGATTTATCTGAGTCGGCCCGGCGCGAGCACGCGCGTCAGGAGCTGGACGCCGCTCGAGGGCCCCTATCACGGCTTCCTCATCACGCACGGCGAATCGATCTCGATCTCCGACTATTTCACCGTGCGGCAGGCCGAGCGCGTCGTCTACCGCCCGACCGTGCATTACGCCTATCACCCCTGCGACAGCGCCGTGCTCTCGGTGCACGAGCTCGGCGGCAAGAATTGGCGCCTCCAGGACCAGAAGCGCATCCTCATGGACGAGATCACCTCGGGGATCGACGAGCTCGGGGTGCTGCTGATGGGCCACGCCAAGGGCGCCTATTGGTACGGCTCGGTGCTCTCGATCGATGAGACGCGCCAGCTCGTGCCCTATCACAACGCGACCGGCCTCCAGGTGACCGCCCCGGTCCTCGCGGGCATGATCTGGGCGATCGAGAATCCCGACCGCGGCGTCGTCGAGCCCGACGAGATGGACCACGAGCGCATCCTCGAGATCACGCGGCCCTATCTGGGGAAGCTCGTGGGCGCCTACAGCCATTGGACGCCGCTCAAGGACCGGGGTCGCCTCTTCCCCGAGGACATCGACGAATCCGACCCCTGGCAGTTCAAGAACTTCCGGGTTCTCTGAGGAGGCGGCCCCTCGCGCCCCAAAAGGTGGTAAGCTCTCCGCCGCGGAAGTGATCTCCGTCTCTGGCGCAGGAGGGCTCCCATGGGTCGGTTCCGTCGAGCGCTCGGCGCCTTCGCACTGGGTTATCTCCTCTTGGCATCGCCGGGTTGGGCCGAGACGCGCAAGGTCGACCTCGCGCTCGTCCTCGCGATCGACGTCTCCGGCAGCGTCAACGAGGAGCGCTGGCGCCTCCAGCGCGAGGGCTACGAGACCGCCTTCAAGAGCCCAGAGGTGATCCAGGCCATCACCAGCGGCCAGCACAAGGCGATCGCCGTCACCATGGTGGAATGGGCGGGCCAGCGGCATCAGAAGCAGGTGATCGACTGGACGATCATCTCCGACGAGACCAGCGCCGTCGCCTTCGCGAGCGCCATGCTGGAGGCGCCGAGGATGTACACCGACTGGACCTCGATTTCGGGCGCGCTCGATTTCGCGGTGTCGCTCTTCGACGACAGCGGCGTGGAGGCGAGCCGCAAGGTGATCGACGTCTCCGGCGACGGCGTCAACAACCAGGGCCGCGCCGTCGACGACGCGCGCGCGGAAGCCGTCGCCAAGGGCATCGTCATCAACGGCCTCGCCATCCTCAGCGATTACGAGTACCTCGACGAGTACTATCAGGAGCACGTCGTCGGCGGCGCCGGCGCCTTCATGGTGGTGGTGAAGGACTATTCGACCTTCGCGCAAGGCGTCCAGGCGAAGCTCGTGCGGGAGATCGTCGAGAACGAGACGCGCGCGCGCGGGATTCTCGCGGGACGGGCTGCGCCGCTTTATTCCTCCAAGTAAACCTCGCCGCCCTCGACGCGGATCCGCACCGGCATCAGCGCCTTGCCCGCGCAAGGGCCTTCGAGGCAATACCCGTCCTCGATCCGGAAGAGCGCGCCGTGGGTCGCGCAGAGGATGAAGCGGCGCTCGATGTCGAGGAAGCGGTCGGGAACCCAGTCCAAGGGGCTGCCGACGTGCGGGCAGACGTTCTCATAGGCGACGACGCGGCCGCCATGGCGCACGATGAAAAATGCACGGGCCTTGCTGCCGCTCCCGAGGCGGAAGCCGCGGCTGCCGGGATCGGCGATCTCGTCGAGGCGGCAGAGGCGGCCGGGGCTCACGCCTCGATGCCTGCCAGCTTCGTGAGGACGCGCCATTCCTTGGCCGTCACCGGCGAGACCGAGAGGCGCGACTGGCGCACCAGCGCGAGCTCCGCGAGCGCCTTCGTCGCCTTGATCGCCGTTAGCGTCACCGGCGTCTTCGCGGGCATGAGCGGCGCCACGTCGACGGTGACGAAGCGGCCGCTGGCGTCGCCGGGATCGGGATAGGCCTCGCGCACGATCTCGACCACGCCGACGATCGCGAGCCCCTCGTTCGAGTGGTAGAAGAAGCCGCGGTCGCCCTGCTTCATCGCCCTCAGATTGTTGGCGGCCTGGTGGTTTCGCACGCCGGTCCAGCTCGTGCGTCCGTCCTTGACGAGACTGTCCCAGGAATAGGCGGACGGCTCCGATTTCAGCATCCAATATTGCATCGTCCCTCCCTCAGCGGCGCGCGACGATGAAGATGCGGCGGAACGGCAGCAGCGTCTTCCCGTCCGCGCGCTTCGGATAGGCCTTGCGGAGCTTCGCGGCATAGAGACGCTCGAGCTCCGCCCGCTCCGGCGGCGTCAAGGGATCGAGCAAGGGCCGGAGCGCCGTTCCGCGCACCCAGTTGAGCACGGCATCCTCGCCCGAGAGGACGTGCAGATACTCCGTCTCCCAGATGTCGAGACCGCCCTTCGCGAGCGGCACCAGCAGGTCGTAGTAGATCGCGGGCGCGCCCACGGGATCGTGCCGGAGCAGCGGCCCGAGCCGCGGCGCCCATGGCCCTTCGACCGCGGTCTCGCGCATGAGCGCGTGGCTCGGCGCGTCGAAGTTGCGGGGCATCTGCAGCGCCATCACGCCGCCCGGCGCGAGCACCGTCATGAAGCGCGGCAACAGCGCGTCGTGATGGTCGACCCACTGCAAGACCGCATTCGAGAAAATGAGCGCGGGCGGAGTCTCGGGCGTCCAGCGCTGCAAATCCGCCTCGATCCACCGGATGCGCGAGGGCGTCGCCTGCGCCTGGCGCAGCATCTCCGGCGAGGAGTCGACGCCGAGGACCGCGCGCTCGGGCCAGCGCTCCGCCATGGCGCGCGCGTGAGCGCCGGTACCGCAGCCGAGATCGGCAACCGCACCCGCGGGCAGCTCGCCGACCCGCGCCAACAGATCGAAGCCCGGGCGGAGCCGCTCGTCCGAGAACTTCAGGTATTGCGCGGGATCCCACGCCATGCTCCCCCTCCGACCGCAGTGCGCCGCCACTCATAGCGCAACGTACCGAGGGGATCACGCCGAATCGAGATACCGGCAGGATTTCAATCGCCTGCGCTATTACGAACGGAGTGGCAGTGTAAATAAGGGAAATGACGTTTCCCGCGTTTCAAAGATATTTTTCCTTTACGCGAAGATAAAGCAAAGGTGAGCCACGGACGGCGCCGTGCCTCTTCGCGCATCAAGGCAGCAGGCGATGGGCTGCGTAGCAGGCTCGCCGCGGCTCTGCCGCTTCCTCGCGGAAGCGTTCGGTCCCGAACGGCAGGCGCGACTCGACCGTCTCGCGGGCTTGCGCGCAGGCCGGCGCCGAAGCGGTGCCGACACCGCAGCCGTCCGAGAATGGACGGAGAACTGGATCAAGCGCCGGGGTTTCCTGCCCTATTCGGCCAAGACGGCAACTACGCTCGACGGGACCGTCTTCAAAGCCCCGCGCGCCCCGGCATGAACAAAGGCGGCGCCGTCGCCGGCGCCGCCTGCTTGCATCGCGAATCCCTCCGGCTGATCGCGCCCGCCACCGAGGGCTCAGATCGCTTCCTTGAGATCCTTGGCCGCACGGAACGCGACCTTCTTGCTGGCCTTGATCTTGATAGGCTCGCCGGTGGCGGGATTGCGGCCCATCCGTGCGGCCCGGTTCCGCACCGCGAGGATGCCGAGACCACCGATGCGGATGCGATTACCCTTTTTAAGGTGCTTCACGACTTGTCCGACGAAATCTCCGAGGACGGCCTCCGCCTGCTTCTTGGACATCTCGTGCATTTCCGCGAGCGCCGCCGCGAGATGCTTCACGGTCACCGTGGCCTTGGTGCCTGCCTTTTGCGTCGCCATTCCTGATCCCTTTCCTTGAGCGCCGACGGCTGTCGGCTTCGAAGAGAGAATCACAACCGTGCGACTAACGCAAGAAATCCGCGTCGAACCGCGTCTGGGAGCATGTCGGCGGCGGCGCCCTTTACCCCGGCTTAATCACCGAAGCGTAACATGGCGCGCGCGACCCCTCGTCAAAAGGCAGCGCTCCCATGTCCCGCCGCACCTTCAAGCTCTCCTACCGTCATGACGAAGACGAGAGTCCCGGCAACGCCCTCGCGGTCGCATTGGCCTTTGCGTTTCTGGGCCTGGCGAACACGGTGCTCAACGTGATTCCCGGCGGAAGCGGCGCCGTGCTGCCGCTTTGAGATCCGATCGGACGCGCGCGATCAGCGTAGTGCGTATTCCGCCTGGTCCTCGTAGATCGAGCCGCTCTTGCTGAGGTAGCTCGCAACGAGCGCGAACTCCCTGACCTCGAAGGGGGGCGCTCGAAAGAGCGCATGCTCCCCGAGAAACGCCTGCAATTTCGGCCCGAGCGGCGGCCTGAGGCGCGCCAAGCTCACGTGCGGCGTGAAGCGCCGTCCCTCCGGCGGCAGGCCCAACCGCTGCAGCGCGCTCTCGACCTTGCCCTGAAGCTGCAGCAGCGGCGGATTCTTCTCGACGCCGACCCAGAGCATGCGAGTTCCGAACTGGCCGACCCCCGCGAGGGTCAGCTCGAAGCGCGGCTGCTCGATGCGCAGGAGCGCCGCGTCGATGTCGCCCGCGAGGCCCTCGTCGACCTCGCCGATGAAGCGGAGCGTCAGGTGTAAGTTCCCGGAATCGACCCAGCGCGCTTCCGGCACCCCCGAGCAAATGAGCGAGATCCGGAGCTTCAGCTCCGGCGGCAATCCGATTCCCACGAAAAGGCGTAGCATCCGGCCCTGCGCTTCTCGCGCCGCCGCCGGGGCGGAGACCGTCAGAGGAACAGCGCGAGGACGCCCGTATAGCCGTAGAGCCGGTCGTGGGCAATCTCGCCGTTGCCGAAGAACCCCGCGAGCGGGAAATCGCCGAGCGCCGCCCGGATCGCGTCGACCTCCTCGCTTTCGCCTGCGAAGAGGTTGGGACCGCGCGCGACGCAGCTGAAATAGAGACCGGCCTTGGGCGGCGCCGCGAGCCGGCGCTGCAGGCCCCCGAGCATGCGCTTCAGATCCGCGAGCGCGCTCGCGGGATCGCGGCGGCAGAAGAGGATCGGATCGCCCGGCGCCACTTTCTCCGCGATCGCGAGCCACTGCCGCTCCACGTCGAGCGCCATGAGGTTCCGCACGAGATAGTCGCCGGTGTCCGAGCCGCGCACGGGGATGCCCGCGAAGATGCGCCCGCCGACCTGGCGGAGATCGCGCGCGAGGAGCTCGCCGATGTCCTCCTTGAAGACCTCGAGCGCGGGCCGCTCGTCGATCGCCATGACGATGTTCTCGCGCGCCTCGCTGACGCGGCGCACCGGCCCGATCGGCGAGCAGCCCTGGGTCAGGCCCGTGGCGACCGCGATCTCCGGCCCAAGCAGCACGCCCGAGAGCCCGCCCTCGACGACGCGGTCGGCGACGAGACGCGGCGGCGCGCTCATGGCGGCGGAGAGGCCACCGACGAGATAGAGGCCGCCTTCGGCGCTGAGCGACGACACCGCCGCAACGATCCCGGCATCACGGGGGTCGCCGTGCACGACGGCGACGCCGGGATGCGCCGAGGCGATCCAGGCGCGCTCGCCCTCGCCTATTGCCCCGCGGCCCACGGGCGCGAACACGCGAAAGGCGCCTTCCGGAAAGTTCGCGACCAAGGCGCTCACCGCCGGCGTCTCGAAATGCTCGCGCCGGCCGCAGACGCCGAGCCCGATCGCGCCCACCCAATGGGGAATGCGCGTGCGCTCCCGCAGGAAGGTTAGGGTGCTGCCGAGATCGCCGGCGAGCGCGTCGGTGACGTAGAGGAACCCGAGGCTCGCCCCTTCCGGCACCGGCAGCAAGGCGTCGGCGCAGCTCTTGGCGGCCTCGGCCCAGCCTGCACCCCTGCCCTCGGCCGCGCGGAACTGAATGGCGCTCATCCGCTTCCTCCGGGCGCCGAGGCTCCGAGGAGGCGCAGCACGTAAGGGCCGACTCGCGCGACGATCGTGTCGACGCCGCGGGCGTTGGGATGGAGCATGTCCGGCTGATTGAGGCTCGGATCGAGCGCCACACCTTGCAGGAAGAACGGGTAGAGGAGCACGTGGTGCCGTTCCGCGAGCGCCGGGTAGATCGCGTTGAACGATCGTTGATACTCGGGGCCCCAATTCGCCGGCGATTCCATGCCCAGCAGCAGCACCTTGACCCTGCGCGCCTCGAGCTTGCTCAGAATCGCGTCGAGATTCTCGTAGGTCGATTGGGGATCGACGGCGCGGAGCGCGTCGTTGGCGCCGAACTCCACGAGCACGGCGTCCGCGGGCTCGGCGAGCGTCCAGTCGAGGCGAGCAAGGCCGCCCGCGCTGGTATCGCCGGACACTCCGGCATTGACGACCTCCGCCTCGATGCCGTGATCGTGCAGCCACCCCTGGAGCCGCGCAGGAAACGCCTCCTCCGGCGCCACGCCGTAGCCGGCGGTGAGGCTGTCGCCGAAGGCGACGATGCGCGTCGGCGCAGCCGAGGCGGCGTCGCTCACCGCGAGCGCCACCAGCGCCGCCGCGGCGAGGTTGACAAGCTTTCGCCACAGTCCATAACCACACTCGCCCGACCGACCGGAGGCCGCGCCGCCGAAATCTTCCATGGCCGCTGACGCACGCACTGACATGATTCTGCTCGAAGGTGTCGAGGTTACACTGACGAGCGCGGCGGGCGCCGTCAACGTGCTCCGCGGCGTCTCGCTCGCGGTGGGCCGCGGCGAGACCGTGAGTCTGATCGGTCCCTCGGGCTCGGGCAAGACGACGCTGCTGATGGCGGTCGCGGGTCTGGTGCGGCCGAGCGCCGGGCGCGTCGTGATTGCGGGCACCGATCTCGCGGGACTCGACGAGGACGGCCTCGCGCGCTTCCGCCGCGACGCCGTCGGCATCGTGTTCCAGGCCTTCCACCTCGTGCCCACCATGACCGCGCTCGAGAACGTGGCGCTGCCGCTGGAATTTGCGGGGCGCCGAGACGCCTTTGAGGTCTCGGCCGACTGCCTCGCCTCGGTCGGGCTCGATCGCCGCGGGAACCACTATCCCGCGGAGCTCTCGGGCGGCGAGCAGCAGCGCGTGGCGCTCGCGCGCGCCTTTGCGGCGGGGCCGCGGCTCATCCTAGCGGACGAGCCCACGGGGAACCTCGACGGCGCGACGGGCGGCCAGGTGATGGACCTTCTCTTCCGGTTGAGCGCGGAGCGCAGCACCACGCTTCTTCTCATCACGCACGAGGTGGAGCTGGCCCGCCGCACCGGACGCATCGTCGAGCTCGCGGACGGGCGCGTCGTCGCCGACAGCGCGAGCCGCGGCGCCGCAGCGGCCTATTAGCCAGCATGTCCTTGACGCTCGCCTGCCGCCTGATGCGCCGGGAGCTCCGCGGCGGGCTCAAGGGCTTTCGCATTTTCCTCGCCTGTCTCGCCCTCGGGGTCGCGATCATCGCGGGGGTGGGCTCGCTCGCGGCGGGGGTGCGCGCTGGGCTTCATGCGGATGCGCGCTCGATGCTCGGCGGCGACGCCGAGGTCGAGCTGGTGCTCCGCCCGGCAACCGCGGCCGAGCGCGACTTCCTCGACCGGAGCGGCACGGTCTCCGAGAGCGTCGGCATGCGCGCGATGGCGCGGCGCGACGACGGCGCCGCGCGAAGCCTTATCGAGCTCAAGGCCGTGGACGAGACTTATCCGCTCTATGGCGAGGTCGCGCTCGACCCGCCGCAGGCGCTCGCGGACGCGCTCGCCAAGCGCGACGGCCTCTGGGGCGCGGTGGCGGCGCCCGCGCTCCTCGACCGGCTCAATCTGAAGCCCGGCGACGTCCTCCGCGTCGGCGAGGCCCGCTTCGTCCTCCGGGCGGCGCTCGCGCACGAGCCCGACGCCGCGACCGGCGTCTTCATCCTGGGTCCGCGGCTCGTGATCGCCAAGGCCGCCCTGACGGAGACAGGCCTTCTCATCCCAGGCACCGTCGTCAATTACAGCTACCGCCTGCGCGTTCCCGCCGGCAGCGACATTCCCGCCTGGGAGGCGGACGCCAAGTCCCGCTTCGCGGACGCCGGCTGGCGCATCCGGGACGTCGCCAACGCCACGCCGGGTCTCGAGCGCCTGCTCGACCGTGTCGGCCTCTATCTGACCTTGGTGGGATTGGCGGCGCTGCTCGTCGGCGGCGTCGGCGTCGGCAATGCCGTCAGCGGCTATCTCGCGAGCCGCACGCTCTCAATCGCGATCTTCAAGTCCGTCGGTGCCTCGGGACGGCTGGTCTTCGCGACATACCTCCTGCAGATCGCGGCGCTCGGCGCCCTCGGCATCCTCGGCGGCCTCGTCATCGGCGGGCTCGCGCCGCTGCTCCTCGCGCGTCTGCTGCCGGCCATGCTGCCGGTTGCGGCGCGCTTCGATCTCTATGCCCTGCCGCTCTCGGTCGCCGCCGCGGCGGGCGCGCTGACGACGCTCGCCTTCGCGCTCGGCCCCCTCGCGACCGCGCGCGCCGTGCCGCCGGCAGCGCTCTTCCGCGCTCCGAGCGAGCCGCCGCTGGCCAAGCTCGGGATCGGCGTCCTCATCGTGCAGGCGGCGACGGTGATTGCACTGGCGGCGCTGGTGATCGCGACCAGCAGCGACCGGCCGCTCGCGGCCTGGTCGGTGGTGGGAGCCTTGGCCGCGCTCTTGTTATTTCGTCTTACAGCGCTCGGCGTCATCGCCGCCTTGCGCGCGGCCGGCCGCCCGCGGCATCCGGGCTTGCGCCTCGCGCTCGCCAATCTCGGCCGGCGCGGCGCCAACACGCCGGAGGTGATCGCCTCGCTGGGGCTCGGGCTCACGGTGCTGGTGGCGCTGGTTGCGGTCGAAGGCAACATCTCCCTCATTCTCGACAAGGATTTGCCGCAGCGCGCGCCTAGCTTCTTCTTCATCGACATCCAGCCCGATCAGGCCGCGGCTTTCGACGCGCTCCTTGCGAGCTTTCCAGGGGTCGGCAACTTCGAGCGCGTGCCGAGCTTGCGCGGGCGGCTCGTGCGGCTCAACGGCGTTCCCGTCGAACGAGCGGCCGTGGCGCCGGAGGCGCAATGGGCGATCCGCAGCGAGCGCGGCCTTACCTATTCGCCGACGCTCCCCTCGGGATCGCGGCTGATCGAGGGCGAGTGGTGGCCGAGCGACTACCGTGGCCCGCCGCTCGTCTCCTTCGAGGCGGAGCTCGCGCGGGGCATGGGGCTCAAACTCGGGGACGCGCTCACCGTCAACGTGCTGGGACGCGACGTGACCGCGCGGATCGCCAATCTGCGGAGCCTCGACTGGACCTCGCTCGGGATCAACTTCGCGATGGTGTTCTCGCCCGGGAGTTTCGGGGGCGCGCCCGAGACCGAAATGGCCGTGGCGCGCGTGCCGCCGGAGCGGGAGGCCGCGCTCGAGAAGGCCGTCACCGACCGCTTCCCCAACATCTCCACCATCCCGGTGAAGGACGCTCTCCAAGCCGTGGGCACCATCGTGGCCGCGGTGGCAACCGCGCTCCAAGCGACCGCGGCGATCGCGCTCGTGGCGGCGGGCCTCGTCCTCGCGGGCGCGCTCGCGGCCTCCCGCCGCCGCCGCCTCTACGAGGCCGTCGTGCTCAAGGTGCTGGGCGCGACGCGCCGCGATCTGCTCAAGGCCTTCCTGCTGGAATACGGCCTCCTGGGCCTGCTCTCGGCGGCGATCGCGGCCGCGCTTGGAACGCTCGCCTCCTACCTCGTCGTCACCGAGGTGATGCGGACGGACTGGGTCTTCCTGCCGGGGGCGGTGGCACTCTCGGCGATAGTGGCGCTCGCGATGACGCTCGCGCTCGGCTATGCCGGAACCTGGCGCGCGCTGGGGGTCTCGGCCGCGCCCTATCTCCGTAACGAATAAGGTATTTTTGCGACTGCCATCGGCTTATTGAAGTTTCCCCGCCCTGTGCCAATATCTCCGCCCAGGAGATTCACCCAAAGGGGACGGAGACGGATTCCATGGCTTACGATTGGCAAAACCGCGCTGCGGCGCGCCCGGCGACTTGGGCCGAAGTCGACACCGGCCTGCGCCAGTTCATGCTGCGCGTCTACAACTACATGGGCGCCGCGCTGGTCCTCACCGGCCTCGTCGCCTATGGGGCCGCGGCTTCCGGCCTCTATCTCAGCCTCTATCGCTCGGGGCTGATCTGGGTCGCGGTGTTTGCGCCGCTTGGCCTCGTCTTCCTCCTGAGCTTCGGCATCCAGCGCATGAGCCTCATGGCGGCTCAACTCTCGTTCTGGGCCTATTCGGCGCTGGTGGGGCTGTCGCTCGGCTACATCTTCCTCGTCTATACCGGCGCCAGCGTCGTCTCCACCTTCTTCATCACCGCGGCGATGTTCTTGGCGATGAGCCTCTACGGCTACACGACCGGACGGGACCTCACGGGGATGGGCTCGTTCCTGTTCATGGGCCTGATCGGCATCGTCATCGCAAGCATCGTGAACCTCTTCATCTTCTCTTCGGCCCTTGGCTTTGCGATCTCCGTGATCGGCGTGCTGATCTTCACGGGCCTCACCGCCTACGACACGCAGCGCATCAAAGAGTCCTATTTCGCGGGCGATGACGGCACGATCGCGGGCAAGAAGGCGATCATGGGCGCGCTCCAGCTCTATCTCGACTTCCTGAACCTCTTCATCATGCTGCTGCGCCTGCTCGGCCAAAGCCGGAACTGAGCCCGCAAAGCAGGCTTTCGAGACCGGAGGGGCCCGTTTCGGGCCCCTTTCCTTTTGGCGGCGAGCGGGTTTCGGCTAGAAATCGGTGCAGCGGCCGTTCTGTTCCCAATCGCCATAGCGGGTGGGCTCGGGGCCTTTGGGGCCACCTATTTCGACCGCCGCCCCCGGCTTCGGCACGGCCCGCGGCGGCGGGGTGGAGGCAGAGCGCGCTGATTCAGCGGGTTTATCCGCCTTTTCGGCGGTTGGCTTCGGCTCGGGCATGGGGAGATTCGAGCACCTGTGCACCCTCCCCGCAACCCCCTCCGAGAGTAGTGCTTGAAGCCCAGGCACTTGGGCGCCAGTTTGTTTAGGTCGGGGGCGGGGATGCGAGGTGCATTTCCGGTCGCCCCGGGACGCAAGGGAACCTTGGGCGGCGAGCGGTGGCACAGCCGGCTCCGAACCAGAACGATACCCCCTCCGCGCGCGGCGTGGCGGTCGACCTCGTTGGCGCGGTCCTGCGACGCAAGCGTCCGCTCGACGACGTCATCGATGAGAGCGCGGAGATCGGCCACCTCGCGCCGCGCGACCGTGCCTTTGCCCGGCTCCTCGTCGCGACCGTACTGCGCCGCCTCGGCCAGATCGACGCGCTCATCGCGCACTGCCTCAACACGCCGTTGCCGCCGCGCGCGGCCATGGTGCACGACATGCTGCGCCTGGGGATCGCGCAGCTCCTTTTCTTGCGCACCCCGCCCCACGCGGCCGTCGCCACCACGGTCGACCTCGCGGGCGCGCGCGGATTCCCGACCTACAAGGGCCTCGTCAATGCGGTGCTTCGGCGCCTGAGCCTCGAGGGGCCGGGCCTCGTCGCACAGCAGGACGCGCCCCGTCTCAACACGCCCAATTGGCTCTGGGAGGCCTGGAGCCGGGCTTATGGCGAGACCATCGCCCGCGGCATCGCCACCGCCCACCTCAAGGAAGCGCCGCTCGACATCACCGTGCGCAACGACCGCGAAAAATGGGCGCAGGCATTGGAGGCGCAGATCCTCCCGACCGGCACCCTCCGCCGCAACAGCGGCGGCGCGATCATGTCGCTGCCGGGCTATCAGGAAGGCGCCTGGTGGGTGCAGGATGCGGCGGCGGCAATTCCAGCAACCCTCTTCGGCAAGATCGTGGGCAAGCGCGTCTACGATCTCTGCGCCGCTCCCGGCGGCAAGACTGCGCAGATCGCGGCCGCCGGCGCCAACGTCGTCGCCATTGACCGCTCGCCGCGCCGGCTGCAACGGCTCAAATCGAACCTCGCCCGGCTCCACCTCGAGGCCGAATGCGTCGCCGCCGACGCCGCAACTTGGCAACCGCCGGAGCCCGCGCCCTTCGTGCTCCTGGACGCGCCCTGCACCGCGACCGGCGCCATCCGCCGTCACCCCGATGTGCCGCATCTCAAGAGCATGGACGACGTAATCCGGCTTGCAGCCGTGCAGGAGCGTCTCCTCGATGCGGCGGTCGCGATGCTGGCGCCCGGCGGCACGCTCGTCTACTGCACCTGCTCGCTCGAGCCCGAGGAGGGCCCGCAGCAGATCGAGCGCCTGCTCGCCCGCGGCGCGAAGGTGCGGCGCCGTCCGATCGCGGCCGAGGAAGTCGGCGGCCTCAAGGAATGCCTCACCGCCGAGGGCGATCTCCGCACCTTCCCCTGCCATCTCGCCGAGCTCGACGGCCTCGACGGATTCTTCGCGGCGCGGCTCGTCCGCACCGAGTAACACGCACGCGCCTTGCCGCGCGCGGCGATCCTTGTTACCAACGATGTCTATGCAGCGGCCGATTCGCATCGCCCCGTCGATCCTGTCGGCGGATTTCGCGCAGCTCGGTGAGGAAGTGCGGGCCGTAACGGCGGCCGGCGCCGACTACATCCACATCGACGTGATGGACGGGCACTTCGTGCCGAACCTGACCGTGGGACCGTCCGTCGTGCGGGCGCTCCGGCCGCATACCACGCTGCCCTTCGACGTGCATCTCATGATCACGCCCGCCGATCCCTTCATTCCCGAATTCGCCGCTGCCGGCGCCGACATCATCACCGTGCACCCCGAGGCGGGGCCGCACCTCCACCGCACGATCCAGCTCATCAAGTCGCTGGGCAAGAAGGCGGGCGTCTCGCTCAATCCCGGGACCCCTGCGGAGGCCGCCGATTTCGTCCTCGACGAGGTCGATCTGGTGCTGGTGATGAGCGTCAATCCCGGCTTCGGCGGACAGAGCTTCATCGGAAGCCAGCTCGACAAGATCCGCGCGCTCCGGAAGCGCATCGACTATACCGGCCGCATCATCGATCTCGAGGTGGACGGCGGCATCAACGGAGAGACCGCGCGGGCCGCGATCGCTGCCGGCGCCGACGTGCTGGTCGCGGGCACCGCCACCTTCACGGGCGGCGCCGAGCGTTACGCCGAGAACATTCGAAACCTGCGCGCCGGCACGAGAACCCCTTAGGAGCCGATCGCCGCCCATGGCCGCCGCATCGACGGACCGCCGCCTGCGCTACCGGGTCTGGGCGATGGTCTGCCGGACGCCGTTCCACCGGCTGCGCCTCATGGGCCGGAGGCCGCGCAGCCTTGCCCTCGTGCTGGACGAACGCTGGCCCGGCGATCCGACGCAGGGCGACGCGATCCTCTCGGGCCGATACCGGTTTCACGGCGAGACCGTGACCTCCGCGGAGCCGCCTTGGAACGACGAGGCCGCAACCCGCGAATGGCGCGCAGCGCTGCACGGTTTCGCCTGGCTCGCAGACCTCGCGGCGATCGCGAGCGAGGCGGCGGTGGAGCGAGCGCGGTCCCTGCTCAAGACCTGGCTCGACACGCAGACGCGCTGGCACCCGCTGGTCTGGCGCGCCGACGTCATGGGCGAGCGGCTCCATTCCTGGCTCGCCTGGGCGGAGCTTCTGGCGCCGGCCGAGGGCGATGCCGATGCGCGCGCGGCCTTTCTGAAGAGCCTCGCGCGCCAGACGCGCCACTTGCGGCGGGCGGCGGCCTGGGAGGTGACGGGGATCGGGCGCCTCCAAGCGCTCAAGGGCCTGCTCGCGGCCTCGCTCGCGCTCGGAGCCGGCGACAGCGAGCTCGACCGGGTGCTGCGCCTCATCGAGCGCGAGGCGAACGCGCAAGTCCTACCGGACGGCGGCCACGCCGCGCGCAGCCCCGCGATACAGGCGACGGCGCTGCGCCATCTCGTCGACGCTCGTGCGGCGCTCCGCGCCGCGCGGATCGAGGTGCCGGCGCCGCTGCAAGCCGCGATCGACCGGGCCGCCCCGATGCTGCGCTTCTACCGCCACGGGGACGCGCGTCTCGCGCTCTTCAACGACAGCACCGAGCAGGAGCCCGCCTATCTCGACCTCGTCCTCGCGCGCTCGGAGTGCAAGGGCCGCCCACCCGCGAGCGCGCCGATGACGGGCTTCGAGCGGCTCCACACCGGCAAGAGCATCGTCATCGTCGATTGCGGCGCGCCCGCGCCCGACGCGCTCGGCGGCCATCCGCATGCGGGAACGCTCTCCTTCGAGATGAGCTATGGCCGCGAGCGGTTCATCGTCAATTGCGGCGCCTATCGGGGCGCGAATGCGGCCTGGCACGCGGTGATGCGCACCACGGCCGCGCATTCGACCCTGGTGGTCGCGGACATGCCCTCCTCGGAGCTCGACGAGACGGGACGGCTCACGCGGCGGCCACGGCAGGTCACTCGCGAGCGGTTGGAGCAGGACGGCAGCCAGCTCGTTTCCGCAAGCCACGACGGCTACAAGAGCCGCTTCGGCCTCATCCACGCCCGCCAGCTCTTCCTCGCGGCGGACGGCGAGGACCTCCGCGGCGAGGATCGCCTGACGGGTCCGGCGGGACAGGGATTCGCCGTCCGCTTTCACCTGCACCCGCAGGTGCAGGCGTCGCTGACCCAGGACGGGAGCGCCGCCCTGCTGCGCCTCCCGAGCGGGGCAGGGTGGCGGCTGCGCGCGCAGGGCGCGGTGATGAGCCTCGCCGAGAGCGTCTATCTCGGCGGGGGCGACATGAAGAAGACGCAGCAGGTCGTGCTGCAGGGACATGTGGGAACCCAGGGGGCGACCGTGAAATGGGCGGTGCGCCGCGAGGGGAAATGACGCGGGAGCGCGGCTTGATCGCAGCGCGGCCGCACACTATGGTCGCGGCCTTCGCCTTTCGACGGGACGTGCAATGACCGACGACGCGCTCCGCCCAGTCAAGCGGGCCTTGCTCTCCGTCCACGACAAGACCGGCCTCATCGACTTCGCACGCGGCCTCGCTGCGCGCGGCGTTGAGCTGATATCGACCGGAGGCACGGCGCGGACGCTCGCGGAGGCGGGACTTGCGGTCACCGACGTGGCGGCCGTCACGGGATTTCCGGAGATGCTCGACGGCCGCGTCAAGACGCTGCACCCCGCGATCCACGGCGGGCTGCTCGCGCGGCGCGACCGGCCCGAGCACCTGGAGGCCATAGCACGGCACGGGATCCGTCCGATCGATTTGCTGGTGTCGAACCTCTACCCATTCGCGGCGACCGTAGCGCGCGGCGCCTCCTACGAGGAATGCGTCGAGAACATCGACATCGGCGGCCCCGCCCTGATCCGTGCAGCCGCCAAGAATCACGCTGCGGTGGCTGTCGTCACGGATCCCCGCGAGTACGACGCCCTGCTCGCGGACATGGCCGCCAATAACGGCGCGACCTCTTCCGCCCTGCGGCGGCGGCTCATGGCACTCGCCTTCGAGTGCACCGCGGCCTACGACGCCGCGATCTCAGAATGGCTCGCCGCGCAGACCGGAGAGATATTCCCGGGGCGGCTCGCGATCACCGCCGAGCTCAAGCAGCGCTTGCGTTACGGCGAGAACCCGCACCAGCAGGCGGCCTTCTATCGCGGCGGCGCGCCTCGGCCGGGCGTCGCGAGCGCCGAGCAAATTCAGGGGAAGGAGCTTTCCTACAACAACCTCAACGACACCGACGCCGCCTTCGAGCTGGCGGCGGAATTCGAGACGCCCGCGGTCGCGATCATCAAGCACGCCAATCCCTGCGGCGTCGCGCTCGGAAAGACGCTGGCCGAGGCCTACCGCAAGGCGCTCGCCTGCGACCCCGTGAGCGCCTATGGCGGGATCGTCGCGGTGAACCGGCCGCTCGACGCAGAGACGGCGGAGCTGATCGCGAAGCTCTTCGCGGAAGTCGCGATCGCCCCGGAGGTCGAGCCCGCGGCGCGCGACGTTCTGAAGCGAAAATCCGCTCTTCGCGTCCTCGTCGCAGGCGGCTTGCCCGATCCCGCGGCGCCGGGCGTCACGCTGCGCTCGCTCGCGGGAGGGTATCTGCTGCAGACCCGCGACGCCGGGAGGGTCGGCAAGGCCGATCTCAAGACCGTCACGAAGCGCGCGCCGACGGAGCGCGAGCTCGAGGATCTGCTGTTCGCGTTTCGCGTGGCGAAACACGTCAAATCCAATGCCATCGTCTTTGCGAAGGCGGGCGCCACCGTCGGCATCGGCGCGGGTCAGATGAGCCGCGTGGACAGCTCGCGGATCGCCGCGCTCAAGGCAGCGGAGGCGAGCAAAGCAGCCGGCCTTGCGGAGAGCGCCGCGCGCGGCTCGGTCGTGGCATCGGATGCGTTCTTTCCCTTTGCGGACGGTCTCCTCGCCGCCGTGGAGGCCGGCGCCACTGCCGTCATTCAGCCCGGCGGCTCGATCCGCGACGCAGAGGTGATCGCCGCCGCCAACACCGCCGGCATTGCCATGGTCTTCACGGGAATGCGGCACTTCCGCCATTAAACACAGCGCCCGCCATCGACCTCGAGTGCTACGCCCGTGATGAACTCCGCCTCGTCGGAAGCGAGATAGAGCGCGGCGTTGGCGATGTCGCGCGGGGTCGAGAGGCGCCCCAGCGGGATCGAGCCGATGAACTTCTTGCGGTTCTCCGGGGTGTCGGCGCCCATGAAGCTCGCCAACAGCGGCGTGTCGCCCGCGACGGGACAGAGCGCGTTGACGCGGATCTTGTCGGGCGCCAGCTCCACCGCCATCGCCTTGGTGATGGTGATCGCGGCACCCTTGGAGCCGTTGTACCAGACGAGGCCGGGGCGCGGACGGAGGCCCGCGGTCGAGGCCGTGTTGATGATGCAGCCGCCGCCTTGCTTGCGGAAGACCGGGACCGTGTGCAGCGCGGAGAGATAAAGCGACTTCACGTTGACCGCGAAGACGCGGTCGAAGAGCGCCTCGCTCACCTCGAGCATGGGCCCGTTGACGTGGGTGACGCCGGCGTTGTTGACCATGATGTCGAGCTTGCCGTAGCGGTCGAGCGTCTGACGCACGAGCCGCGCGACCTCCGAGCCCACCGCAACGTCCGCACGCACGAAGAGCGCGCTCCCCTGCCCCTGCGCCTTCTCGATCTCGCCGGCGACGCGGGTGCCGCCGGCCTCGTCGATGTCGTTCACCACGACGCGCGCGCCTTCCTCCGCGAAGCGCTTGGCGATGCCCTCGCCGAAGCCCGATCCGCCGCCGGTCACGATCGCCACCTTGCCGCTGAGCCGCATGCTTTGCCTCGGTGCCTGCTGGGGTATGGACAGCCGAAAGGACTGTGTCACGGCCCTCGGC
Source organism: Allostellaceae bacterium (assembly GCA_035541215.1). Classification (GTDB taxonomy): domain Bacteria; phylum Pseudomonadota; class Alphaproteobacteria; order ATCC43930; family CGMCC-115725; genus DASZHJ01. The sequence continues at coordinate 4,511 of DATKNV010000063.1, read as the reverse complement.
TCTACGCTAGACTTCGATCAGAGGGCAACGATGATTTCTCGGCTACGAGCGTCGATCGCGGCACTCATTCTTGCAGCAGCTTTGACGGGCTGCGCCGAGGCGCCGGGCTGGGTGCGCCCGGGTCAAGACGCCGCGGCCAACAGCAGAGACTACGACGACTGCCGGCGGGAGGCGCAGCTCACGGTGTGGAACCGCACGCAGAACGCGGCGCCCTTCCCCACGGCCGGCGTCACTCTGATGGACGATCCCGGCTTGATCGGCCGGCCGCGCGGCTACCCCTATGGGCGCAACGATCCCACCTACCGTCTGCAACTGGATAATGAAACGGCCGAGGGCCCGGCGGTCCGCCAGCAATTGCTGGGCGAGTGTCTCGCCGCCAAGGGCTTCGAGCCGGCGCCAAATTGACGCCGGGCGCTCACTGGCGTCGGGATCTAAACACTTTCTTAACCGAAATCCGGCGACTGTCGAAAATCCATCGGGTTTCGCCGCGCGGCGACACCAGCGGAACGGTGCTCCCCTTGATCGACGTCGAGCGCAGCATTCGAGCCGAGCAGCTTCGGCTCCTCTTCAAGTCGCCGATCTCGCTCGCGGGCTCGGCGCTCGCCGTCGCGGTGTCGCTGACGGTGCTGTGGGACAGCGTTCCCGCGAGCCTGCTGCTGGCCTGGAGCGGGGCGATCCTGCTCTGGCTCGGGGTCCGGGGCGTCATGTGGCTCCGCTTCCGCCGCGAGGAGGCGGACGACGCGCAGGTCGTGCGCTGGGCGCGACCGGCGGTCGTGATGATGTCCGGAAGCGGGTTGCTCTGGGGCGCGTTCGGCGCTGGGTTTTATCTGCCGGAGGATCCCGAACTCTCGGCCTTCGTGATCCTGATCATCGCGAGCATGGTCGTCGGCGGCACCTTCGCCTACGCGGCATACCTCCCGGCCTTCAACGCCTTCGTCATCACGACGATCGGGCCGCTCGCGGCATCTAGCTTTCTGCATTCCACGGCGACCTCCGTGATTTTCGGCGCGACGACCGCGGTGAACCTTGCGCTGATGCTGTCGATGGGGCGCTCGGTCAACCGAAGCATCGTCGGGATGATCCGGCTCAAATTCGCCAACGCCGACCTCGTGAGCAACCTGCGCCAGGCCAAGGACGCCGCAGAGGTGGCGAGCCGCGTCAAGTCGGAATTCCTTGCCACCATGAGCCACGAGCTTCGCACGCCGCTCAACGCCGTGCTCGGCTTCGCCGAGATGATCCGCGACGCGCGCTCCGGGCCGGTCGACGCGAAGTATCGCGCCTATGCCGCCGACATCCATTCCTCCGGCGAGCATCTGCTCGCGCTCATCTCGGACATTCTCGACATCTCCAAGATCGAGGCGGGGCGGCTCGAGCTGCACGAGGAGCGGATCTCGATGGGGATGCTCGCGGGGCGGTGCCTGCGCTTGATCGCGCCGAGAACGGAGGAAGCCGGCATCGCCGTGCGCGTCAGCGTTCCGGCGGACCTTCCGATGGTGCTCGCGGACGAGATGAGACTCAAGCAGGCGATGCTCAATCTGCTCTCCAATGCGGTGAAGTTCACGCCTCCCGGCGGGCGGATCGAGATCGCGGCCGCGCTATCCGAGGACGGCGGCATCGAGACGACGATCGCCGATACCGGCATCGGCATGCGGCCGGAGGATATTCCCGTCGCCCTCGAGCCGTTCCGGCAGATCGACAGCAAGATCACGCGCAACTACGGCGGAACCGGACTCGGCCTGCCGCTGGCGCGGCGCTTGATGGAGCTCCACGGCGGTTACCTCAGGATTGCGAGCGCAGTGGGGCTCGGCACGACCGTGACGATGGGATTACCCAGCACCCGCGTGGCCGCGGAAGCGGAGCGCCGCGCCGCCGTGCGGCGATAGCGGAGCCGATCAGACCACGATGTCGAGGTACTGACCGCGACGCACGGGAGCGTCGGCGGGCGCGGGCTTTGGCGGCGCGTCCTGCTCGGGCGCCACCCCCGGTCTCGGCGCGGCGGGCCGCGCCTGCAGCGCGCCGAGCGCGGCAGGGGAAAGGGCAATCGGAGGGAGGGGATTGCTCATCGGGCGCGCGAGCTTATCGCGATGAGATGAAGCCGCAGTAAACGCGGGGAAGCCCTCAGCCCCCACTCAGCAAGCGCACGGCTAGATCGATGGGCCAGAACAGGCTCGCCTCGAAGGCGACCATGAGGTCGTTCCAGGTAATGCGCTGATCCCCGATGCGCAGCGCGACGATGAGATGGTACGAGAAATCGATGATACCCGCCCCAAGGTAAACGGCGGAGAGCATGCGCAGGCGCCGATTCGATTGGCCTCTAGCCCCCGTCATCATTGAATCCCACGTTTTTCCAATATCTTACACCCCGCGACCAAATTTTCCCCCTTTGTTACACATTGAAAAGTAATTTTACGAAATCTCTGTTCCTTCTGATGGGGTTAGAGGCGATGCTGTAATCCGATTTGCGGAGAGAGGGGATGCTGCCCACCTTTGGGGCGCGCGTCCTCTCGGAGCGGCCGGGGCCGTTCTGCCCATTCAGCGGGAGAGTCGGATGGATCGTAGTAGCGAGACGATCGAGGTCAAGGCGGCAGGCCAGGCGCAGCCGCAGGAGATCCGCCGCGCCGCGCAGGAGTCGCCGCAGGACAGCGTGGTCGCGCTCGTGGATCAGAGCCGGCTCCGGCGCGAGTGCCTGAAGCTCGCGCTCACGGAGCACGAGACGGCTTGGCGGATCCTGGATCTGGGCTCGGCGGAGGACGTGCTCCGGCTCGTCGAGGGCGGACAGAAATTCGACCTGCTGCTCCTCGGCGCGGCGACGGCGGAGCTCGTCGATCTCCAGCAGATCGAGACGCTGCATCAGGCGATGCCGGATACGCCGATCGTGGTGGTGGCGGAGAACGACAACCCGCATCGCGCGCGGCTCATCCTCAATGCGGGTACCCGCGGCTTCCTCCCGGCCTCGCTGAGCCTCAAGGTGCTCCTGGGGGCGCTCGACCTCGTGCTCGCGGGCGGCGTCTACGTGCCTTCCTCGCTCATCGACGCGGGGCCGCAGCGGCAGAACGCGGCGCAGAGCCCGAAGCGCCAGAACGAGCCCTGGTCGGAATTGACGCGGCGCCAGCGCGACGTGCTCGCGCTCATCGCGCAGGGCAAGTCGAACAAGCTCATCGCCGACGCGCTCACGATGTCCGAGAGCACGGTGAAGGCGCACGTGAAGCAGATCATCAAGCGCCTCCACGTCGCGAACCGCACGCAGGCGGCGCTGCTCGCGACGGGAAGCCTCACGCCGCAGAGCGTCGCCTCGTCCTCGCGTCCCGCGGAAGCAGCGGGGCTCGCCAAGTAGCGGCGGGCCGCAGCTCGCGTGCGGTGTCCGCGCAGTCCCCCCGCGCGGGCGCCGAGCCGGCTCCCGGCCGAATGTCCCCTCGGCCGGGAGCCATCGTTTCCAGCGCCTCCTCGAGCGCGCTCTTGACCCGCGGCGAGGGCGGCCGCAGCACCTCCGCGCCGAAGAACTTGATCGCGCCGATGATCATGTTGACCTCGTCGCCGTCCGGCGAGAGCGGGAAGAAGCAGGCCTCGTAGCGGCGATAGCTCTTCTGCGCGAACCAATAGGTGGGCCCCGTGCGGAAGCAGGGCTTGCGGCTCGCGCCGATCGCGTCGTAGAGCCGGGCCAGGCGATCGGCGCCCTCGCCCGGAAAGCTCTGCCGCAGGCTCTGCCCGCCGAGGCGCATCCCGTAGAAGGATTCGACCGTCGAGCCCACGAGACGCTGCACGTAGCGATCGGGCAGCAGCACCTTCTCCATGATGAAGACGTGCGGCAGCAGGCGCCGGTGCTTCACGGGATCGAAATCCGCGCGCGAGGGAATGGGGCGCGCGCGCGTCGTCTCCTCCCACCAGCGCAGGAACGCCTTGAAGTCGGGATCGCGCGGCGCGTCCAGCATGGCGACGCCGTCATAGACGGGAATACCGGAATCTCTCTGCGAGCTGTCGCTCATGCGGCCCCCTAATTTTTCAAGACCGCTACGGCATTAAGAATCATTATCGCCGCCATCGCGATTGCGCGAGCACTTTTTTCGAGGAAAATCGCGCGCGGGCTCGCATTTCGCGAGCTCGGGCGTGGGTGCTCGCGGCCTGGGTGTGGGACGCTCGCGGGAATAGCGCGAGCGCGCCGGGCGTTCGCTTGGCAGTCGCGGCGACTTCGGCGCGGGAGAGTCTCCATGCGAAGAGCGATGCGAGCGGCGGTTCCGCTCCTGGCCTTCGTCCTCGCGGCCTCCGCGCCGGCGCCCGCGCTCTCTCCCCGGGCAGATCCCGCGCATTGGGAGCCGCCCTATTGCGGCGGCCCCGGGCATCTCTGCATCAACGGCTGGGTCTGGGAGTGTCAGTGCTTCTCCTACGGCTGCCAGTACGTGACGACGGCCTGGCGCTGCGACCGCAAGCGCGAGCGCTGAGACCCGGCAATCCTCATTTCCACGGATTGAGCACCGGAACGCGCGCCCTTTCGTAGTCGCTGGTGTCGCGGGAGA
>DATKNV010000062.1:0-32941 GCA_035541215.1 Allostellaceae bacterium | reverse complement strand
GCCGCGCCTCAATCGTCGCGGTGGGTGCGCTCCATGCGCTCGTGGCGCTCCTGCGCCTCGAGGCTCAAGGTCGCGATCGGCCGCGCCTCCAGACGGCGGAGGCTGATGGGCTCGTCGGTCTCCTCGCAATAGCCGTAAGTGCCGTCCTCGATCCGCCCGAGCGCCGCGTCGATCTTCGCGATGAGCTTGCGCTCGCGGTCGCGCGTCCGGAGCTCGAGCGCGCGCTCGGTCTCGAGGGAGGCGCGATCCGTGAGATCGGGCTCCGAGAGGCTCTCTTCCTTCAGGTGCTGCAGCGTCTCGTTCGATTCCTCCAGCAGTTCGCCGCGCCAGCGCAGCAGCCTCTGGCGGAAATACTCGCGCTGCAGGGGGTTCATGAACTCTTCAGCTTCCGAGGGACGGTATTCGGGCGGAAGGGCTGGCCGCATTCACCTACTCCGTGAGACACGAAGGTTCTCGAAGCGCGCGGGAGTATAGGGATGAGGCCTGCCCGGGGCAAGCATCGATAAAGCATCCAGCTAATTGAAAATACTGACAATTCGAAATTGAATCATGCCATAGCCGAGAGCTTGGCGAGCTCTACCTGAGCGCGAAGATCGATCTCGTCCAGCACGGCCAGGAGGCGAGGATCCTCGACCCGGCCCCGCTCGCTTTGGGCGACTCGCTGCAATTCGGCGAGGCGCGCGGGCGAGAGGCCGCCTCCGAGCAAGGCGAGGCGGATGTCGTCGAGCCGGTCGAGCAGGAGGCTGCCGCGCTGCACCGCGCGGCGGCGCTCCGCGAGCGCATCCGGCAATTCCTGTAGCTGGAAGAGGCCCTCGACCGAGACCACGGGGCGCGCGGAAGCGGGCGCGGTCGCGGGCTGCTCGCCGGAGACGGCGGAAGCGAATTCCGACCCGCTCCCCGATCCCGTCTTGCCATCGCGCTTTGGCGTTGCAGGTCGAAGCGGCGAGCTCGAATCGATTCGCATGGGGTGCGAGACGTCCGTCAGCGGAAGATGGCGCAGCATCGCGCGCCAGTCTTAATCTCCGATTAACGCAACCCGCCGCCCGGCAAAGCCTGCCGGGAGCGGGGCAGGCTTTGCCCGCGCGCGCCCCCCGATCTTCCTCGCAAATCGCGAAATCTCCCGCGATTTCCGCCGCATGCGGCGCTGGCACGGGCTTCGCATGAGAGCGGGCGTCTTAACCGAACCCGCGCTCCGGAACCCATGCCGCATCTCCTTCGACACAGCCGCCGCCTCGTCCTCGCGCTCGTGGCGCTCGCGCTGAGCGCGACGCTCGAGACCGCGGGCGCGGCCTCACGCATCAAGGACATCGTCGATTTCGAGGGCGTGCGCGACAACATGCTCGTGGGCTACGGCCTCGTGGTCGGCCTCAACGGCACCGGCGATAGCCTCAACAACGCGATCTTCACCCGCGAGAGCCTGATCGGCATGCTCGAGCGGATGGGCGTCAACGCCCGCGACACCGCGCTGCGCACCAAGAACGTCGCGGCGGTGATGGTGACGGCGACGCTCCCGCCCTTCGGGCGCCAGGGCTCGCGCATCGACGTCTCGGTCTCCGCGCTCGGCGACGCCAAGAGCCTCCTCGGCGGCACCCTGCTGGTGACGCCGATGCTCGCCGCCGACGGCGAGGTCTATGCGGTGGCGCAGGGCTCGGTCGCGGTCGGCGGCTTCGCGGTCGCGGGCAAGGCGCAGAGCGTCACCAAGGGCGTGCCGACCGCGGGCCGCGTCTCCAGCGGCGCCATCGTCGAGCGCGAGGTGGGATTCGAGCTCGCGAAGCTGCAGACGATCAACCTGACGCTGCACAATCCCGATTTCACCACGGCGCGGCGCGTGGCGCAGGCGATCAACGCCTTCATCGGCTCGCCCGCGGCCCGGCCGCTCGACCCCAGCACCGTCCTCCTCGCCATCCCCGAGCGTGCGAGGGGCGACGTGGTCGCGCTCATCACGGACATCGAGCAGCTCAAGGTCGAGCCCGACCAGCCCGCGCGCGTCGTGATCGACGAGCAGAACGGCGTCATCGTCATGGGCGAGAACGTTCGCATCAGCACGGTCGCGATCGCGCAGGGAAGCCTCACCGTCCGCGTCACCGAGACGCCGGAGGTCTCGCAGCCCAACGCCTTCGCGCCGCCGAGCCGCCGCACCGGACCCGGCCCGGGCCCCCGCCAGGAGGATCGCGCGCCCGGCGAGGACGGGGTGCAGTTCGGCCCCGGCGGCGGCGGCCAGACCGTCGTCGTGCCGCGGAGCGACGTCAGCGTCGACGAGGACCACGAGAAGCGCATCGCGGTCGTCCGTGCGGGCGTCACCCTGCAGGAGCTCGTCAACAGCTTGAACGCCCTCGGCGTCGGCCCCCGCGACATGATCAGCATCCTCCAGGCGATCAAGACCGCGGGCGCGCTCCAGGCGGACATCGAGCTCATGTGATGGACGCGGCGAAGCCCATCCTCCCGCCGCTTCCCGGTGCCGCCGCCCCGGCGCAGCCGGCCGCGACCAACGACCCCGCGGCCGCGCGCAAGACCGCCGAAGATTTCGAGGCGTTCTATCTGGCGCAGGCGATGGACAGCATGTTCGAGGGCATCAACAGCGACGCGCTCTTCGGCGGCGGCTCCAGCGAGAGCGTCTACCGCTCCCTGCTGCTGCAGGAATACGCGAAGGTCGCGGCGAAGAGCGGCGGCGTCGGCATCGCCGACGCCGTGCAGCGGGAAATTCTCCGGATGCAGGAGGCGCAGAAGAAATGAGCGCGAGCCCCACTCCCCCTGCCGCCGCCTGCACCGCTCCGGACCTGATTGCGGTCTCCGGCGCGCTCGCGGCGCTTCTCGAGCGCGAGACCGCGGAGCTCGCGGCAATGCGGCTCGACGCGGCGGAGCGGCTCAAGGACGAGAAATCGCGCCTCGCGCGCCGCTACCGTGCCCAGCTCGAGGAGCTGCGCCAGGGACGGCTCGCGCTCGGCGAGGCTCCGGCCTCGGTGCGCGCGGAGATCGCCGCGGCATCGACGCGGCTTGCGGCGGCAGCCGCCGAGAACGAGCGCGCGCTCCGGGCGGGACGCGCGGCGGTCGAGCGCGTGGTCGCCGCGATCGCCAAGGCCGTCGTCATCGGCGAGCGGCGCACGCGCGCCTACGCGCCGCCGCGTCACGCGCCCCACCGCCTCACCGGCATCGGCGGCATCGCCGTCGACCGGCGGCTCTGAGCGCGAGGACGGCCATGGACATCACGCTCTCCCTCAACAACGCGCTCTCGGGGCTGCAGGCGGCGCAGGCCAATCTCTCCGTCATCTCCTCGAACATCGCGAACGCGCAGACGCCGGGCTATTCCCGCGAGACCGTCCCGCTCGAGAGCCAGATCGTCGGGGGCAATGGCGCCGGCGTCGCCACGGGTCTCGTCCAGCGCCAGATCGACCAGAACCTCTCGGAGGCCGCGCGCGAGCAGGACACGGCGACGAGCTTCGCCGCGACGACGGACACCTATTTCCAGCAGATCCAAAGCCTCTACGGCCAGGTCAACAGCAGCAATTCGCTGGGAACGGTCCTCGGCAATTTCTCGAGCGCGATGCAGGCGCTCGCGACGACCCCCGAGGACCCGATCGCGCAGCAGAACGCGGTCTCGACCGGCCAGAACCTCGCGGAGAAGCTCAACTCGATGTCCTCGGGCATCCAGCAGATGCGCGCCGGGGTCGACAGCGATCTCGCATCGAGCGTCTCCACGCTCAACACGGCGCTCCAGAACATCGCGAACTACAACAGCGCCATCACCCACGCCAAGGCGAGCGGCGAATCCACGGCCTCGCTGGAGGACCAGCGCGACCAGGCACTCGACCAAGTGGCGCAGCTCATGGGCGTTCACGATTTCCTGCGGCCCGACGGCAGCATGGTCGTGCTCACGACGAGCGGCAAGGTCCTGGTCGACAACAGCGCCGTGCAGCTCACTTACACGCAGTCCGGCACCGTCACCGCGACGACGCCGATGTCGCCCCTCGGGCTCAACAGCCTCGACCTCACGAGCGAGGTCACCAGCGGCAAGATCGGCGCGCTCCTCAATCTCCGGGACCAGCAGCTCCCCAACCTCACCGCGGAGCTCAACCAGTTCACCAACAATCTCTTCAACGCGACCTCGAGCGGCAATCTCGGGACCACCAACAGCGGCCTCGGCGCGACCAACGACGCCAATCATTTCTTCGCCGCGGTGGACACGACCAACGGCGCCGACAATGCCGCGACCATCCAGGTCAATCCCGACCTCTTCACGAATCCCGGACTGCTGGACGGCCCGCCCGCAAGCCCCGATCCCACGATCGCGCAGAGCCTCGCCGACGGCCTCAACGCGTCCGCGAATTTCGCGGCTGCCGGAAACTTCGCCAGTCCCACCACGACGACGCTCAACAACTACGCCGCGCAGATGGTCGGCCAGACCGCGAACGCCGCGGCCACCGCGAGCGACAACGCGAAGTTCCAGAGCTCGCTGCAGACGTCCTTCAACGCGCGCGCCTCGGGCGTCAGCGGCGTCAGCGTCGACCAGGAGCTCGCGAACCTCACGATCTACCAGAACATGTACGCCGCCTCCGCCCACGTTCTCACGGTGGTGCAGAACATGCTGGACACGCTGCTTCAAATTCAGTGACCGGGCTGACAGACCATGACCACGATCAGCGATCTCTCGCAGCAGGCCCTGATGCTGAGCTCTCTCGCCCAGCTCAAGAGCCAGGAAACCAAGCTGCAGGGCCAGATCTCGAGCGGCCTCAAGAGCCAGGACATTTCCGGCCTCGGCCTCTCCGCCGGCCAAGTCGCCAATCTGCAGGGCGCGGTGCAGCACAGCCAGGCCTTTCTCGACACCATAAACACCGTCCAGCAGCGCATTCAGGAGAGCACCGACGTGCTCTCGAACCTCCAGAGCGCGGTCCAGAAGTTCCAGCAGCTCCTGCCGAACGGCGCCTACAATGCGAGCCCGAACGACATCCAGAGCCAGGCGAAGCAGCTCCTCAGCGTCGTCGGCGACCTCCTCAATTCGCAGGACGGCAGCCGCTATCTCTTCTCCGGCAGTCTCACCTCGACCGCGCCTTTCGACGCCTCCGGCCTGCCCAATCCCGGATCCCTCAGCGCCTCCGTGAGCGGGGCGCCGCCCACCGGCTACTACGCCGGCAACTCGACGGTCGCGAAGGCGCGCGTGGACGACAACCTCACCGTCAGCTACGGGGTCACCGCGGACAATCCCGCGATCGAGACCGTGGTACGCACGCTCAATTTCCTCGCGAACCTGCCGCCGGGATCGCCCGATCCCGGCAACCCCACCGATGTCGCGAACATCAACCAGGCGGCCGATCTGATCAATCAGGGGCTTCAAGGCCTGCAGGGATTGCAGGGCACGCTCGCCATGCAGTCCGGTGCGCTCAATCAGGTGCAGCAGAATCACCAGGACTTCATGAACCTCGCCCAGAGCAATCTCACCAACCTCGAGACCATCGATCCCGCCACCGCCATCACGCAGCTCAACCAGGTAGAGACCAACCTGCAGGCCTCCTATGCCGCGATCAATGGGCTGCAGCAGATGAGTCTCGTCAATTACCTCAAGTAACCCGCGGCCACGATAACACCGCGAAACCCCGCATTAACCCTCATCCTTCACACTGATCCCGGCAGTGCCCGCTGGGTCGCTCGCTAGGACAACCGAGGTCAGAACATGCCTCCGAGCCCCGCCGTCTCCCTTCTCGACCGTCCGACTGCAAAGCCGCGCCTCTCCCGCTCGGAGCGCGGCGCAGTCCCCCACGCCCTCGCTGGAAACTGGCAGGAGGCGATCCGTATCTTCGACGACGCCTCGGTGCTGGTCACGGGCGGCTCCGGCTCCTTCGGCCGGCGCTTCATCGAGACGCTGCTCCGCCACGGCAACGCGCGGCGCGTCATCGTGTTCTCGCGCGACGAGTTCAAGCAGTGGGAGATGCAGCAGCAGCTCGCGGACCTCCCGGGCGAGGCGCTGCGCTTCTTCATCGGCGACGTCCGCGACGGCGACCGGCTCGAGCTCGCGGCGCGCGAGGTCGACTACATCGTGCACGCCGCGGCGCTGAAGCACGTGCCGGCCGCCGAATATAATCCCTTCGAGTGCATCCGCACCAACGTCTCCGGCGCCGAGAACGTCGTGCGCGCGGCGATCCGCAACGGCGTGAAGCAGGTCCTCGCCCTCTCCACCGACAAGGCCGCCAACCCCATCAACCTCTACGGCGCGAGCAAGCTCGCCTCCGACAAGATCTTCATCGCCGCCAACAACCTCAGTGGCTCCGTCGGCACGCGCTTCTCCGTCGTGCGCTACGGCAACGTCGTGGGCTCCCGCGGCAGCGTCATTCCCTTCTTCCGCAAGCTGATCGCCGAGGGCGCCGATCATCTCCCGATCACCGACGAGCGCATGACGCGCTTCTGGATCACGCTGCAGCAGGGCGTCAACTTCGTGGTGACGTCGATGGCGATGATGACGGGGGGCGAGATCTTCGTGCCGAAGATCCCGAGCATGCGCATGGTCGATCTCGCGCGCTCGATGGCGCCCCAGCTTCCGATCCGCGTCGTCGGCATCCGCCCCGGCGAGAAGCTGCACGAGGTCATGATCACCGAGGACGACTCCCGCCTCACCCTGGAGCTCGCCGACCGCTACGTGATCGAGCCCGCCTTCCGCTGGTGGCAGCGCGATCCCTACATCGACAACGGGGCGAAGCCCGTGCGCGAGGGCTTCCGCTTCGCGAGCGAAACCAACGACGACTGGCTCGACGAGGCGCGGCTCATACGGCTCCTCGAGGAAGCGCGCGCATGAGCGCGGGCCCGCCTACCGCCCTCCCCTACGGCCGTCACGCCATCGACGAGGACGACATCGCGGCGGTGCGCGAGGTGCTCTGCGGCGACTGGCTCACGACGGGCCCCACGGTGCGGCGCTTCGAGACGGCGCTCGCGGAGCGGCTCGAGGCGCGCCACGCCGTGAGCTGCGCCAACGGCACGGCGGCGCTTCATCTCGCCTGCCGCGCCCTCGATCTCGGGCCCGGCGACGCCGCGATCGTGCCGGCGATCACCTTCGCCGCCACCGCCAATGCCGCGCGCCTCTGCGGCGCCGACGCGGTCTTCACGGACGTCGATCCCGAGACCGGCCTCATGGAGGCTTCCCATCTGACGGACGCGATCGCCGAGGCCGAGCGGCGCGGGCTCAGGCCCCGCGCCGTGCTGCCGGTGCATCTCGGCGGCCAGTGCGCGGACATGACGGGGATCGCCGCCGTCGCGCGCGCCCACGGTCTCGCGATCGTCGAGGACGCCTGCCACGCCATCGGCACCGTCGAATGCCACGCCGACGGCAAGGAGACGCCGGTCGGCGCCTGCGCGCATTCCGACATGACGGTCTTCTCCTTCCATCCCGTGAAGACCATCGCCGCGGGCGAAGGCGGCGCGATCTCGACGCAGAGCGACGCGCTCGCGGAGCGGCTCCGCCGCCTGCGCAGCCACGGCATCACCCGCGACGAGACGCAATTCGAGGATCGCGTCGAGGCCTTCGAGCAGGCCGCGGTCAATCCCTGGTATTACGAGATGCTCGAGCTCGGGCTCAACTACCGCCTCAGCGACATCAACTGCGCGCTCGCCTTGAGCCAGCTCCGCAAGCTCGACCGCTTCGTGGTGATCCGCCGCGCGCTCGCCGCGCTCTACGAAGGCCGCCTGAGCGCGCTCGCGCCGGAGTTGCGGCGCATCGGTAGGCGGCCGGGCTCGATCCCGGCCTGGCACCTCTACGGCGTGCTCATCGATTTCGACGCCATCGGCCTCACCCGCGGCCAGCTCATGCGCGACCTCGAGGCGCGGGGCGTCCGCAGCCAGGTGCATTACATCCCCGTGCCGCGCCACCCCTATTACCGCCGCTGCTACGGCGACATCGCGGTCCCCGGCGCCGACGCCTATTACCGCCGCACGCTCTCGCTCCCGCTCTATGTCGGCATGACCGGCGAAGACGTCGAGCGCGTCGCCGAGGCCATCGAGGAGCTCGCGGCACGGCCCACGGCCGCGCGCCGGCGCCGCACGAGATGACCACCGCCTGCATCGTCCAGGCGCGCGTCGCCTCGACCCGGCTTCCGGCGAAGGTGCTGAAGGAGCTCGCGGGCGAGCCGGTGCTGGGACACGTGCTGCGGCGCTGCCGCGTCATTCCCGGCATCGATAGGGTGGTCTGCGCCACGGTCGACACGGCCGAATGCGAGCCCATAGAGGCGCTCGCGGAGAGCTACGGCGCCGCCGCCTTCCGCGGCTCCGAGACGGACGTGCTCGACCGCTACCTCGGCGCGGCGCGCTCGGTCGATGCCGACACGGTCCTGCGCGTCACCAGCGACTGCCCCCTCATAGACCCCGAGCTCTGCGCGGCGGTGCTGGAGCGGCGAGCGGAAGAGGACGCGGACTACGCCGCCAACAATTTCGTCCACGGCTATCCGCACGGTCTCGACTGCGAGATCTTCACGCGCGAGGCGCTGGAAGAGGCCGCCGCGACGGCGCGAGAGCCCTACGAGCGCGAGCACGTCTCGCCCTGGATCCGCAATCGCGCCGAGTACCGCCGCGCCTCCGTCGAAGGTCCCGGCGGCGCGCGGGCCAAGTGGCGCTGGACCCTCGACTATCCCGAGGACCTCGACTTCCTCCGCGCGCTCTTCGAGTTCCTGCCGCAGCCGCCGGCGATGCCGTCCTGGGAGGCGATCGCCGCGAAAATCGACGCGCGGCCCGAATTGGCGCTCGTCAACCGCGCCCGCTGGCAGCGCTGAGCCCGCGCATGAACCCGCCCATTCCGCCCTTCGCCCTCATCCGCACCGACGCGGTCGCCGCGACCGCCACGGGCCACGCCATGCGCTGCCTCGCGCTCGCGGAGGCCCTGCAGGAGCACGGCTCAGAGAGCCGCTTTCTCATGACGGGCGTCCCGGCGCTGATCGCAGAGCGCTTCGCCCGCGAGGGATTCGCGATCGAGCGCCAGCCCCACGCCATCGGAAGCGCCGAGGACGCCGCAGCCACCGCGCAGACGGCGCACCGGCACGGCGCCGATTGGGTCGTCCTCGACGGCTACATGTTCGACGACGCTTATCTGGAGACGCTGCGCCAAGCCGAGCTCCGGGTGCTCCTGATCGACGATCTCGGCGCGCTCCGGCGCTATCGCTGCGACCTCCTGGTCAACCAGAACTTGCACGCGGATGCGGCACTCTATCCCGAGGCCGGGGCGCGGCTGCTGCTGGGGACGCGCTACCTGATGCTGCGGCGCGAGTTCTGGCGCCATCGCGACGCCGGGCGCCGCCCGGCGGAGACGGTGAAGCGCATCCTCGTGAGCATGGGCGGGCTCGACCCCGAGAACAACGCAAGCCGCGCGATCGCTGCGCTCGACGGCCTCGCCGGGCTCGGCATCGCCGCGAACGTCGTGGTCGGCGCCGCCAATCCCCGCCTCGAGGCTTTGCGCGAGCAGGTCTCGGCAAGCCGCGCGGAGATCGCGATCGTCCACGGCACCGACGACATGCCTGGCCTCATGCGCGAGGCCGATCTCGCCGTCGCCGCGGGGGGAACCACGGCCTGGGAGGTCGCCTTCATGGGCGTGCCGATGCTGCTGGGCTCGACGGCCGAGGGCGAGCGGATGCTCGCGCGGCGCCTCTCGCGCGAGGGCGGCTGCATCTATCTCGGGGATTTCCGCGACTGTCCCGCGTCCCGCCTCCGCGACGCCATCCTGGGCCTCGTCGCCGATGCCGGCATGCGCCGCCGCATCGCCGCCGTCGCGAGCGCTCTCGTCGACGGGCGCGGCGGAGAGCGGGTGGTGGCGGCGATGCGAAACCATGGCTCGCTCGCGCAGGAGACCGGTCATGCCGCATGAGAGCGGCGCCATGAACGTCCTCGTCCTCAGCGCGAGCGCGAAGGTCCTGCTGGTCGAGGCATTCCGCGCGGCCGCGGCCGAGCGTGGCGGCCGCGTCATCGCCGCCGATATCGCCGCCGATAGCGCCGCACTCCACCTCGCCGATGAGGCCGTGCTGCTGCCGCCCTCGCATCATCCCTCTTTCATTCCCGCGCTCCAGCAGCTCTGCTGCGAGCGGCAGGTCGGCCTCGTCGTGCCCACGCGCGATGCGGAGCTGCCGCTCCTCGCGGCCTGGCGCGAGACTTTCGCCGCGGCCGGAACGACGCTCCTGGTGGCGCCGCCGGATGCGATCGCCTGCTGCCAGGACAAGCGCCGGTTCGCCGCCTTCTGCCGTGCCTCGGACTTTCCCGTCGCGCGGGTCTACGAGCCCGAGGAGATGCCCGCAGTCTTCCCGGTCTTCGTGCGGCCCGCGGTCGGCGCCGGGGGCGTCGGCGCACGGCGCATCGACAGCGCCGACGCCTGGCGCGCCCTCGGCGGGGAGCGGTCGAGCCTTCTCATCCAGGATTTCGTCGCAGGCGAGGAATTCACGGTGGACGCGCTCTTCGACCTCGAGGGGCGGCCGCTGCAGGCGGTCGCGCGCCGCCGGCTGCTCGTGCGCGGCGGCGAGGCGCAGAAATCGCGGGTCGAGAACATGCCGGCCCTCACCGATCTCGCGCTCGCGCTCGGCGCGCGGCTCGGCCTCGTCGGCCACGCCGTCGTGCAGGCGTTCCGCCGCGCCGACGGCTCGCTCAGCCTAATCGAGGTCAATCCCCGCTTCGGCGGCGCCTCCAATCTCTCGATCGTCGCCGGACTCGATTCGCCACGGCGCATCCTCGATCTCGCCGCCGGCCGGCGCGAGGCCGCCTCGCCGCGTCCGATCCGCTACGGCCTCGGCATGCTCCGCTATTCCCGCGACGTGATCCTCGAGCCCGCGGCGCTCGCGGGCATCCCTTCCTACGCATAGGCCAAGCCCATGATCTCCGCCCTCCTGCTCGATCTCGACGACACCCTCTACGACGAAGCGTCCTATGCGATGAGCGGCTTCGCCGTCGTGGCCGGACGGATCGCCGCGCTCAGCGGCGCCTCCCCCGCCTCCGTGCTGGAAACGCTCGTCGCGATCGAGCGTCGCGACGGACGTGGCAAAATCTTCGACGCCGCGCTCGCCGCGCACGGCATCGAGCCCGATCCCGCCCTCGTCGGCCGTCTCGTCACGGCCTATCGCATGCACCGGCCGGAGATCGATCTCCTGCCCGGCGTCCGCCGGCTGCTGACGCGGCTCGGCTCGCGATACCGCCTCGCGATCGTCACGGACGGGCTCCCGGCGATGCAGCGGCGCAAGATCGCGGCACTCGATCTCGAGCCCGCCGTCGATGACGTCGTCTACACCTGGGAGCTGCACGCGCCGAAGCCCGACCCCGCGGGCTTCCTCCGCGCGCTCGATTGTCTCGGCACCGCGCCCGAGCGCGCCGTCGTCGTCGGCGACAATCCCCGCCACGACATGGTCGCGGCACGCGCCATCGGCGCGCGCTCGATCCGGGTGCGCGCGGGGCGCTTCGCCGACATGGCATCGCTCAGCAGCGCGCCCGAGGATCGCGAGATCCGCGGTATCGACGCGCTCGAAGCGGCGCTCACGTGTCTAGAGGAGGTTCCCGCCCATGCCTGAGAAACCCTCCCTCTCCATCGCCGGACGCCGCATCGGCGCGGGCGCGCCGCCCTACGTGATCGCGGAGCTCTCGGCCAACCACAACGGCAGCATCGAGCGCGCCTTCGCGATCATGGACGCCGCCAAGGAAGCGGGCGCCGACGCGATCAAGCTCCAGACCTACACGCCCGACACCATCACCATCGATCACGACGGGCCCGGCTTCCGCATCGAGGACGGGCCTTGGCGCGGCTACACGCTGCATTCGCTCTACCGCGAGGCGCACATGCCCTGGGAGTGGCACGAGCCGCTCTTCGCACGCGGCCGCGAGCTCGGTCTTGCCGTCTTCAGCAGCGTCTTCGACGAGACCGCGATCGACCTCCTGGAGAAGCTCGGCACGCCCGCCTACAAGATCGCCTCCTTCGAGGCGATCGACCTACCGCTCATCGAGCGTGCGGCGCGGACGGGAAAGCCGCTCATCGTCTCCACGGGGATGGCGAGCCTCGGCGAGGTCGCGGAGGCGGTCGCCGCCGCGCGCCGCGCCGGCTGCAAGGAGCTGGCGCTTCTCTACTGCACCAGCGGCTATCCCACGCCCGCGAGCGAGGCCAATCTCGCGACGATCCCGCACCTGGCCGAGGCCTTCGGCACGGTCGTGGGCCTCTCCGACCACACCCTCGGCGTCGGCGTCGCCGCGGCCGGCGTGGCCCTCGGCGCTGCGATCGTCGAGAAGCACGTGACGCTTCGGCGCGCCGATGGCGGGCCCGACAGCGGCTTCTCGCTCGAGCCCGCGGAGCTCGCCGAGCTCTGCCGGGCCTGCCGCGACGCGCGGGCCGCCGTGGGCTCCGTGCACTACGGCGGCAAGCCCAGCGAGACCACGAGCAGGCTGCACCGGCGCTCGCTCTACGCGGTCGCGGACATCGCCGCGGGCGAGACGATCACGCCGCTGAACCTCCGCTCTATCCGGCCGGGCTTCGGCCTTGCGCCGAAGCATCTGCCGGAGCTGCTGGGGCGGATCGCCGCAAGGCCCATCCGCCGGGGCACGCCCATCGCCTGGGACATGGTTACCGATCCTCCGGCATTGAGCCGCGCGGGTTAACGGCGTCTTCACGAAGCCCGCGCAGACTAGCCCTTTGCTCCGAGCGAGGCGGTTACCCCCTTGTCCAGTCTCACCACCGGCATCGTCGACGTCATGGACGTGCTCACCCAGAGCGCGCTCGACAATGCGGCCAAGCTCGCGCAATACCGGTTCGGGCTGGTGCAGCAGCGCCTGCAGGATCAGTTCAACAAGAAGGTCGCGGATCTCAAGGCGCAGGCGACCGACCCCGCGGTGACGAATTTCCTGCAGGTCGAGATCAGCGCCGCCGGCGCGCAAAAGGCGAAATTCGACAATCTGCGCGCCCAATCCGGCACCAACGCCAACATTCTCACGGATTTGCAGGGGCAGATCGCGGCCCTGCAGACCGCGGCGAGCGCGGGCGACGGCGCCGGCTTCGATGCCGCGCTCGCCAACGCCAACGACGACGTCAGCGGGCTCGCGGTGATCCCCGCCGATCCCGCGCTGCAGCCCGACGGGATCGAGCAGCTCAAGAGCAACGGCCTCGCCGTCAAGCCGAGCGCCGCCTACGGCCTCGGCACGCCCGAGGGCCAGGCTGCCGCGCTCGCCGATCTCAACGCCGCGCAGAATCTCATCGCGCAGATTTTCCAGGCGACGACCGGTAACCAGACCGTGGCGGGGAGCATCGCCCAGGCTGCGGACGGGCAGAGGTCCGCCCTCAACGACAAGCTCCAGACGATCCAGTTCAACGATCAGACGCAAGTCGCCTTGCAGACGCTGCAGCTCAAGACGCAGTTCCAGACGCAGGTCCACCTGATCGAGCTGAGCTTCGCCAACAGCGCGAATGCGGCGGCGTCCCTGCAGCAGCAGCAGCTCGCGCAGCAGCAGCTCTCCGGCCCCCCGACGCCGGGAACGATCTTCTCGCTCTTCGCCTAGCCCGTCAGGCGGCGCTGGCGGTCGCAAGGCTCTCGAAGAGAGCGACGGTCTGGCACTCCATCTCCGCGAGGATCGCGCGCATTTCCCGCATGAAGATCGCGAAGAGCGCGCGCCGCAGCTCGCCCGCCTCGACGCGATAGCCGTAGAACATCGCGATCCGCGGCAGCGCGTGGAGGGTGCCGTTCATCATGGAGTCGGCGCCCTCGAAATCATGGTCGGCCGTCGCGAGGAACTCCTTCACGGCGGCGTAGACGCCGCCGAAATCGGCGGCCTCGGGATCGAAGCGGTCGAGCATCTCCGCGATCGCGCGATAGAGCGCGCGCGTGCGCGCGACGAAGGCCGCAAAATCGCGCTCGCGCAGGATCTCGAAGGGCTGGAAGCGCTGCATGGAGCGGCGAAGCGCCTCGACGAGGGACGCGCGCTCGACCGGCGCCGTCGCGATCTCGACCGCCTCCGGCACCATGGGCCGCGCCCCCGGAATGAGGGCGCCGTCGCTGGTGTTGACGGGCGAGAGGCCGTAGGCCTGGATCGCCTCGCCGAGCATGCGGCGGCAAGCGTCGTAGACCCAATCCGTGAGCGCGACGCCGCCGAAATTCGCCTCGACCTCCAGCGGATTCCTGGCGCGCCTGTCGGCGCTCTCCTTATATATGCCGACCTCGCCGTAGACGGTGCCGCTGGCGTGATGGCTGCCGCCGGCGCGGAAGCCGCAATCCGTGCCGAAGAACGCGAATTCGGTGAAGCCCAGCATGATCGCCGAGGCGAAGGCGGTGTTGACGCAGGTGGGCGCGGCGCCCTGGAGCGTCTTGAAGCCCTTGCCCAGGAGCTTGGTCGAGCTCACGGAGTCCCGGAAGAAGAAGAAGGTCTCCGCGAACATCGGCGGCACGCGGGGATCGACGGTCGCGGAGGCGATCAGCTTGATTTCCGAGAGGTCGCCGTGCCGGGACGCCTTGGTCAGGACCTCCACCACCTCCGGCACGTTCTCGAGCTCGCAGTGGAAATCCGGGACGATGCCGTTGCGGAGCAGCGGCTTCAGCGAGGTCCCGCCGGAGAACAGGACCACGCGGTCGCGGATGCGCTTCAGCGTCTCCATGGAGTCGTCGAGCGAAGGGCCGGCGCCGACGATGACCGCGGTCTCCGGCCGCTGCAGCCGCGGCCGTCCCTCGAGCAGCGAGAACGGGCGCGCGGTGAAATTCGCGACCGCGTTCGACATCATCCTGATCTCGTCCTCGAAGAAGCCGCGGTTGACGAAGGCGAACTGGATCGCCTCGTGCAGCTTGGTGCGGGCCTCCGCGAAGGACCAGAGCGGGTAATGCACGAAGACCCAGGCGCCGTCGATGAAAGGCACGCCGCGCCTCGAGACCTCCGCGACGATCGCGGACACCATGCGGTCGGGCTCGCTCTCGGTGACGATGCGCAAGTCGCCCCCCGCCGCATCCGCCTCCGCGATGATCTCCGACCAGTCGAGAGCGCCGAAGGAATGACGGATGAAATCCAGCGAGGGCTCGACGAGGATCGTCCAGCGCGCCTTGGTCTCGCGCAGGAGGCGCGGGAGGTGATGGCCGAGGCCGATCCCGAAGACCACGAGGAAGGTCGGATTGCCGGTCGGATGGCGCTCGATCTCCGCGAGGCCGCGGCTGCCGAGCTCGCCCTTGATCGCGTCTACCATGCGCACGCAGATCTCGCTCACGAGACCGGCGGCACCGGGCTGATCCATGTAGAGCCGCAAGGGCTTGCGCAGGAAGGCCGCGACCTGATCGTCCGCGAATTTGCGGCCGTCGCCGCCGTAGATGCGCTTGTCGCCGGCGAGGATGTCGACGGCGATGCCGTCCTCCACCACGACCTCGGCGACCGCCGTCTCTATGGCGGCAAGACGCGCCGCCACATCGGGAAAGCGCGCGGCGAAAGCCGCCCGCGAGCGCGCGGCGAGGCCGGAAGGGCTCACGGCGCAGTGCCGTCGGCGAGGCGCGCGAGGACGTCCGCCTCCAGGCCCGCTGCCGCCGTCCGCGCGGAGAATTTCGCGGCCTCGGCCGCGCGCGCGACGTCGGCGGCGATGCGCTCGCGCACGCCCGCGGAGCCAAGGAGGCCGACGACGATCGAGACGTAATCCTCCTCGTCGGCGGCGACGAGCCGGTCGCCGAAGCCGTGCGCGCGCAAGAGGTCGCCGTACGGCTCGCCCGGCTCAGCGCTTGCGAGGCCGACCGCGGGAACGCCGCAGGCGAGCGCCTCCGCGGCGGCGCGGGGCGAGATGCCCCGAGCCGGCAGCAGCGCCACGTCGACGGCGGCGTAGAAATCCTCGGGCGTCGCGGCGTCGACCACGAAGATCCGCGCCGCGAGCGTCCGGCCGAAGCGGTCGATGAGACGATCGATGTTGGCGCCGGGACCCATGTCGTTGCAGCGGAAGACCAGCGTCGCCTCGGGCGCGCCGGAGAGCACCGCCGACCAGAGGCGCAGCGTGCGGACGTCGAGCTGCTGCATCCGGACGTCCGCGCCGAGCCGCGGGATCGCCGATGGCTTGCGCTCGGCGGGACGGTTCCAGTCCCGGACCAGCGGATAGGCTGCGGCCGCGAGCCGCGTCTCGAAGAACGGCGCCTCCAAGCCCGGAGCGGCCCCGAGCCATGCGATGCGGACCGCGCTCGAGGCCCGGCCGAGCGCCAGGAGCTCCGTGGGCGAGGCCGCGCCGGTGCAATCGACGACGGCGTGCAGCCCGTCATTGCGCAGAATGCGCGCGAGGGTCGCGGGATCGAGGCCGGAGACGTCGCGCCAGCGCTCGAAGGCGCCGCCGAGCGCCGCGTTCTCGGCCCAGCTCTGCGCGCCGATACCGTATCCCAGCACCGTCACGCGCGCGCGGTCGTGCGCGCTCGCGACCGCGTGGACGGCCGCGGCATCGCGGGGATCGGGCAGGTGCGACACGAGGTAGCCGATGACCAGTTTTCCCGTGGCGACGGCGCGAGCGGTCCGCTGCTGCGGGGGACAGAATTTCCGCGCCCATTCCGCCGTGCGAGCGCCGATTTCCTGCGCATCCTCCCCGAGCCAGGGTGCATCCGCGAGACGCGCGGCCGCGATTGCGGCGTCATCGGGAGCGAGCGCGCAGGCGGCCTCGTGGCTGCGCCGCGCGGAATCGGCCTCACCGACGGCCGCGAGTGCCCGGCCGTAGAGGCTGAGCGCCGGAGCCGCGGCGTCCGCGGCCTCGGCCACGGGCTGCAGCGTCTCGGCAGCAGCAGCCGCGGCGCCCAGGCGCAGCAGCGTCTCGCCGAGGAAGCGGCGGGCATCGCGGTCGCCGGGGTTGAGCGAGACGTGCTGACGCGCGAGATCGGCCGCCTCGGAGATCCGGCCGCTTCCGAGCAGCATCTTCGCGCGCGCGAAGAGCGGCTTCTCCCGGATCGAGAGAAAGGCCTTGCCGAAGGACGGGAAGAAATCCGGCACCAGCTCCGCGAGCTCCGGCACGGCGCCCAGCGCCGTCGACATCTTTCCGAAATAGAGGCTCTCCGCGAGATTGCCGGCCTGCGCGTAGAGCGAGGCGACGATCTCCGCGACGGTGCCGTTCATGGGCTCGTGCTCGTGGCACTGGCGCAGGATGGTGAGCGACTGCTCGAGCTCGCCGAGCCGCCAGGCGACGAGGCCCAGCGTGAAATGGAGGCGCAGCGATTCTGGATCGCTCTCGCTCGCCTTGCGCAGCGACTGCACGGCCGCGGCGGCATCGCCCGCGGCGAGCTGACGCGCGGCCTCCGCGACGAGATCCGTGGCGGGGCGCTGCTCGAGATCGCCCGCGAATTCGGCGGTCATGCCGGCGGAGCCTAAGCGCTCTCGCTGATCGCGCCCGCGGGCTGCACGGGCTGCTTCGCCTGCTGCTGCGCGGCGCGGGCGCCCGCCAGCAATCCCTCGCCGATCTGCACGTTGATGTTGATGAGAGGCTCGGCGCCCGCGGGATCGGGCTTGGCGAGAAGCTCGGCGGTGCGCTTGTCGATGAAGTTGGCGAGGCCGAGCAGATTGCCGCGGATGAGCGGCGGCATCGTGCAATCGGGATCGAGCAGGCTCGCCTGAAAGATGGTCCAGAGCCGCCAGTTCTGGCGGAGCGCCGCGAGGAAGCGGTCGGCGGGACCGTTCTTGGTGTGGCTTAGCTCGCGGGCGGATTCGAGCAGTGCCCAGGCTTCGGTGCGGGCGGGATTACCCGCCTGCGGCGTCGTCTGGTAGCTCTGTCCGGGAAAAGCCATTCAGGATCTCCTGCTCGCGCCGGATCAGCTGTTTCGCCGTCTTCAGCGCCTGGTAGAACGCGCCTTCGTCCACGTGCCGGCGTATCTCGCGAGTGAGCTCGGCCGTGCTCGGCGCCGCTGTCTCGAATTCTTCGATAAATTGATGAATTAGGGGTAAATAGGCGGCTTCCTTGGCGGGGAACAAATACCTGCACTGAATGGCGAAATAGATGCGGAGCGCGGGCGTATTGGCGCCCTCCTCCGTGACGATGTCCTTCTCGCGCAGGACCGCGGCGTTGTTGTGGATGAGAAGCTTCGCGGCCGTGGCGGAGTTCTGGATCACCACGCCGTTGACGATGAGCCTCTCGTTGGGCTTCAGGTTGATGGCGAGCGGCATTCTACCGGTCTCCTCGCATTCGCGCTCGGGTGGAACCTCTTACACCGCCCATGCTTTCGGCGCGGTTAATCCCAGCCGCGAACGGGCGGCCCGAAGGCCGCCCGTCGTGGTAGGCGCGTTGGTGCTATTAGCGGAAGAGGCGGAGAACCGCCTGCTCCGACTGCGTCGCGATCGAGAGGGACTGAATCGCGAGCTGCTGACGGGTCTGCAGGGTCACCAGGTTGGTGCTCTCCTGGTTGACGTCGGCGACCGTGAGCTTGCTGGCGCCGCCCTGGAGCGTCACGATGTACTGGCTCGTGAAGTCCAGGCGGGTCTGCAGGAAGGTCACGTTGCCACCGATCGACTGCGCGGCCGACTGGATCTTGCCGATCGCGTTCTGCAGGCTCTGGAACGCCGTATCGAAATACGACGTGCTGTTGCTGACCGCGGAGAAGCCCTTGGTGACGAGGTTCTTCGCGGCGTTGCTCACCTTGCTGACGATGCCGGCGGTGACGACGGCGCTGTACAGCAGGTTCTGACCGGTGATGGTCAGCTTGGACGCGGTCGAGTTGCTGAACTGCAGCGTCAGGGACGACTTCGTGGAGTTCACGAGGTTGAGGCCCTGATACGACGCGTCGTTCAACAGCGTGTCGAGCTGCGTCGCCAGCGTGCTGAACTGCTTCGCCGCGGACGCCCGCTGAGAGGCCGTCTCCGTCTTCGCGGAGTTCAGAATGCCCTGCAACTGCTGCAACACCGAGATTGCGCTCTGCGTGGCGTTGACCGCCGTGGTGAGCGAGGAGATGCCCTGATCGATCGAGTCCTTGCGGAGCGAGAGATCGCTGGCGCGGTTGTCCAGGGACTGAGCCTGGAAGAACTTGACCGCGTCATCGAGAGCGCTCGCGACCTTGAGGCCGCTCGCCAGGTGGCCCTGGGTGGTGCCCAGGTTGGAGTTGATGTTCTGCAGCGCGAGCAGGTTTTGCTGCGTCGCGGTGCCGAGAATGATGTCAGACATTACGAGATCCTTTCTGGGGTTTGAACACGGACCGCTTTGCGATCCGGGGGCGGGGCAGCAATTGCCGTGCCATGCGGCAAGCGCGGAATGCCGCGCCGAAAACGCCGATATTTCGTGCGTTTCCGCGGTATCCGCAGAGGCTCGGCGCCCCCCGGCGGCAAGAATTGCCGAGCGCTCTTTGCCCGGCGGCAAGAAATTCCCGGAGAGGATTCATCCGCGCGAGCGGAGCTCAGGCCTCGCGATCGACGCGCTCCCCGCGCGCGGCGGAGCCCGAGGCGCCCGCGATCGCGCGGATCGCGGTCTTCGGCGGCACCTGGAACACGACGAAGCCGGAGACGGGGTCCCGCGATTCGATCATCAGCCGATGCGTCTCCGGATCGAATTGCAGGCTGAGCGGAAAGGCCGGCGATCGGCTTGCGGCAGCGTAGGCCGAGCTTTCCCCGCCGCCGCTCGCGGGCGGAGCGGCGACCTCCGGTGCCGTCGCCACCGGCGGACGCGGCGCCGTGTCGCGGCTCGCGGGAGCGAGCGGCGGCGGATGCGCGATGTCTCCTTCGCCGGACATGGGAGCCACGTCACCTTCTCTTAACCATCGGCACCGAGCCTCGCGCGAGGCGTCGCTTCAGCAGTCTCGATCGCGCCGCCGCGGCTCACGCAAACGGAAGCAAGAAGCGTGCCCTCACGGGCATAATTTGCCCGCCCCGGCCGGTAGCGCTTGCCGGGCGCGGCAAATAGGGACGCGGAGCGCGCCGGCACCGGGCGGGAAAACCCGCATG
Source organism: Allostellaceae bacterium (assembly GCA_035541215.1). GTDB lineage: Bacteria > Pseudomonadota > Alphaproteobacteria > ATCC43930 > CGMCC-115725 > DASZHJ01. The sequence continues at coordinate 13,111 of DATKNV010000062.1, read as the reverse complement.
GCGCAATGGCTTGCGGCTTCGACGAGCGCTGGCATGGGAATTGCGGCATGCCCCGCGAGCGAACTCCTCCAGAGCTCGTCTCGTCAGGTTCGAAGGAGCCGTAATGAACACAGCGCCGGTCTCTCCTGTCGCGCTCGACCGCGCCGCGCCGCCAGCGCCGCCGGCGCAAGCGCCGCAGAGTTTCGCCGATCTGCTCGCGGGCGCTTCGGCCGCGCTCGCGAGCTTTGCCTTGCCGTCGGTGCCGGGCACGGACGCCTCCGGCGCTCTCGGCGTCCCCACTCCTGCCAAGGCCAGGAAGTCCGACGCCGTCGACGACAGCGCCGCCGCGGCTGCGGTCCCCCTGCCCGCGCCGGTGCAGCAGCCGCAGGCTTCGAGCGGCTCGGCTTCCGGCGGTAACGCCGCGCCGCAGCCCGTTGCTGCCGCGAGCGGACAATCGCCGCAGCAGGCCTCGACGCCGCAAGCGGCCTCATCGTCCGGCGCCGGCACGGGCGGCGCCGCCGCGCCGTCGACTGCCGCGAAGGCGACCGAGGCCGCACGCACCGCGTCCGTACCGGCGATCGGCGCCGAGATCGGCGCGCGCGTCGCGGTGGCCGCGCAGAATCTCGTCTCGCAACCGAGCCAGGCGCTCGCCGCCCTTCCCCATGGCGCCGCGCCGCCCACCGTGAATGCGGCGACACCGGCGCCGCCGCAGCCGCCCGCGCCGGCGCACGGCGCTGCGCTGCCGGACCCGAATGCCGTCGCAGCAAAGCCCGCAACGGCTGCGACCGCCGCCCCGACCGCCGCTCTGCAAGCGGAGCTGCAACCTCAGGCCCAGCAAACCGCCGAGGCCTTGACCGGCTCGGCCGGCACCTCCGAGGTGCCGGGCGCGACGGCTTCGGCTGAAAGCGCTCCCGATCCGAATGCAATGCCCGCTCCCGGGCTCGCGGCCGCGCCGGCTGCGGTTTCGGCACCCGCGAGCGAAATCGCGCCGCCGCCCGCCATTGCCGCGAGCGCGCTCGATCAGGTCGCGGCCGGCATCAAGCAGGCCGCGCGCGGCAACCTCGATCGCATCGAGATCCAGCTCAAGCCCGCCTCGCTCGGCGCCATCGACGTGCGGCTCGAGCTCGGGCATGACGGCCGCGTGAACGCGGTCATCTCCGCCGACCGCAGCGATACGCTGATGCTGCTGCAGCGCGGCTCCGGCGAGCTGCAGCAGGCGCTGCGCGACGCCGGGTTGCAGACGGATACCGGCAGCCTCAGCTTCAATCTCCGCGGCGACCCGCAGGCGAACGATCAAGGAAACAACCAGGGCGGCAGCGGCGGCTCGCCCGGCTCGAGCTCCGCCTTCGCGGGCGATGCCGGCGCCGCGCCCGCAGCCGCCGACGCCGCGGGCTCCCTCCACAGCGGCCTCCTCAACATTCAGGTCTGAGCGCACCCATGGTCACGAGCACCAGCGTCTCCAGCGGCGTTCCCGCCGCTTCCACCGTCACCAACACCTCCACGAGCCCGTCGGATCCGGCGCTGCTCGCGCAGAACTTCAACACCTTCCTGACGCTGCTGACGACGCAGCTCAAGAACCAGGACCCGCTGTCGCCGCTCGACACCAACCAGTTCACGCAGCAGCTCGTCTCCTTCAGCCAGGTCGAGCAGGCGATCGACACGAACAACAATCTGCAGACCCTGATCACGCTGCAGAATTCGAGCGAGACGATCTCGGCGCTGCCTCTGGTCGGACGCACGATCGAGTACTCCGGCAGCACGGCGCCGCTCAGCAACGGCCAGGCGAGCTTCTCCTACACGCTGCCCACCAGCGCCACCGCGGCGACCCTTGCGGTGGTCGATGCCAATGGCAACACGGTCTTCACCGGACCCGCCGCTACCGCCGCCGGCCGTCAGACATTCACTTGGAACGGCACGACCAACGCCGGAGGAACGGCGCCCGACGGCGATTATTCCCTGAAAGTAATCGCGGCCGGCAGCTCCGGCCAGCCGATTGCCGCCTCCATCACCTCGATCGGCCAAGTAACCGGCGTCAGCGTCGTCAACAACGCGGCCACGTTCAACGTTGGCGGCGTCAGCGTCCCCATGAGCGAGCTGCTCAACATTCAACCCACCTCGAACTGATCGCGTCGCGCAAGGAGCCATGACATGAGTATTTTCGGTGCGTTGTTCTCGGCCGTGTCCGGCCTCAGCGCCAACAGCCAGGCGCTCGACATGATCGCCGACAACATCTCGAACGCGAACACGCCGGGGTACAAGGAGACCGAGCCCCTGTTCTCCACGCTGGTGACGCAGGACCCCACCCAGACCACCTACACGCCGGGCGGCGTCCAGGTCGCGCCCTTCACCGCCATCGATCAGCAGGGCCTGCTGCAGGCCTCGACCTCCCCGACGGCGCTCGCGATCCAGGGCGGCGGCTTCTTCGTCGTCAACAGCAACGCCGCGGGCGCGAGCGCCAACGGCGCCTTCTCCTTCACGCGCGCCGGCTCCTTCACGGTCGACGCCAACGGCGATCTCCGCAATTCCGCAGGGCTCTATCTCCAGGGACAGAAGCTCACGTCGGCGCAGGCTCAGGCTGTCCTCGCCGGCAATACCGATCAGCTCACCGCGACCTCCCTGAGCTCGCTCGAGACCGTCAACGTCAACGGCCTCAGCGGGACCTCGCAGGCGACCGCCGGCGTGACGCTCGCCGCCAATCTGCCGGCCTCGGACACGACCTCCTCGCCCGCGCGCACCGTCACGGTCCCGGTCTTCGACTCCCTCGGGAACGAGCACGACCTCACGCTGAGCTTCACGCGGACCGCCACTTCCAATCAGTGGCAGGTCTCGGGCTCGCTGAGCAACGCCGGCAGCAGCACCGTCACCATCGGCTCCGGCAACGACATCGTGCAGTTCAACCCGGATGGAACGCTGAACGCCGCGGGCACCACCTTCAACGCCGCCAATGCCGTCAGCATCGCCTGGGACAGCAGCGTGACCGGCGCCACCTCGCCGCAGACCCTCACCCTCAAGCTCGGGACCGACGGTCAGGCCGACGGCCTCAGCCAGTTCGGCGGGCCCTTCTCGGTCGCGCGCGTCGATCAGGACGGGCTCCGCTTCGGCAACTTCACGGGCATCAGCATCGACCAGAACGGCATCGTCACCGCGAGCTTCGACAACGGGCAGCGCCAGCCGATCTTCATCCTCCCCGTCGCGACCTTCCCCAATCCCAACGGGCTCGCCGCGCAGAGCGGCAACACCTACCTGCAGACCGACGCCTCCGGTGCCTACTTGCTGCGGCAGTCCGGCACCGGTGCTGCCGGCAAGATCGCGCCCTCCTCGCTCGAGGGCTCGACCGTGGACATCGCGACGGAGTTCTCGAACCTCATCATCACGCAGCGCGCCTATTCCGCGAACGCGAAGATCATCACCACCGCCGACGAGATGCTGCAGGAGCTCATCGACTCCAAGCGCTGATAGCACCTTGCTACACGGATACTCGGCCCGGCCCGCGCGGCCGGGCGGAGCATTTCACAGCGCGTTAGCAAGGCGTTAACGAAGACCCTTAGCTCTTTTTTAATCCCGAAGAGCGCACTATCTCGCCCGACTCAACCTCCCGTTCGGGAGGCCAACGACATCCGGGCACTTCGCTTCGACCATGAGCACAGCACCTTCCCGAATCGCGGACATCGACGAGTTGCCGCCGCCGAACACCAAGCGCTGGGTCATCCGGCGCAAGGCCGAGGTCGTCGCGGCCGTGCGCGCGGGCGTCATCAGCCTCGACGAGGCCTGCCGGCGCTACACGCTCTCAATCGAGGAATTTCTTTCCTGGCAGCGTCTCATCGAGAGCCACGGCCTCGCGGGCCTGCGCGTCACCCGCCTGCAGGACTACCGGAGCATGGAGCGGCCACGCTAAGAAAAGCGGCGCGGCCACGCCGGCGCGGCAAGACTTGCCGCACGATAGGCAAAATTTTCCGAGTATTAACTACTCTTTCACCGGGCGGCCCTAGCCTCTCTTGCAACGCGAGCAGCGGAGGCAAGGCCAGGTGAATGGGTTGATGCAGAGCATGGCGCGGCTCGGCGCCGGTCGTCTCGCAGCGATCGCCGGCGTCGGCGTCGCGATGGTCGCGTTCTTCGTCTTCCTCACGACACGCCTGGCGACGCCGGGCATGAGCCTGCTCTTCGCCGATCTCGATCTCAAGGACAGCGGCCAGATCGTCCAGAAGCTCGACGCGATGAACGTGCCGTACCAGCTTCGCGGCGACGGCGCGCAGATTCTCGTCCCCGCGGACCAGGTGGCGCGGCTCCGGATGACGATGGCCGAGCAAGGGCTGCCGCGCGGCGGCTCGATCGGCTACGAGCTCTTCGACAGGAACGAATCCTTCGGCGCCTCGAGCTTCGCGCAGAACATCAATCAGCTCCGCGCGCTCGAGGGCGAGCTCGCGCGCACCATCGGCAGCCTCGGCCCGGTGGTGTCCGCGCGCGTCCACCTCGTGCTGCCCCGGCGCGACCTCTTCGCACGCGACAATCAGGAGGCGAGCGCCTCGATCGTGGTGCGGCTGCGCGGCGGCGATCGCCTGGCCAAGGGCCAGGTGGCGGCAATCCGCAACCTCGTGGCTTCCGCGGTGCCCACGCTCAAGCCCGGCCGCGTCTCCATCGTCGACAGCGCCGGGAACCTGCTCGCGCGCGGGGACGGCGAGCAGGACAACGCGGCCTCCGGCGCCGGCGCCGAGGAGCTCCGCGTCAACTACGAGACCCGCGTCGCCCGCAGCGTCGAGGAGCTCCTGGAGCGGACGCTCGGACCCGGCAAGGTCCGCGTCGACGTCCACGCCGACATGGATTTCGACCGCGTCACCACCAGCTCCGAGACCTTCAATCCCGACGGCCAGGTCGTGCGCTCGACCCAGAGCGTCGCGCAGAACGACGACAGCACCACCGGCAGCGACCAGCCCGTCACCGTCTCGAACAACCTCCCGGGCAACCAGCAGCAGGCCGCCGCCGCGGCCGCCGGCCGCAACAAGGCCGCGCACAGCGAGGAGACCGTCAACTACGAGATCTCCAAGACCGTGCGGAGCCAGGTGCACGAGGCCGGGGACATCAAGCGCCTCTCGATCGCCGTACTCGTCGACGGCAACTACGAGACCAAGCCCGACGGCAGCAAGACCTATGCCCCGCGCTCGCCCGAGGAGATGAAGCAGATCGCCGCCCTCGTGCGCTCCGCGATCGGCTTCGACGAGAAGCGCGGCGACAGCATCGAGGTCGCCAATCTCCGCTTCGCCACACCCGAGGAGCCCGCGGCGGCGGCGCCGCCCGCGACCATTTTCGGCTTCGAGCGCGCGGAGATCTTCCGCATCGGCGAGACGGTCGTGATCGCCGTGGTGGCGCTTCTGGTGATCCTTCTGGTGGTGCGCCCCGTGCTCTTCCGCCTCCTTGAAGGCGGCGCCGGGCCGGCCGAGAGCGCGGGACTACTGCCGGAGCCCGCCTATGCCGGCGCCCCGCAGCTTCCGCCCCCGCCGGGCATGAGCGCACAGCCCCAGGTTCCCACAGCCGTCCCGGCGCACGCCGTCGTCCCGGCACCGATGCCGAGGCCGCAGACGCCGGTCGAGCAGATGATCGACATCGGACAAGTCGAGGGACGCGTCGCCGCCTCGAGCATCCGCAAGATCGGCGAGATCGTCGACAAGCATCCCGAGGAAGCCGTCGCGATCGTGCGCAGCTGGATGTACCAGGGCACGTGATCACCTCCGGCCCCGCAAACGAAGGCTTGGCGCCCCATGCGCGTTCGTGAGGATTTCCGCTCGCTCACCGGCCCCGAGAAGGCCGCGATCCTGATGCTCGCGCTCGGCGACGAGCACACCGCGCGGCTCTTCTCGCTGATGGACGACGAGGAGATCAAGGAGATCTCCCAGACCATGGCGAATCTGGGCACTGTGAGCTCCAACCTCGTCGAGCGCCTCTTCGTGGAGTTCGCGGAGCACATCTCCGCGACGGGATCGCTCGTCGGCACCTACGAGAGCACCGAGCGGCTCCTGCAGAAGGTGCTGGGCTCCGAGCGCGTCAACCAGATCATGGAGGAGATCCGCGGCCCCGCGGGCCGCACCATGTGGGACAAGCTCGGCAACGTGAACGAGGTCGTGCTCGCGAACTACCTCAAGAACGAGTACCCGCAGACGGTCGCCGTCGTGCTCTCGAAGATCAAGCCCGATCATTCCGGCCGCGTGCTGACGCAGCTTCCGGAGAGCTTCGCCATGGAGGTCGTCATGCGCATGCTGCGCATGGAGGCCGTGCAGAAGGAGGTGCTCGACGACGTCGAGCGCACCCTCCGGAACGAGTTCTTCTCGAGCCTCGCCCGCACCAACCGCCGGGACTCGCACGAGCTCATCGCGGAGATCTTCAACAGCCTCGACCGCAACAGCGAGAACCGCTTCATCACCGCTCTCGAGGAGCGCAATCGCGATTCCGCGGAGCGCATCAAGGCGCTCATGTTCACCTTCGAGGATCTGGGCAAGCTCGACGGCAGCGCGATCCAGGGCATCCTGCGCAACGCCGACAAGGATAAGATCCCGCTCGCGCTCAAGGGCGCCTCGGAGGCGCTGCGCGAGCTCTTCTTCACGAACATGTCGGAGCGCGCGGCGAAGATCCTCAAGGAGGACATGCAGTCGCTGGGCCCCGTTCGCCTCAAGGACGTGGAGGAGGCGCAGAGCTACCTCGTCGCGCTCGCCAAGGACCTCGCCGCGCGCGGCGAGATCGTGATCTCCGACGGCAGCGCCGAAGACCAGCTGGTCTACTGAGGACCCATGGCCGCAAGCCCGCAGAAATTCCTCTTCGACACCTCCTTCGACCAGCCGCAGGGGCCGATCCCGGTGCATTTCGCGCGGAAGCCCGCGGAGCCCAGCTTCAGCCGCGCGGAGCTCGAGACGGCACGCGCGGCGGCGGCCGAGGAAGCGCGGCAGGCGGCGCTCGCGGAAGCCGCGGCGAGCCTGGAGCAGCGCCTCGCGGACGCGGTCGAGGGCCTCGTCGCCGGCGTGAGCTCCCTCCTGGAGCGGGACGAGGAAATTCGCCGCGACGCGGAGCGACGCGCGATCGAGCTCATCCGCGCGGTGCTCGCGAGGGCGCTCCCGGAGCTCGCCCGCGTCAATCCGCTCGCGGAGATCGAGGCGATGATCGCGGACTGCCTCCGCGAGGCCTTCGAGGAGCCGCGCATCGTGCTCCGCGTTCCCAACGACCTCTTCGATCCGCTGCGCCAGCGCCTCGGCGCGATCGCGCAGCAGAGCGGCTTCGGCGGAAAATTCGTGATTCTCGCCGAGGACGCTCTCGGCCCCGCCGATTGCCGCCTGGAATGGGCGGATGGCGGCGCCGAGCGCGACGTCCGCCGCCTCGCCCACGCGATCGACGCGGCTCTCGCCCGCGCGCTCGCGACCGCAGCCCCGAAATCCGAGCCTTCCCGTCAGGAGAGCCAAGATGAGTGAGCCCAGCAACCTCCAGCTCGCGGAGATCGAGAGCGAGACGCCGGCGCCGGCGGAGACGCGTCCGCAGAACGCCAAAGAGCTCGAGGCGGTCTACGACATCCCCGTGCAGATCTCGGCCGTGCTGGGGCGCGCCACCATGCAGGTGAGCCAGCTCCTCAAATTGGGCCGCGGCGCCGTGGTCGAGCTCGACCGCAAGGTCGGCGAGGCCATCGACATCTACGTCAACAACCGGCTCGTCGCGCGCGGCGAGGTCGTGGTGGTCGACGAGCGCCTCGGCGTCACCATGACCGAGATCGTCAAAGCCGACCGCTCCTGAACCGAAGGACAGTCCGATGCGCCTCCTCATCATCGGCCCGCTCGAGGGCTACATCAGCGCCGCCGGCAAGATCGCCCTTTCCCGCGGCGCCACCGTCGCGCATGCCGACGACATCGAGCGCGGCCTCAACGCGCTCCGCTCGGGCCAGGGCGCCGACCTCATCATGCTCGACGTCAAGCTCGATGTGGGCCGTCTCGTCGAGAGCCTGAAGCAGGAGCGCATCAACGTCCCCGTGGTCGCCTGCGGCATCGGCACCGACGCCGAGGCGGCCGTGCGCGCGATCAAGGCCGGCGCCAAGGAATACATCCCCCTCCCCCCCGACGCCGAGCTCATCGCCGCCGTCCTCGAGGCGGTGTCGCAGGAGAGCTACTCGCTCATCTACCGCGACCCCGCCATGGCGAGCCTCGTGAAGCTCGCGGAGCAGGTGGCGCCCGCGGACGCGAGCGTCCTCGTCACCGGCGAGAGCGGTACGGGCAAGGAAGTGCTCGCGCGGCTCATCCACCGCAAGAGCCGGCGCGCTCGGCACAGCTTCATCTCCGTCAACTGCGCCGCGATCCCCGAGCAGCTCCTGGAGAGCGAGCTCTTCGGCCACGAGAAGGGCGCCTTCACCGGCGCCGTCGCGCGCCGCATCGGGAAATTCGAGGAGGCGAATGGCGGGACGCTGCTCCTCGACGAGATCAGCGAGATGCACACGCGCCTCCAGGCGAAGCTGCTGCGCGCGATCCAGGAGCGCGAGATCGACCGCGTCGGCGGCGTGCAGCCGATCCGCGTGGACATCCGCCTCGTCGCGACCTCGAACCGCGACCTCGAGACCGAGGTGCGCAAAGGCAACTTCCGCGAGGACCTGTTCTTCCGCCTGAACGTCGTGCGCCTGGAGATGCCGCCCTTGCGCGAGCGCCGGCAGGACATCGAGCTGCTCGCGGACTTCTTCGTCAAGAAATACTCCGAAGCCAACGCCGTGCCCGTCCGGCCGCTCGCGCCGGAGGTGAAGGAGATGCTGGTGCGCCATCCCTGGCGCGGCAACGTGCGCGAGCTCGAGAACACCATGCACCGCGCGGTGCTGCTCTCGCGCGGCGCCACGATCGGCCCCGAGGCGATGATGCTCTCGAGCCTCAAGACCGAGGGCGATGCCGGAACCGCCGCCATCGCCAGCAAGATCGGCCTCGTGGGCCGCACCGTCGCGGACGTCGAGCGCGACCTCATCCTGGAGACGCTCAACCACTGCCTCGGCAACCGCACCCACGCCGCGAACATCCTGGGCATCTCGATCCGCACGCTCCGCAACAAGCTGCAGCAGTACCGCCAGGAGGGCGTCGCCGTGCCGATGCCGGGCGAGCCCGAGCGCGCGAGCGCCTAAGCGAGCCCCGACGAGAGCGCGATGACCGACCTCGCCACCAATGCCGCGCAGGAGCAGACGCCGCTGGGGCAGCTCCTGGCGCGGCTCGGCGCGGCGCTCCGCCGCGGCGAGATCGCGCTCGCGCTCGCCGTGGTCTCGATCCTGGTCGTGCTCATCCTGCCGATGCCGACCTGGCTCCTCGACGGCAGCCTCGCGCTCTCCATCACCTTCTCGGTGCTGATCCTGATGGTGTCGCTGTTCATCCAGCGGCCTCTGGAATTCTCGGCCTTCCCGACGGTGCTGCTGATCGCGACCATGCTCAGGCTCGCGCTCAACCTCGCGACGACGCGGCTCATCCTGAGCCACGGCCACGAGGGGACGGCGGCCGCGGGCCACGTCATCCAGGCCTTCGGCGGCTTCGTGATGAGCGGGAATTTCGTGATCGGCGTCATCGTATTCATCATCCTCGTGGTGGTGAATTTCGTGGTCATCACGAAAGGCTCCGGCCGCATCGCCGAGGTCGCCGCGCGCTTCAGCCTCGACAGCATGCCCGGCAAGCAGATGGCGATCGACGCCGATCTCTCCGCGGGACTCATCGACGAAGCGGCCGCGCGCAAGCGCCGCGCCCAGCTCGAGGACGAGAGCAACTTCTTCGGCGCCATGGACGGCGCCTCGAAATTCGTGCGCGGCGATGCCGTCGCGGGCCTCATCATCACCTTCATCAACGTCGTCGCAGGGATCGTGATCGGCGTGGCGCAGAAGGGGCTGACCTTCGCCGAGGCGACGCAGAGTTACACCCTCCTCACCGTCGGCGACGGCCTCGTCACGCAAATTCCCGCGCTCGTGGTCTCGACCGCCGCGGGCATGCTCGTCTCCAAGGCCGGCATCTCCGGCTCGATGGACAAAGCGCTCTTCGGCCAGTTGAGCGCCTATCCCGCGGCGCTCGGCCTCGCCTCGGTCCTGACCCTGGCGCTGTCGCTGCTTCCGGGAATCCCGATGCTGCCCTTCCTCGCGCTCTCGGCGCTGACGGGCGCTGCAGCCTGGCGCCTCACCGATCGGCGCGAGGCCGAGGCCCGCGCGGAAGCCGAGAAGGCGAGCGCCGCTGTCGCGCCGCCCAAGGAGGAGTCGATCCACGCGGCGATGCAGATCGACCAGATACGCCTCGAGCTCGGCTACGGTCTCCTCGCCCTCATCAACAACGAGCACGGCCCCAAGCTCACGGACCAGGTGCGCTCGCTCCGCCGGCAGATCGCGACGGAGATGGGCTTCGTCATGCCCTCCGTTCGCATCCAGGACAATCTGCAGCTTTCTGCCAACACCTACGTGATCCGCATCAAGGAGATCGAGGTCGGGCGCGGCGATCTCCGTCCCAACATGCTGCTGGTCATGGACCCCCGTGGCGAGACGATCAACCTGCCCGGCGAGACCACGGTCGAGCCGACCTTCGGCCTCCCCGCGCTCTGGACCGCGGAGAGCAACCGCGAGGAAGCGACCTTCCGCGGCTACACCGTGGTCGAGCCGCAGACCGTCGTCACCACGCATCTGACCGAGGTCGTGAAGGACGCGATGGCGGAGCTTCTCTCCTATGCGGAAACGCAGAAGCTCCTGGACGAGCTCGACAAGAGCCACCAGAAGCTCATTGCGGACATGGTGCCGAGCCAGATTTCCTCGGGCGGCATCCAGCGCGTCTTGCAGAACCTGCTCGCCGAACGCATCTCGATCCGCGACCTTCCCGCGATCCTCGAAGGCATCTCCGAGGCTTGCGGCTATAGCCGGAACGTCAGCGTCATCACCGAGCACGTGCGCGCGCGACTTGCGCGCCAGATCAGCGATGCGCAGACCAACGAGACCGGCTTCATCCCGCTCATCACGCTCTCCCCGGCATGGGAGCAGGCCTTCGCCGAGGCGATCGTGGGCCAAGGCGAGGAGAAGCACTTGGCGATGCCGCCGACGCGGCTCCAGGAATTCATCACCAGCGTCCGCCAGACCTTCGAGCGTCACGCCATGAGCGGCGAGACGCCGATTCTGCTGACGAGCCCTGCGATCCGGCCCTATGTCCGCTCGATCATCGAGCGCTTTCGCCCGATCACGACGGTGATGTCGCAGAACGAAATCCACCCCAAGGCGCGCATCCGCACGCTCGGACAGATCTGAGGAGCCGGCCCGAGCCATGCATCTCCGCAACTTCACGGCTCCCTCGATCCAGGAAGCAATGACGCTGGTGCGCCAGGAGCTGGGGCCCGACGCGATCATCGTCTCGACGGAGGACGATGCCGAAGGTGGCGCCTGCATCACTGCGGCGCGCGACCGCGCCGAGGCGGGAATGGTGTCGACGCACCCAACCGTTGACGTGACCGACCGGCTGAGCGAAGCGCTCACGGCCGGCGGCGTTCCCGGTCCACTCGCGGAAAAACTGCTGATCGCCTCCCTCACCTTCGACGCCGACGACGATCTCTCGTCGCTCTCCGGCGCGCTCGCCGCGACCTTCTCCTTCGCGCCGGTCCCCGAGCAAGGCCGCATGCGCCCGCTGCTGATGGTCGGCCCGCCCGGTGCCGGCAAGACCATGACGGTCGCGAAGCTCGCAGCGCGCGCGGTGATGGCCGGTCGCCCCGTGCGCGTGATCGCCGCCGATATCGTGCGCGCGGGCGCGATCGAGCAGATCGCCGCCGTCGCGCGGGTCCTTGGCATCTCGCTCACCACCGCGGAAACCGGTGGGCGCCTCGCACTCGCGGTCGCCTCGGCACGGCCCGAGGAGCTCGTGCTCATCGACGGCTTCGGCATCAATCCCTACAACGCCGCCGACCGTCGTGAGCTCGAGGCGCTCATCGCTGCGGCGAGTGCAGAACCCATGCTCGTGCTGGCCGCCGGCGGCGATGCCGTCGACACCGTCGAGATCGCGCGCATCTTCCGCGACCTCGGCTGCTCCCGCATGACCGCGACGCGGCTCGATCTCACGAGCAGGCTCGGAAGCGTGCTCGCGGCGGCCGACGCCGCGAAACTCGCCTTTGCCGAGGCTGGCGTCGCGCCCGAGATCGCCGACGGCCTCCTCCCTCTCGATCCCCTGCTGCTCGCGCGGCGCCTCCTCGCGCAGTCCCCGCTCGAGCGTCAAATCCCGCCGAAGAAACGAGTGACCACATGACCCCAGCGCAAATCCTGCGTGCCCTTCCGGGCAACGAGCCTCTGAAGCGGAACATCCTCGCGGTCGCCTCGGGCAAGGGCGGCGTCGGCAAGACCTGGTTCTCGATCACGCTGACCCACGCGCTCGCTCGCGCAGGCGCGCGCACGCTCCTCTTCGACGGCGATCTCGGTCTGGCCAACGTCGACGTGCAGCTCGGCATGACGCCCGAGCGCGATCTCGGCGGCGTCGCGGCGGGCCAGATGAAACTCGCCGATGCCGTCACGAAATACTCGGGCGGCTTCGACATCATCGCGGGACGCTCGGGATCGGGCAGCCTCGCGACCCTGCCGCCCAATCGGCTTTTTGCGCTCCGAAACGAGCTGCAGGCGCTGGCCCAGGTCTACGACTGGGCGGTGCTAGATCTCGGGGCTGGGATCGAACGGACGGTGCGGCTCCTCGCGGCGCAGTCGCGCGCATGCCTCGTCGTCACCACCGATGAGCCCACAGCGATCACCGATGCGTATGCTTTCATCAAGATCAGCGCCATGGAGAAGCTCGCCGACAACATCCAGATCGTCGTCAACATGGCGGCCAATCACCGCGAAGGCGAGCGGACCTATCAGACGCTCGCTCGAGCCTGCCGCGAATTCCTGAAGCTCGAGCCCAAGCTGGCGGGCGTGGTGCGGCGCGACGACCACGTCAAGGACACGATCCGCCGGCAAGCCTCGCTGCTCACTCGGCATCCGACCTGCGAGGCCGCCAGCGACGCCGAGGCGATCGCGCAGCGCCTCGTCGAGACCCTCTGACCGGAGCGAGGCAGCGGAGCGCGCCATGGCGGATGTCGGCAGCCTCCTAACGACGCTTACCTACCCGGCCCCCACCGCCGTCGCGGCCCCGGCGTCGCCCATCGCGGA
>DATKNV010000061.1:0-5488 GCA_035541215.1 Allostellaceae bacterium | reverse complement strand
ACCACCATCTTCATGACCGGGCCGGGGTTGCAGACGCTGCCCGTGCGCATCTACACCTACATGTCCGACCGCATCGATCCGACCGTCGCAGCCGTCTCGGCGCTGGTCGTGCTGGTATCGCTCGCGGTGCTTCTGCTTCTCAATCTGCTCGGCGGGCTCCGCCGGCTCACCTCGCAATAGCTCACTCGAGGCTAGGAACATGAGCGAAGACCTCCTGATCGACCACGATGGCGGCGTCACGATGCTGACGATCAACCGCCCACCGCTCAATCTCATGACGATCTCGCTGCTCCGGGCGATCGTCGCGGCCCTCGAGGGTCTGCGCGAGCGAGAGGCGACGCGCGCCATCGTGATCCGCGGCTCCGGGACGCGGGCGTTCTGCGCCGGCGCCGATCTCCGCAGCGAGGCCGGCGACAGCGCCGCGAGCGCCAACGAGGCGCGCGCCGTCGGCATGCACATGATCGACCTGATCGAGGAGCATCCGAAGCCCGTGATCTCCGCGGTCCGCGGCTGGTGCATCGGCGGCGGGACCGCGATCGCCTGGCCCTGCGACATCCGGCTCGCCGCCGTCTCCGCGAAGTTCCGCGCGGGCGACATCTATCTCGGCCTCGCGCCGAGCTGGGGTCTCGGCAACGCGCGCCTCGTCCACTATCTCGGCCGCAATCGAGCCCTCGACACCGCACTCCTCGGCGACGACATCACCGCGCAGGAGGCCTACGACTGGGGGCTCGTCACGCGGGTCTTCCCCGACGAGACCTTCGATGCGGAAGTCTCGCGCATCGCGCAGAAGCTCGCGGGCGGCGCGCCCTTGCCGATCCGCTCCATCAAGGAGACCGTACGCGCGCAGTATCGCGACTCTCCGGACCGGGCCATGCTGCTCACGGAGCGCTGGCACGCGATCATCCGGGAGTCCGAGGACGCCAAGGAAGGTATCCGCGCCATGCTGGAGAAGCGGAAGCCCGTGTTCAAGGGACGCTGAGCAGGATCGCACGCCCATGAAAGCAGCCCCCCGACTCTCGATCCGACGCATCTTCGAGCCGCGGCGGGTCGCGGTCTTCGGCGCCTCGGACGACCGCGACAAATGGGGCGGGCGGATCATGCATTACCTCGCGCTGCACGGCTTTGCGGGCGAGATCGTGCCGCTCAATCCGCGCCGCGAGACCGTGCGCGGCCTCAAATGCTACGCGCGGATCGCCGACGCCCCGGAGGTCGACGTCGCGGTGATCGCGGTTCCCGCGGGGATCGTGCCGCAGACGATCCAGGAGTGCGCCGCCGCCGGCGTCGGCTGCTGCGTCATCATCACCGCGGGCTTCGCCGAGGCCGGCGAGGAAGGTGCCGCCGCGCAGGCGGAGATCGCGCGCATCTCGGCCGAGACGGGCATGCGGCTCGTGGGCCCCAATTGCCTCGGTCTCATCAATCTCCGCAACGGCATGGCGCTCACCTCGGCCCGCGTGCTCGACGTCGAGAAGATCATCCCCGGCCATATCGGCCTCGTCTCGCAGAGCGGCGCGCTCATGCTCTCGGTCTACAACCGCGCGCACGATCAGGGCATCGGCTTCAGCCAGCTCGTCTCCGTCGGAAACCAGGCCGACCTCGACGTCTCCGACTTCTTCGAGCACATGATCGGCGATCCCGACACGCGCGCGATCTGTCTCCACATCGAGGGGCTCTCGGACGGGCGGCAGTTCCTCGGCCAGCTCGAGCGAGCGCGCCAGGCGCGCAAGCCCGTGATCGTGCTCAAAACCGGCCGCAGCGAGCAGGGAGAGGCGGCGGCGCGCTCGCACACCGCGAGCCTCGCCGGCGCCTATCCGGTCTTCGCCGCGGCCTGCCGGGAGGCGGGCGCGGTTCTCGTGGACGATCCCGACGTCATGGTGCTCGTCGCCGACTTCATCCTTCGCAATGGCCCCGCCCGTGGCGACGGCATCGGCATCGTTTCGTCCTCGGGCGGCATGAACGGCACCGTCGTCGACCGGATGGCGGATCGCGGCTTGCGCCTCGCGCGCTTCGGCGAGCCCACGCGCGCGGCGCTGCTGCCGGTGATGCTGCCGGGCCATCTCGACAATCCCGTCGACATGGGAACGCGGCGGCAGGAGACGGGCGGCGTGGCCGCGATCGCTTCCCACGTGGTGGGCGCGCTCGCCGCCGAGCCCGATGTCGGCGCGATCCTGATCCCGCTCACGACGACCCCGAACTACGAGCCTTCCGTCGCAGCTCTCGCCGGCGCGCTCCGGACCTGCGGCAAGCCCGCGCTCTTCATCGTGACGCCGGGCTCCGTGGCGACGGGCGTGCGCGAGATCATTCGCGAGCACGGCATCGCGCGCTGCGACCGCCTCGACGACGGGATTCGCCTGCTCGAAGCCTATCTCTCCCATGGGCGCGAGCAAACGGCGGCACAGCTCCCGCCGGCCCCCGCCGCCCTGCCCAATCTCCCGCATGCGGGCTATCTGAGCGAGCCCGAAGCGAAGGCGCTTCTCGGCCATTCCGGCCTGCGCGTCACGCGCGAGCGGCGCGTGCGGAGCGCTGCCGAGGCGGGCGCCGCGGCGGACGCGATCGGCTATCCCGTCGTGCTCAAGGGCGTGAGCAACACGGTCGTCCACAAGAGCGATGCCGGGCTCGTGCGGCTACGGCTCGCCAAGCGCGCCGATGTCGAAGCCGCTTTCGCGGAGGTGTTCTCCAAGCTCAGAGCCCTCGATCCCGCCGCCACGGAATGCGTCGTGGCGGAGATGGTGACGGACGGGCTCGAGCTCATCCTCGGCGCCAAGCGCGACCCGCAATTCGGGCCGGTCGTCATGGTTGGAGCGGGCGGCGTGCTCGTCGAGCTCATGGGCGACGTCGAGGTGGCGCTCGCGCCGGTCTCGGCGCAGTCGGCGGAAGCCATGCTGAGGCGGCTCCGGATCTGGCCGCTGCTGCAGGGCTTCAGGAACTATCCTCGCCGCGACCTGGCGGCTGCGGTCGACGCTCTCGTGAAGCTCGGCCGGCTCGCGGCCGCGCTCGGCGATCGGCTCGTCGAGCTCGACGTCAATCCGCTCATCCTGGGCCGCGAGGGCGAGGGCGCCGTTGCCGCGGACGCGCGAGCCGTGCTCGCCTGAGAGCGCCGCCTCAGCCCAGGCGGAAGAATCGCCGGGCGTTCTCGTAGAGCCACTTCTCGATGACGCTCTCCTTGAGCGGCAGCGCCTCGTATTCGGCGATCGACTCCTTGAAGGGGAGACCGACCGTACCGCGGGAGATCCCGACCATGATCTTGTCCTGGAGCAGCGTGTTGCCGAATTGCAGGAACTGCTCCCAGCCCGAGCCCTTGACCGCGAAATAGCGGGGATGGTGCGCGGCGGTGTCGCAGTAGAGGTTGGGATGGCGGCGCAGCAGGCCCACCATGTCCGCGATCCAAGGCCAGCCGCTCAGGCCCGCGACGATCCTCAGCTCCGGAAAGTCCATCGCGACCTGGTCGAGATGACGCGGGTGCCCGAGATCGTAGGGCCGGTCGTTCGCGTAGTTCATGGAGGTGTAGATGCGGACGGGCACGTCGAGCTCGACGCATTTCGCATAGAGCGGATAGAAGCGGCGGTCGCTCGCGGGGACCATGTTGAAGAGCGCCGCGATGCGCAATCCCCCGAGGCCCAGATCCTTGACCACGTGCTCGAACTCGCGCACGCCGCGCATGCCGTCGAAGGGGCTGATCGAGGCCAAGCCGACGAAGCGTCCGGGATAGGCCCGGACGATCTTCGCGAGCTCGCGGTTGGCGACGCGCCCCACGACGCCGGTCACGACGCCGGCCTCGTCCATGCTCTTGACGAAGTCGTCGAGCGACATGCCCTTGGGCGGCGAAGCGCGCCCCGGCGGCGCGTTCGGAGCTCGATGGGTGAAGATGCGCTCGTAGTTCTCGAACCCGTAACCCGGCAGCGGCTCGAGCCGCTCGGGATCGCCGAAGCCCGGCTTGAGCGTCTCGGTTCCGAACTTGCGGGGCTTGCCGTTCTCGTCGGGCGGCAGATCGCATTCGAGATCGATGACTTTTCTCACGGGCGGCTCCGAAGTCGGCTGGGCGGTAAGCGTCCGCGCGGAAACGGCGGTCTCAATGATTGTTCGAGGCGGCCTTCGATGCCGTCAAGGCGTTAGTCCCTTGAGCGCTGTAGGGCGGGCAGGCTTGCTTTAAAGGATATGCGTTGGGAAACGGTGCCGGGAGCGGAGCCGAAGCGGCTTCCTATCTACTTGTTTAAGTTTGAAAAAACGGGATCGCATATGCCACAGACACGGACAAAGATACCAGCGAGAACCTTGCCTGGGGCAATTCGGCCCCGAGGGCGAGGAGGAGCGACAGTTGCGCCTATTCGCGCTGGCACGAACCGCCAGGAGCGTCGTCCGCGCCATGCGCTTTCGGCGGCTATTGAGCACGAACTGCGGAGGGATCGCAGTCCCACGCGGAGAATCCTACGAGCCGCTCGTCGCCGGTTCTTTTGGCGCCAGCATCACGAAGGGGATGAGAGCCAGCAATTGCGTAGCCGCGACGAACGCTATGACCGCAACAAGGGAGTAGCTGTAAAGGGCGCCGACGATCGTTGATCCCGCAAGCCATGCGAGGCCGTAGATCGCAGTGAAAACACCGTACCCCGTGCCGCGTACCGCGGCGGGGACGAGGTCGGCGACAGCGGCGCGCATGGTCGATTCGTGAATGCCCATGGCGGCGCCCCACACGACCGCCCCGATCCAGACGAGCGCGGCCGTCCGAGAGAATGACAGCGCCGGCACGACGGCTGCGAGCGGCAATGCGACGATGAGACCGCGCAAGCCGACGCGGTCGTAAACGCGTCCGGAGCCCAGGGCGGCCAGCGCCGCCGCCCCCATGGCCGCAGCGTAGGTGATCGGGATCAGCTCCGGTGCAATGACGTGGCTGACCTCCTGGTGGTAAGCGAGTACGGCGAAGGTCGCAAATCCGAGCATCGAGACGGCGGTGAAGACGGCATAGAGCCAGAACCGCCGCGGCAGTGCGGCAAGACCGGGATCATCGCGCGCAACCCCGGCGTGATGCGAAGCCTCGTAGGCCGCAGGCCGTGGGACGGCGTAGCGCAGCCACGCGAGCGTGAGCAGCGTCAGCGCGCCCGGAACGGCGAGCACCGCGAAACCGGCTTGATAGCCCGACCAGGCGATCGTGCCGGCGACGATGAGAGGACCGACCAGCGCGCCGGACTGATCGAGAGCCTCGTGTATCGCGAATGCCGTCCCCCGGCCGACGTCGACACTTGCCTGCGCAAGCATCGTATCGCGTGCCGGCGCGCGCACGGCCTTGCCGAACCGCTCGGCGATGATGAGACTGGCGGCCTGCCAGAAGGCTTGCGAGAGCCCGATCAAGGGCACTGCGATCACCGTGATCGCGTAGCCGCCGATCGATAGGGCCCAATGGCGATGCGTGCGGTCGGAGAGCCGCCCGGTCGCGAGCCGAAAGACCAGAGCTACCGCTTCGCCGAGGCCCGTAATGAACCCGACCATGCCTGCTGAA
>DATKNV010000060.1:0-12801 GCA_035541215.1 Allostellaceae bacterium | reverse complement strand
TTCCGCGATATAATGAATGATGTCTTCGGACTGAAGCTTGTGCTGTACATGCCCACCCGCGTTCTGCCGGTCTCTACGTCAGCCCCAACCGATCTCACGACTCTGTTCGAGTCAGAGGTCGCCGAGATTCGGAAACTCCTTAAGCCGGGTAAGCGGCGGCGCATTGAAGCTGAGGCGAGACTCCGGCCTCTGGCGATTCTTGATGCAACGATCAAAGGAGAGAAAGCCCAACCCAGCGCGGCTGACCTGCGACGAATAGGCCAAGAGCTCCTGGCCGACCGCAAGTGGCGAGATGTATTCGCGGGGGTCGCGGCCGTCGAAATAAATTCCGACGGTAGCGGACCGACACTCTCTTTACGTCTATCGAAGAAGGAGGGCATCCCCGTTCATCTGGTACCAGAGGGCACCCCTGGTGCATCTGTGGTCGCGGTGAAAAGGGTCGACGAGCTTGGGTTCTACAGTCTCGGCGCAAGACAGCTTGCCGAGAAGCTTGGCCTTACGATGCCCAAGGCAGTCGCGGTGGTGGATTACTTCGGCGTCCGCAAAGACACCGAGTGCTATAAAGAATTCAAGATCGGAAGCGCCATTCACAAGCGTTATTCGCCAAGCGCGATCGATAAGATCAAGGCTGCACTGAAGCAGGAGAGCGCGGAAGACATTTGGGCGCGCCGAAAGACAAAGTAGCCGAAGGCCGCTGCGACATGAGCGCCAAACTCACGGAATCCACGGTCGAAGAAGCGGCGCTGGCCTGGCTCGAGGGTCTCGGCTATGCGGTGCTGCACGGTCCCGACATCGCCGTCGGCGAGCGGGCGGCGGAGCGCGCCGACCCGAATTACCGGGACGTGTTGCTGGAGCGACGGCTGCGCGATGCCCTGGAGCGCCTCAATCCCGATCTGCCGGCGGAGGCGCTCGACGACGCCTTTCGCAAGCTGAGCGCGGCCGAGCCGCCGGGCCTGCTCGGGCGAAACCGCAGGGTCCATCGGATGCTGGTGGACGGGGTTGCCGTTGAGACTACACGACCCGACGGCACCATCGCGGGCGCACAGGTGCGCGTCGTCGATTTCGATGTGCCCGACAATAACGACTGGCTCGCGGTCAACCAGTTCACGGTGGCCGAGGGTCAGCACGTGCGACGACCGGACGTGGTGCTGTTCCTGAACGGATTGCCGCTCGGCGTAATCGAGCTCAAGAACGCCACGGATCAGGACGCGACGATCTGGACCGCGTTCCACCAGCTCGAGACCTATCAAGCCGAGATCCCGACCCTCTTCGCCTACAACGCGGGGCTCGTTGTCTCCGACGGAGTGCAGGCGCGGATCGGCACCGTCGGCGCGGGGCGCGAGTGGTTCAAGCCGTGGCGCACCATCACCGGCCGCGACGATGCCGAACTCAAGGTTGCGGAGCTACAGGTCGTCCTAGAGGGCGCGTTCGAAAAGCGGCGCTTTCTCGATCTTCTGCGGCATTTCATCGTGTTCGAGGATCTCGGCGGCGGGTCCCTCGCCAAGAAGATGGCGGGCTATCATCAGTTCCACGCCGTCAATGTCGCGGTCGAGGAGACGCTGCGCGCGGCTGCCATCGTCAAGCCGGGATTCTCGGAGCCGCCGGGGCGCTTCGAGGTGGGTCCGGGGCCGGGCGGCGAGCCCGGCGACCGGCGGGTGGGCGTGATCTGGCACACTCAGGGCTCCGGGAAGAGCCTCACCATGGCGTTCTACGCCGGGCGGATGATCCTGCATCCCGCCATGGAGAATCCGACCATCGTGGTCATCACCGACCGCAACGATCTCGACGACCAGCTCTTCGGCACCTTCGCCCGCTGCCGCGACCTACTGCGACAGGAGCCGGTGCAGGCCGAGAGCCGGAGCGATCTGCGCGAGAAGCTCCGCGTGGCGAGCGGCGGCGTGGTGTTCACGACGATCCAGAAATTCCTGCCGGAGGAGAAGGGCGACCGACATCCCCTGCTCTCGGACCGCCGCAACATCGTTGTGATCGCCGACGAGGCGCATCGCAGCCAATACGATTTCATCGACGGCTTCGCGCGGCACATGCGCGACGCGCTGCCCAACGCCTCGTTCATCGGATTCACGGGGACGCCGATCGAGCTTACGGACAAGAATACGCGGGCCGTGTTCGGCGACTACATCAGCGTCTACGACATTCAGCGCGCGGTCCGCGACGGTGCGACGGTGCCGATCTACTACGAGAGCCGGCTTGCCAAGCTGGAGCTCAAGCCCGCGGAGCGGCCGCGCATCGATCCGAGGTTCGAGGAGGTGACGGAGGGCGAGGAGGTCGAGCGCAAGGAGAAGCTCAAATCCAAATGGGCTCAGCTCGAGGCGGTGGTAGGCACCGAGAAGCGGCTTGGACTCGTCGCCAAGGACTTGGTCGCACATTTCGAGGCGCGGCTTGCCGTCATGGACGGCAAGGCAATGGTCGTTTGCATGAGCCGCCGCATCTGTGTCGAGCTTTACAAAGCAATCACGGCTCTGCGGCCGGATTGGCGGGGCGAGACGGATGACCAGGGGACGATCAAGGTCGTGATGACGGGCAGCGCGTCGGACCCACTGGATTGGCAACCGCACATCCGCAACAAGCCACGTCGCGAGAAGCTCGCCGAGCGCTTCCGCAACGCGGCCGACCCCTTCAGGATCGTGATCGTCCGGGACATGTGGCTCACCGGCTTCGACGCGCCGAGCCTCCATACCATGTACGTCGACAAGCCCATGCGCGGTCATGGGCTCATGCAAGCGATCGCGCGGGTGAACCGCGTCTTCCGCGATAAGCCCGGCGGCCTGGTGGTGGACTATCTCGGGCTTGCCGACGAGCTGCGCCAGGCGCTCGTTACCTACACGGAAAGCGGCGGAACCGGGAAAACGGCCATCGATCAGGAAGAGGCGGTGGCGCTCATGCTGGCGAAATACGAGATTTGTGGCGGTATCTTCCACGGGTTCGATTGGTCGCGCTGGATCGGAGGCAAACCGCAGGAGCGTCTGTCGCTCCTGAAGGCCGCCTCCGAGCATGTCCTGGCTCAAAAGGACGGCAAGGCGCGCTTCCAGCAGGCCGTGACGGACCTCACGCGTGCGTTTGCGCTTGCGGTGCCCCACGAGGCCGCGCTCGGGATTCGCGACGATGTCGGGTTCTTCCAGGCCGTACGCGCCATCCTCACCAAGAACATTCCCGGCGAGCGCAAGACCGATGAGGAGCTAGATCACGCGATCCGGCAGATCGTATCGGGCGCGGTCGCCTCCGAGGAGGTCATCGACATCTTCGCTGCGGCCGGCCTCAAGAAGCCGGACATCTCGATCCTCTCGGACGAATTCCTGGCCGAGGTCAAGGATATGCCACAGCGGAACTTGGCCGTGGAGCTCCTGCAACGACTGCTTGCGGGAGAGGTGAGGCAACGCGGACGGCGTAACGTGGTGCAGGCGCGGTCGTTTGCGGAACTGCTAGAGCGCGCGATTCGCCGATATCAGAACCGCGCCATCGAGACGGCGCAGGTAATCGAGGAGCTGATCGCGCTCGCCAAGCAGATGCGCGAGGCGCACGCCCGCGGCGAGGCTCTAGGCCTTTCGGAGGACGAGCTGGCCTTCTATGACGCGCTCGGGGTCAACGACAGCTCGGTCAAGGTTCTGGGCGAGCCGACCCTCCAGAAGATTGCGCGCGAGCTGGCGGATGCCGTGCGAAAGAACGTCACGATCGACTGGACCGTCCGCGAGAACGTGCGTGCGCAGCTCCGCGTGATGGTGAAACGCATCCTCAGAATTCACGGCTATCCGCCGGACAAGCAGGAAAGGGCGACTCAACTCGTTTTGGAGCAGGCAGAGGTTCTGCTGGCGGATTTGGCCGCCTAATCGGCTTCGAGCGGCACAGCCGCCGTCACAGCGGCCCGGCCAAGCGAAAGCTCTCTGGGAAGGGCGCTGAACGCGCCTGCCGCTCGCGAAATTGGGAACGAGGCTCCGCTTCTAGTTTTCGATTCAATAGCGTACCCTGGGTGGGACATAGGGCGCTCGAAGACGCCGGATTGGGAGGGTTAACGCGTGCGGGTGACCTGGAGGGCCGAGGCCCAATACCTCGCCCAAAGGCTAAGCCTATGACGGCGGTGCCGATTTCGGCGGCGGCGCCGCTCCTCTCCGTGCGCGACATCTCCGTCCGGTTCGGCGGCATTGTGGCCCTCGACGGCGTCTCCTTCGAGGTGGCGTCGGGGCAAATCTGCGGCCTCATCGGTCCGAACGGTGCCGGCAAGACCACGCTCTTCAATTGCCTCTCCCGGCTCTATCGCGCGGAGCGCGGGAGCATCGAGTTCGAGGGGAAGCCGCTCTTCGAGGTGCCGCGCCACGCGATCGCCGCGCTCGGCATCGGCCGCACCTTCCAGAACCTCGCCCTCTTCCGCAGCATGTCCGTGCTGGAGAACGTGCTGATCGGGAGCCATTGCAGGAGCCGCGGCGGCTTCCTCGCGAACGCGCTCCGCCTTCCCCTGGTCGGCGAGGAGGAGAAGCGGGTGCGCGCGCGCGCCGAGGCGCTGATCGAGGAGCTCGGGCTTCGAGGGGTTGCGGCGACGCCCGTGAGCGCGCTCCCCTTCGGGACGCAGAAGCGCGTCGAGCTCGCCCGCGCGCTCGCGAGCGAGCCCAAGCTCCTGCTCCTCGACGAGCCCGCGAGCGGCCTCAATCACGAGGAGGTCGATCGCCTCCGCGAGCAGATCCAGGGTCTCCGCGACCGCCGCGGCATCACCGTGCTGCTGGTCGAGCATCACATGAACCTCGTGATGCGCGTCTCCGACAAGGTCGTGGCGCTCGACTTCGGCCGCAAGATCGCGGACGGGACGCCCGCGGAGGTGCAGAGCCACCCCGACGTGATCCGCGCCTATCTCGGGGCAGCCGCGTGATGGCGGCGCTCCTCGAGACCCGATCGCTCGCCGCCTTCTACGGGCCGACCCAGGTCCTCTACGGCGTCGACCTCGACGTGGCCGAGGGCGGCATCACCGCGCTCTTGGGCGCGAACGGCGCGGGCAAGACCACGCTCTTGCGCGCGCTCTGCGCGATGGTGCGGCGCGAGGGTGCGATCCGCTTCGGCGGCGGGCGTCTGGACAATCTCGCGACCGAGGACGTGGTGCGGCTCGGCATCGCGCACGTGCCGGACGGCCGCGGCACCTTCGTCCATCTCACCGTCGAGGAGAACCTCCGCCTCGGCGCCTATGCGCGGCGCGACAAGGCGCAGGTCGCGGAGGATTTCGAGCGCGTCTACGGCTATTTTCCGCGGCTCCGCGAGCGGCGGTGGCAGCAGGCGGGAACCCTCTCCGGCGGCGAGCAGCAGATGCTCGCGATCGCGCGCGCGCTCATGCTGCGCCCGCGACTCCTGCTCCTCGACGAGCCTTCCTTCGGGCTGGCGCCGCTCATCGTGCGCGACATCTTCGCGATCCTGCGCACGATCAACCGCGAGGACCGCGTCAGCATGCTCGTCGTCGAGCAGAACGCCAATCTCGCCCTCGACCTCGCCGATCACGCCTATCTCCTGGAGACCGGGCGCGTGGTCATGGGCGGCACCGCCGAGCGCGTCCGCGGCGACGAGGCCGTGCGGCGCTCCTATCTCGGATATTGAGGGAGAGGCCGGGATGGCGCAACTTCTGCACCAGCTGTTCTCGGGCCTTGCGAACGGCGGCATCTACGCGAGCATCGCGCTCGCGCTGGTGATGATCTACCAGGCGACCCATCTCGTGAATTTCGCCCAGGGGGAGATGGCGATGTTCTCCACCTACGTCGCCTGGTCCCTGATCGATTGGGGGATGCCCTATTGGGCGGCGTTCCTCCTGACGCTCGTCATCTCCTTCGCCGGCGGCGTCATCATCGAGCGCGTGGTGATCCGGCCTTTCGACAAGGCGCCGGTGCTGGCCTCGGTCTGCGTCTTCATCGGTTTGCTGGCGATCCTCAATAGCCTCGCCGGATTCATCTACACCTACACGATCAAGCCGTTTCCGAGCCCGTTCCCCGAGAAGGCCTGGTACGGCAGCGTCTACATCTCGCCCCACGAGGGCGGCGAGATCGTGGTGATGCTCGTGGTGCTCGCGCTCGTCTATGCCTTCTTCCGCTTCACGCCGCTCGGGCTTGCCATGCGCGCCTCCGCGCAGAACCCCGTCTCGAGCCGGCTCGTCGGCATCCGCGTCGGCTGGATGCTGGCGCTCGGCTGGGGACTCGCGGCGGCGACCGGCGCGGTCGCGGGCATGATGGCGGCGCCCATCGTCTATCTCGAGCCCAACATGATGGGCGGCATACTGCTGTACGGCTTCGCGGGCGCGCTCCTCGGCGGCATCGACAATCCCTGGGGCGCCGTGCTCGGCGGATTCCTCGTGGGCGTGCTCGAGAATCTCGCCGGCGCCTATCTCGTGGGCGCGGACCTCAAGCTCACCGCCGCGCTCGTCATCATCGTCGGCGTATTGGTGGTGCGGCCCTCCGGCCTCTTCGGCCGTCCGGTCGTCACGCGGGTCTGAGCGCATGACGACCGTGAGCGAGACGCAACCCCCCACCGCTGCGAGGCTCGTCGCGGGTCTGCCGCTCGCCACCTGGCGCCGGATCGGCGCCGCGGCGGCCGCGGCGCTGGCGCTCGCGCTCCCTTTCGTCGCGAGCAGCTATCACACCTTCCAATTCACGCAAGTCATCGTCTACGCAATCGCGCTCATGGGGCTCAACCTCCTCACGGGCTACAACGGGCAGATTTCCCTGGGTCACGGCGCCTTCTATGCGATCGGCGCCTACGTCACCGCCATTCTCGTGAGCAAATTCGACGTGCCCTATTGGGCGACCGTGCCGGTTGCGGGCGCGGTCTGTCTCGGCGCGGGCTTCCTCTTCGGGCTACCCGCCCTGCGTCTGGAAGGCCTTTATCTCGCGCTCGCGACCTTTGCGCTGGCGCTCGTGACGCCCCAGATTCTCAAATTCAAGGATTTCGATTCCTGGACCGGCGGCGTGCAGGGCATTCTGATCGACAAGCCCGATGCGCCCTTCAAGCTGCCGCTCGACGGCGATCAGTGGCTCTATTTCTTCTGCCTGGCGATCGCGGTGCCGCTCTTCTGGGCGGCGCGCAATCTCGTCCGCGGCCGCGTCGGCCGGGCCATCGTGGCCATTCGCGACCACCCCATCGCCGCCGGAACCATGGGCGTCGACACCGCGATCTACAAGTCGCTGACCTTCGGCGTGAGCGCCTTCTATACGGGCGTCGCGGGCTCGCTCGGCGGCATCGTCACGGGCTTCGTCGCGCCCGACAGCTTCCAGATCCTGCTCTCGCTCTATCTGCTGGTCGGCATCGTCGTCGGCGGGCTCGCCTCGATCTCCGGCGCCTTCTTTGGCGCGCTCTTCATCGAGTTCGTGCCCACCTACTCCGATCAGCTCACCGATCTGCTCGGGGACCGCGCCAAGGCGCTGCCCTGGGCGGTATTCGGGCTATTGCTGATCCTCTTCATGTATTTGATGCCGACGGGCGTCATGGGGATGCTCCGGAGGCTCGGCTTCTGGCTCGAGCGCAAGAGCAGCGCCGGCTCATGATGGGAGAGCACCCGCATCACACCGCACTGCGCCTGCCATCGCAGCCGCAGCACACTGGAGGAGAGGAAGGACGATGATTTCACGCCGTAGACTCTTGCAGACCACCGCCGCCTCCGCGGCGATGCTCGCGACGCGCTCGCTGCCGGCCTTCGCCGAGAATGCGCCGGGGGTCACCGACAAGGAGATCAAGATCGGCCAGACCATGCCCTATAGCGGCCCCGCCTCGGCCTATGGCGCAATCGGCAAGGCGGAGCTCGCCTACTTCAAGAAGATCAACGACGAAGGCGGCGTCAACGGCCGCATGATCAATCTGCTGAGCCTCGACGACGGCTACAGCCCGCCGAAGACGGTGGAGCAGATCCGCCGCCTCGTCGAGCAGGAGAAGGTCGCCTTCATCTTCCAGAGCCTGGGCACGCCGCCGAACTCCGCGATCCACAAATACCTCAACGACCACAAGGTGCCGCAGCTCTTCCCCGCGACGGGTGCGACGAAATGGGCGGATCCCGAGCATTTCCCCTGGACCATGGGCTGGCAGCCCAATTACCAGACGGAATCGCACATCTACGCGAAGTACATCCTCGCCAACAAGCCCGCGGCCAAGATCGGCATCCTCTACCAGAACGACGACTACGGTAAGGACTACGTCACCGGCTTGAAGCAGGGCCTCGGCGATCGCTACGACAAGCTCGTGGTGAAGGAGGTCTCCTACGAGGTCTCGGACCCGACGGTGGATTCCCAGATCGTGACGCTGCAGGCCTCCGGCGCCGATACCTTCTTCAACGTCACGACGCCGAAATTCGCGGCGCAGGCGATCCGCAAGGCCTATGACATCGGCTGGAAGCCGCTTCACATCCTCAACAACGTCTCGAACTCGGTCTCTGCGGTCCTGCAGCCCGCCGGGCTCGACAAGTCCGTCGGGATCGTCAGCTCCGCCTATTACAAGGATCCGACCGACCCCAAGTGGAAGAACGATCCCGCCTACAAGGACTACGTCGCCTGGATGGCGAAGTACAATCCCGATGCCAACATCGCCGACAGCTTCAACGTCTACGGCTATAGCGTCGCGCAGACCCTGGTGCAGGTGCTGAAGCAATGCGGCAACGACCTCTCGCGCGAGAACATCATGAAGCAGGCGGCGAGCCTGAAGAACTTCGCGCCGCCCATGCTCTTGCCGGGGATCACTGTCAACACCTCGCCCACCGACTTCTCGCCGATCAAGCAGATGCAGCTCGAGGAGTTCGACGGGAAGATCTGGGTGCTGATCGGCGACGTGCTCACGGGCTGAGCGGGGCTTAACGCGCGCACGATGAAAGGGCCTGGCCGCGTCGGCGGCCAGGCCCTTGCTATTGGAAGCCCGGCGGCACGACGGCCGCCGGGAACATGCACCCTACGCGTTACTTCTTCTTCTTCCCCGCCTTCTTCTTCGCGGGCTTCCGTTTCGCCTTCTTGGTCTTGGACGACTTCGCAGCCGCCATCGACCGGGTCTTACGACGCTTACGCATTGGCATGGATCAGATTCCATGTGGGTTGCAGGAGACATCACTATACAGAAAATTCGCTTGACAAGAAATAAGAAAAGTAATTTTCGCGCGCGTTTCGCGCGCGAGCGCAAGCTCTCTGCGTTTCCGGTGCGAGAATGCGCGGCGGAATGCGAAAGTGAATCCTCCGCCGCGCATGTCAAAAACCCGCTAACGACCGGCATTTCTGCGTATTCGCACGGGCGATCTCTTGCGCAAGTAATGAGTCCCCGCGCGAGGCGATGGAGCGCCTCGCGCCGGCGCTTCGCGCGCGTCGCGCCGCCGCCGCCGCGGGCGCAATGCGAGGCTCCAATTCGGATTTTTCGTCGCGACTCGGCGCGACGAGTCGCGGCGGCGCTTCCTATTGGAGCGGCGTGACCTCGATGCGGCTTCCGGGAGCCGAGCTCGCGGCGTCGTCGCCGCCGACCGGAGGCGCGGGCGACGCCGGGGCGGGTGCCGGCTTCTCGCCGGGCCGGATCTGCACGTAGGAGACGACCCGCCGGACGTTCGGGACGTTGCGGGCATAGGCGGTGACGCGGTCGAGCTCCTCGTGGCTCCGCGCGGAGCCGATGATGTAGACGACGTGGTCCGAGGTCGTGACCGTGAAATTGATCGAGCGCACCTCGCTGTCCCAGAGGAGCTCGTTCCGGAGCCGCGTCGAGATCCAGCCGTCGCTGAGATCGTCGCTGCTGCTCGGGGTGGGCCCGAGCTTCACCTCGTCGTAGACCTGCGTCACGCCCTTGACCTTCCAGACCGTGCGCACCGCGAGGTCGTGCTGCTCCTGGCTCGGCACGCGCCCCGTCAGCAGCACGCGGCCCTCATAGACCTCGACGTCGATCCCGTCGCTGAGCGCGGAATCGTAGTGGCCGTAGCTCGCGACGATTGCGGCCTTGATGGTGGCGTCGCTGACGGCGCCGCCGAGGCCGCGCTCCTGCGTCGATTGATATCCCACCGCCGCGGCGCTCGCGCCCACCGCGGCGACGCAGCCCGGCAGCGCCGCCAGCATGGAAAGAAGTCCGAGGGCGGTGAGGAGGGCGCGGTATGAATTTATGGGCATCGCGGTCTCTTTCTCCCGAAGCTCGCGACTCGGGACGTTTCTCTTATTGTGAATCACCGGGATTGCGGCGCCAAGAAGGCAAACTGCCTTACCTCTCCTCGCGCCAGGCGTCGCGGAGATGGAGGGGAAGCCGGCCCGGCAGCACGAGCATCACATCGAAGCGGAGGGAGAGGTGCCGCAAGTCCGACCGCCCGCTCAGGAAATGCGCGGCCGCCCGGAGGATGCGGCGGCGCTGGCGCGGGCTCACCGCCTCCTGCGCCAGGGCCTCGGTCGCGCGCGCCTTGACCTCGACCGCCGCGAGCACGCCGCCGCGCCGCGCGAGGATGTCGATCTCGCCCACCCGCACCCGGTAGTCCCGCGCGAGGATGCGATAGCCCTTGAGGCGGAGCGTCCAGATCGAGAGGCTCTCGGCCCAGCGCCCGCGCCGCTCGGCGCGGCGCCGGCGGGAGGTCTCGCTCATGCGCCGGACTTCGCCCGGAGCGCGAGCGCCCGCGCATAGAGCTCGCGGCGCGGAAGCCCGGTCTCGGCGGCGAGCGCGCTGCTGGCGTCGCCGACGCTCATGGTCTCGAGCGCCGCCGCGAGCCGCTCGTCCACTTCCTCCTCGGAAAGCGCCGGCGCCGCTGCGGGCGGGCCCACGACGAGGACGATCTCGCCCCTGGGCGGCCCCGCCTCGGCATAGTGCGCGGCAAGCTCCGCGAGCGTCCCGCGCCGGACCTCCTCGTGGAGCTTGGTGAGCTCGCGCGCGACCGCGGCCTCGCGGGGACCGAGCGCCGCCGCCATCTCCGCGAGCGTCGCCGCAAGCCGGGGCGCGGTCTCGAAGAGCACCAGCGTCGCCGGCACGACCGCGAGTTCCGCGAGCGTCCTCTGCCGCTGTCCCGGCTTCGGCGGCAGGAAGCCCGCGAAGAGGAAGCGGTCCGTCGGCAGTCCCGCGACCGCGAGCGCCGCAAGCACCGCCGAGGCGCCGGGAAGCGCCGTCACCGCGATCCCCGCCTCGCGCGCCGCGCGCACGAGCTTGAAGCCGGGATCGGAGATGAGCGGCGTTCCGGCATCGCTCACGAGCGCCACCGCTTGCCCCGCCGCCATCCGCTCGAGGAGGCGCGGGCGCATGGTCTCGGCGTTGTGATCGTGATAGGCGACGCGCTCGGCCTCGAGGCCGAAGCGCCGCGCGAGGGTCGCCGTGACCCGCGTGTCCTCGCAGGCGATGAGGTCGGCGCGGCGCAGCACCTCGAGCGCGCGGAGCGTGATGTCCCCGAGATTGCCGATGGGCGTCGCCACGACGTAGAGGCCCGGCGCGAGCGGCTGGTTCGCCTCGGGAGCTTCCGATTTACTTCCCGGCAGGCCCTCGATAGGCTCTCGGCCCTCGCCCTCGTTTCGGCCGGAGCCCGCGCGTGCCGTCCTTCTCCCGCCCGCCTCGAAGCTTGCGCTCTCGCCTCGTCGCGGCCCGGTTCGTCGCGGCATCGCTGATCCTCGCGGCATTCGTCTTGACCGGTTGCGGCGCGAGGATACCGGGCATTTCTTCGACGAAGCAAGCAGCGCCCCCGCCGCCCCCGCCCACGGCGCAAGTGCCGCCGCCCGCGGCGCCGAAGCCGGTGCCGCTCACGGTGAAGGTCGGGCTGCTGCTGCCGCTCTCCGGACCCAATGCCGGATTGGGCCAGGGGATGCTCGATGCGGCCTCGATGGCGCTCTTCGACGTCCCGGGCTCGCGGGTCGAGCTCGAGCCCCGCGACACCAGGGGAACCGCCGAGGGCGCCGCCGCCGCCGCGCGCGAGGTGCTCGACGACGGCGTCCAGCTCCTGATCGGCCCGCTCACCGCGGGCGAGGTCGAGGCGGTGAAGCCGATTGCGGCGGAGCGGCGGGTCCCCGTCCTCGCCTTCTCCACCGCCGCCTCGCTCGCGGGCGGCGGGACCTATCTCCTGGGCTTCCTTCCCTCCGAGGAGGTGCGGCGCGTCGTCGCCTTCGCGCGCGAGAAAGGCGCGCAGCGCTTCGCGATCCTCGCGCCGCGCAGCACCTACGGCCAGCTCGTCGCCGACGCGCTCGCGCGCGCGGCCGAGGCCGAGGGCGTGACGGTCGTCCGCAGCGTCCTCTTCGATCCGCTCGCCGCCGATCCCAGCCCCTATGTGCGCGAGCTCGCGCAGGCGGATCAGCGCCGCGAGAGCTTCGAGCGCCAGCGCCGGCAGCTCGAGGCCGCGACCGATCCGGCCTCGCGCGAGGCGCTGAAGCGTCTCCTCGCGAGCGGCCAGGCCGACGACATCGGCTTCGACGCGGTGCTGCTCCCGATGGGCGGGCCGCTCCTGCGGCAGATCGCGCCGCTGCTGCCGAAATCCGGGATCGATCCCAAGCGCATCCATCTCCTGGGCACCGGCCTCTGGGACGATACGGCTTTCGCCGCGATGCCGGAGCTCGATGGCGCCTGGTACGCCGCCCCCGACCCCGCCGCGCGCGCCGATTTCGAGAAGCGCTTCCAGGCGCTCTACGGCCACGGCGCGCCGCGGCTCTCGACGCTCGCCTACGATGCCGCGGCGCTTGCGGTGGTGCTGACGCGGGGCGAGCAGCCGCTCGGGATCGGCGACACGACGCTCACCAATCCCAGCGGCTATGCCGGCCTCGACGGCGTCTTCCGTCTCCTCCCCGACGGCCGCGTCGAGCACGGCCTCGCCGTCCTCGAAGTGCACCAGAGCGGCCCCAAAGTCGTGAGCCCCGCCCC
>DATKNV010000059.1:0-18938 GCA_035541215.1 Allostellaceae bacterium | reverse complement strand
TCACGCCGTCCGCGACGTAGGAAGCGATCACCACCGCCGGCGGCAGCGCACAGCCACTGAGAAGGATCGGCACTGACAGCAGAAGGTACCGTCGCATTCGCTCGCCCCGTCGGTTCCGCGTACCGGCGACTCGCGACTCCCCGAAGAATCATGAGTCATCGGCGGAATCCGCGCAAGCGAAACCGGTGCTCAGCCGGGTTTGTCCTTCGAGGGCGGGGGAAGCACGACGCGGATGTGGAGCTCCTTGAGACGATCCGCGGGCACCGGCGCCGGCGCCTGCATCAAGAGGTCCTGCGCCTGCTGGTTCATCGGGAAGGCCACGACTTCGCGGATGTTGGGCGTGTCCGCGAGCAGCATCACGATGCGGTCGATGCCGGGGGCGGAACCGCCATGGGGCGGCGCGCCGAACTTGAAGGCGTTGAGCATGCCGCCGAAGCGCGCCTCGACCTCGGAGGCCGGATAGCCCGCGATCTCGAAGGCCTTGTACATGATGCCCGGGAGGTGGTTCCGGATCGCGCCCGAGGAGAGCTCGACGCCGTTGCAGACGATGTCGTATTGGAAGGCCTTGATCGTGAGCGGATCCTCGGTCAGGAGCGCTTCGAGCCCGCCCTGCGGCATCGAGAAGGGGTTATGGCTGAAGACGATCTTGCCGGTCTCCTCGTCGCGCTCGTACATCGGGAAGTCGACGATCCAGCAGAAGCGGAATTCGCCTTCCTCGAGGAGACCGAGCTCGCGCCCGATGCGGGTGCGCGCGGCGCCCGCGAGCTTCGCCGCGGGCTCGGGCTTGTCGCAGACGAAGAAGACGGCATCGCCCTCTCCCACACCCGCGACGGCGCGGAGCCGCTCGAGCCGCGGCGCGTCCAGGAACTTCGCGATCGGGCCCTTGGCCGTCCCCTCGGAGAAGACGATGTAGCCGAGCCCCGGCGCGCCCTCGCCGCGCGCCCAGTCGTTGAGCTTGTCGAAGAAGCTGCGGGGGCGCGAGGCGGCGCCCGGCGCGGGGATCGCGCGCACCACCGCGCCCTTCTCGAGCGCGCCCGCGAAGACCGCGAAGCCCGAGCCGCGGAAGACATCGGCCGCATCGCTCATGACGATGGGATTGCGCAGGTCCGGCTTGTCGGTGCCGTATTTGAGGAGCGCCTCGTCGTAGGGAATGCGCGGAAACGGCGGCTTGGTGACGGGGCGGCCCCGCCCGAACTCCTCGAAGACGCCGGCCATCACGGGCTCGATCGCCGCGAAGACGTCCTCTTGCGTCACGAACGACATCTCGAAATCGAGCTGGTAGAACTCGCCGGGCGAGCGGTCGGCGCGGCTCGCCTCGTCGCGGAAGCAGGGCGCGATCTGGAAATAGCGGTCGAAACCCGCGACCATCAGGAGCTGCTTGAACTGCTGCGGCGCCTGCGGCAGCGCGTAGAACTCGCCGGGATGGAGCCGGCTCGGCACGAGGTAGTCGCGCGCACCCTCGGGCGAGCTCGCGGTCAGGATCGGCGTCTGGAACTCCGTGAAGCCCTGCTCGATCATGCGCCGGCGGATCGAGGCGATGACGCGCGAGCGCAGCACGATGTTCGCGTGCACGGCCTCGCGCCGGAGGTCGAGGAAGCGGTATTTGAGCCGCATGTCCTCGGGATAATCGGCGTCGGTGTTGACGGGGAGCGGCAGCGGGTCCGCCTCGGAGAGCGTCTTGCACTCCGCGATCTGCAGCTCGATCTCGCCGGTCGCGAGCTTGGGATTGACGGTCTCGTCGGAGCGGCGGACCACGGTGCCGGTCATGGTGACGACGCTCTCGAGCTTGAGCGCGTCCACCGTCTTGAAGAGCGGGCCCGAGACGTCGATCACGCATTGCGTGATGCCGTAGTGGTCGCGGAGATCGACGAAGAGAAGCTGGCCGTGGTCTCGCTTGCGGTGAACCCAGCCGGAAATCCGCGCGGGCTTGCCGGCGTCCGCAAGGCGCAGCGCGCCGCAGGTATGGGTGCGATAGGCGTGCATCGTCATCCGTGATCGAGAGGTGCCGCGAGAAGCGGGAGAACGCACGGATTTCCGAAGCTTGTCAAGCGCCCGGCAAAACCGGCGACGGGCCTTTCGCACGCCCAATTTTGCGTGTATAGCACGAACAGCATGACACTGATCGTCGACAAGGCCGCGCTCGCGGAGTTCTGTGCGCGGCAATCCCAAGCCGAATACGTCACCGTCGATACCGAGTTCATGCGGGATCGCACCTATTGGCCCGAGCTCTGCCTCGTGCAAGTGGCGGGGCCGAAGGAGGCGGCGGCGATCGACCCGCTCGCCGAGGGCCTGGACCTGGGACCGCTCTTTGAGCTTCTGGCCAATCCCTCCGTGCTCAAGGTCTTCCACGCGGCGCGGCAGGACATCGAGATCTTCTACAAGCTCATGGGCGCCGTGCCGGGGCCGCTCTTCGACACGCAGGTGGCGGCGATGGTCTGCGGCTTCGGCGAATCCGCGAGCTACGAGACCCTCGCGAGCAAGCTCGCGGGCGCCCGCATCGACAAGTCCGCGCGCTTCACGGACTGGTCGCGCCGGCCGCTCACGGACCGGCAGATCCATTACGCGCTCACGGACGTGGTCCCGCTACGCACGGTCTACCAGAAGCTCAAGACGCAATTGCAGCGCAACGACCGCGCGGTCTGGCTCGAGGAGGAGATCAATCTCCTGACGGACCCCGCGACCTACACGATCGATCCCCGGGAGTCCTGGCGGCGCTTCAAGCTCCGCGGCAGCAGCCGGCGCACCCTCGCCCTCCTGCGCGAGCTCGCGGCCTGGCGCGAGATCGCGGCGCAGACGCGGAACCTCCCGCGGAACCGCATCCTCCGCGACGAGCAGGTGCTGGAGATCGCGGCCCACGCGCCGCAGAACGCGGGCGACCTCGCGCGCACGCGCGGCCTCGGCAAGGGCTTCGTCGAGGGCCGCCTCGGCGCCGAGGTGCTCGCGGTGGTGAAGGACGCGCTCGCCATGCCCGAGCACGAGCAGCCGGAGCCGCCGCCGCGCCGCGAGCTCCCGCCGGGGCTGGGGCCGCTGGTCGATCTCCTGAAGGTGCTGCTGAAGCTCCGCTGCGAGGAGCACGGCGTCGCGCAGAAGCTGGTCGCGAGCGCCGAGGACCTCGAGGCGATCGCGGCCGACGACGAGGCCGAGGTCGACGCGCTCTCGAGCTGGCGGCGCGAGCTCTTCGGGGGCGACGCGCTCGACCTCAAGCACGGCCGCATCGCGCTCACCGCCGCGGGCAAGCAGATTCGCCTGGTGCGGCTCGACGACGCCAGTTGAGACCGCTAGGCTTCGAGTTCCGGCGACAGCAAGCGAGACAGAACATGTCCCTCATCCCCGAATTGGTCGCGGCCAAGGCCGAGCTCACGGAGTGGCGGCGCGACCTCCACGCCCATCCCGAGCTCGCCTACGACGAGCACCGCACCTCCGACATCGTCGCGGAGCGGCTCGCCTCCTTCGGGCTGCAGGTGACGCGCGGCATCGCCAAGACCGGCGTCGTCGGCAGCCTTCGCGTGGGGAACGGGCACCGCGCGATCGGGCTTCGCGCTGACATGGACGCGCTGCCGCTCCACGAGAAGAACGAGTTCGCGCACCGCTCGCGGAACGAAGGGCGCATGCACGCCTGCGGCCATGACGGGCACACGACGATCCTCCTGGGCGCGGCGCGGCATCTCGCGCGGACCCGCAACTTCGACGGCACCGTCCACTTCATCTTCCAGCCCGCAGAGGAAGGCGGCGGCGGCGGCAAGCTCATGGTGGAGGAAGGCCTCTTCGAGCGCTTCCCGGTCGACGGCGTCTACGGGCTCCACAACGCCCCGCGCCATCCCGCGGGCAAGTTCTTCACGCGGCCGGGGCCGGTGATGGCGGCGGCGGCGAGCTTCGACCTCCACATCCAGGGCCGCGGCGGCCACGCGGCGCGGCCCGAGGGCGTGCTCGATCCCGTGGTGGCGGCGGCGCACGTCGTGACGGCGCTCCAGACCGTGGTGAGCCGCGCGGTCAGCCCCTTCGACACCGCCGTCGTCAGCATCACCAAGATCCACGGCGGCGACGCCTACAACATCATTCCCGAGGACGTCACGATCTCCGGGAATTGCCGCGCCTACCGCACCGAGGTGATGAACCGCATCGAGGCGACGATCCGCCGCGTCGCCGAGAACGCCGCCGCCGCGCACGGCGCCGGCGCGAAGCTCGACTTCCGCCGGGGCTATCCGCCGCTCGTCAATCACGCCCGCGAGACCGAGATCGCCTGTAACGCCGCGGCGCTCACGGTCGGCGAGGAGAACGTCGACCGCAACGGCGCCCCGCGCATGGCGTCGGAGGATTTCTCCTACATGCTGGAGGCGCGGCCCGGCGCCTTCATCTTCCTCGGCAACGGCGACGGCGAGGGCAGCTGCGACGTGCACAACCCCCGCTACGACTTCAACGACGAGATCCTGCCGGTGGGCGCGAGCTATTTCGCCAATCTCGTGGAGATGGTGCTGGCGAAGGATCGCGAGTAGAGCCTGTTGGCATCTGCCCCTCCCCCCTCGAGGGGGAGGTCGTCGACGCTTAGCGTCGACGGGTGGGGGCGCGCCGCGGTAGCGGCGAAGACATCATACGCGTGGCACTCCCCCCTCCCTACCCTCCCCCTCGAGCGGGGAGGGGCGCGCGTAGATTTCCTGATCGAGTTTGTCTCAATCGACTCTCATCGCCGCGCGCGCTCGCGCAGCCGCGCCTCGACGCCGAGCGCGCGGGCGAGCGCGGCATGCCGCCGCTCGACGGCTTCGGCGCCCTGAAGCGGACCGCTCGCGGGGAGGCGGAGCAGGAGCTGGTCGCGCGTCAGGCGCAGCTCCGCGCGACGCAGCAGCCCGGGCACGCCGCCCGAGAGCGTGAAGGCGAGCCGCATGCCGAGGCCCGTGACGCGCGCGGCGCCGAGGAGATCGTCGTCGACGATCCGCGCCATCCTCTCGAAGGAGCCGTCGTCGGACCCGCCGTAGCGCGCCCGAAGCGAGGCCGCCAGGAACACGCGGCCGGGATGATCGAGGCCCGCAGCAGGCATGTAGAGCACCGAGCGGTAGGCCTGCTCCGCTCGGTAATCCGGATGCTCGTCCCAGGCGAGGTCCGCGAGGAGCGCGGCGGCACGGCGCAGCCGGCGATAGGGGTCGCGGCGCGGATAGATCGGCGAGAGCCAGCCATCGATCTCCTGCGGATTGGCGCCGAAGCGCGGATGCGCCCGCGCCATGGTCTCGCAGGCGACGAGCAGCGGGTCCTGAGAGCGCTCGCGCTCCGGCAGGAGATCGTAGAGATGCCCCTCGCGGAGCCCCAGGGCCGAGAACACCACGCGCTTCGGCTCCATCGCCGCGATGATCCGCCGGAGCACCTCCGCCGCGACCGGCACCACCTCCAGGCGCTTGCGCGCGACGGTCGCGATCTGCTCGAGCGAGCGGCGCGACTGCCGTGCCATGAGGTCGAGGAAGTCCTCGGCCGTGCGGCGCGAGAGCGTATAGCCCTGCACGACGTGGATGGGATAGCGGTCCTGCTCCATGTGGATCCGCGCGAGCGCGCGCCAGGCGCCGCCGACGGCGTAGAAGGTCTCGCCGCGGCGTCGGCGGAGCCAGTCCAGGGATTCGACGTGGCGGTCGATCTCAGCGGCGAGCCGCCGCTCGTCGCCCACGAATTCCGCGAGCCGGAACGGCCCGAGCGGCAGCGTGGCGCCGTGCCCCGTGCGGCCCGCCCTGAGCGGCGAGAGCTCGACGCTGCCGCCGCCGAGATCGCCCATGACCCCCGCGGCATCGGGCATGCCCGCGATGACGCCGAGGCCGGAGAGCCGCCCCTCCTCCTCGCCCGAGAGGATGCGCACCGGGATGCCCGTGCGGCGGCGGACCTCGGCGGCGAATTCCTTGCCGTCGGAGGCGTCGCGGACGGCCGCGGTCGCGAGCGCGTCGAGGCGCCGGACTCCGATCGCCCGCGCGAGCGCGACGAACCGCGAGAGATGCGCGAGCGCGGAGACGACGCCGTCGGGGTCGAGCCGCCCGGTCTCGCCGAGCCCGCGCCCCATGCCACAGAGGACCTTCTCGTTGAGGAGTGGCACCGGCGCCCGTGTGAGCCCGTCATAGACGACGAGACGAATGGAATTGGACCCGATGTCGATGACCCCGACCGGGCCTCGGCCGCGCGCCCCCCGTGCCGCCATCCCCTACTCCGTGGCCGCGGTCCGCTCGGTGACGGGACGCGCCGCGGCCTTGGGGCGGCGCAGCGCGCGCCCCCGGCCGGAGAGGCTCGGATTGGTCATGAAGTAGGTGTGCGCGCTGAAGGCATCGGGGCCCGCCGCCTCGCGGACATAGGCGCCGGTGGGCTCGAGGCGCCAGCTCTGCGCGACGTCGCGGAGATTCGCGACCATGATCTCGTCGAGGACCTGGCGATGCACGGTCTCGTTCTCGATCGGCACCAGCGCCTCGACGCGCCAGTCGAAATTCCGCGGCATCCAGTCGGCGGAGCTGATGAATATCTTGGCCTGCGGCGAAGGCAGCCGCTGGCCGTTCCCGAAGCAGACGATGCGCCCGTGCTCGAGGAAGCGGCCGACGATGCTCTTGACGCGGATGTTGTCGGAGAGACCGCGGACGCCGGGCCGCAAGCAGCAGATGCCGCGCACCACGAGGTCGATCTCCACCCCCGCCATCGAGGCGCGATAGAGCACGTCGATGATCGCGGGATCGACGAGCTGGTTCATCTTGGCCCAGATCTGCGCGGGCCTGCCGGCGCGGGCCTGCTCGATCTCGGCCTCGATGAGCTCGAGGAGGCGCTTGCGCAGGTCGACGGGCGCGAAGGAGACCTTCTCGAGGTCGGTCGGCGTCGCGTAGCCCGTCATGTAGTTGAAGAGCCGCGCGGCGTCGCGGCAGAGCGCGGGATCGCAGGTGAAGAAGGAGAGGTCCGTATAGACCCGCGCCGTGTCGGGATGATAGTTGCCGGTGCCGAAGTGCACGTAGGAGCGGAGCTCTCCGCCCTCGCGCCGCACCACCAGCGAGACCTTCGCGTGGGTCTTGAGGTCGATGAAGCCGTAGACGACCTGGACGCCCGCGCGCTCGAGGTCGCGGGCCCAGCGGATGTTCGCCTCCTCGTCGAAGCGCGCCTTGAGCTCGACGAGCGCGGTCACGGTCTTGCCGGCCTCCGCCGCCTCGATCAGCGCGCGCACGATCGGGCTGTTGTCGCTGGTGCGATAGAGCGTCTGCTTGATCGCGACCACCGCGGGATCGCGCGCGGCCTGGCGCGCGAACTGCACCACCACGTCGAAGCTCTCGTAGGGGTGATGGACGATGATGTCCTTCTGCTTGATCGCGGCGAAGCAGTCGCCGCCGAAGTCGCGGATGCGCTCGGGAAAGCGCGGATTGTAAGGCTCGAAGAGCAGGTCCGGCCGCTCGTCCACGATGAGGCGGCGCGTGTCGGAGAGGCCGATGAGGCCGTCGAGCGGGAAGACGTCGTCCGCGGGGACGTCGATCTTCTCCGCGAGGAAGCGCTGGAGGTCCTCGGGCATCCCCGCATCGACCGCGAGCCAGATCACGTTGCCGCGGCGCCGGCGCTTGAGCGCGCTCTCGAAAAGGCGCACGAGATCCTCGGCCTCCTCCTCGATCTCCATCTCGCTGTCGCGGACGATGCGGAACATGCCGTGCCCGATCACCGTGAAGCCCGGGAACAGGCGATCGAGGAAGAGCGTCACGACCTGCTCGAGCGGCAGGAAGCGGATCGTGCCGCCGGGGAGCCGGATGAAGCGCGCGACCGCGGCCGGCAGAAGCAGGAGCGCCTGCATGCGCTTGCCGTCGCCCGCGCGCGCGAGCTGCAGGGCGAGGCCGAGGCCGCGATTGGCGACGAAGGGGAAGGGATGCGCGGGATCGATCGCGAGCGGCGTCAGGACCGGGAAGATCTCGGACATGAAGCGGTCCTCGAGCCAGGCGCGGTCGGCGGGCGAGATGTCCTGGGGGCCGATGACGGAGACGCCGGCTTCCGCGAGCTGCTGGCGCAGGCTGCGCCAGATCACCTGCTGGTCGTGCATGAGCTTGCGCGCACGCTGACTGATCGCCGCGAGCTGCTGCGCCGGCGTGAGGCCGTCCTGGCTCGGCGTCGCCACCTCCGCGAGCACCTGCCCTTTGAGGCCCGCGACGCGCACCATGTAGAACTCGTCGAGGTTGTTGGCGGAGATCGACAGGAAGCGCAGTCGCTCCAGGAGCGGGTGACGGGGGTTGTCGGCCTCGGCGATGACGCGCTCGTTGAAGGCGAGCCAGGAGAGCTCGCGATTGATGAACCGAGCGTGGGAGT
This sequence comes from Allostellaceae bacterium, assembly GCA_035541215.1. GTDB lineage: Bacteria > Pseudomonadota > Alphaproteobacteria > ATCC43930 > CGMCC-115725 > DASZHJ01. The sequence goes on along the minus strand of DATKNV010000059.1, from coordinate 10,655 downwards.
TCAGGTCGATGCTCGGCTGGTTCGCCGGAAGCGGCTGGGCCACGTCATCTCTCCGGTGACGGCAATCTCGCCATTTTTCAACGGGTTGGAGACAGTCTATAACGTATCGATGCCGGTGTCATGGCGCCTTTTCGGAGGCGGAGGAAAAAGCGTCCTATGAGGCATCTCCTGTTGGTTCGCCACGGTCCCACCGCGGGCAAAGCCGCGGGCGGGGGCGACCGTGACCGCCCCCTCACCCCCGAGGGCCGCCGCGCCGTCGAGGCCCTGGCCTTGCGGCTCAAGGCCGAGGCGCCGGCACCGGACCGGGTGCTCTGCTCCACCGCGCGCCGGGCGCAGGAAACGCTCGATCTTTTGCTGCAGGAGGAGCCGCCGACCGAGGTCGATCTCGAGGACGCGTTCTACCTTGCGGACGCGCTCGGCCTGCTGCGGCGCTTGCGGGAGCTAGCGCCGGATGCCCGGAGCGTGCTGATCGTGGGACACAATCCCGGCCTGCAGGAACTTGCCGCGCTGCTTGCGGGACGAGGCGGCGATGCGATCGCCGCGGGCCTTCCGGCGGCGGGCGCGGTCCTCTTCGACGTCGAGGGCGACTGGAGCGAGCTCGGGTCGGAGAGCGCGCGGCTTCGCGCCTTCTACTCGCCCTGACCGCGGCTGAGCACGCCGCGCGCGAGCGGGATGGTGATCGCCCGCCGCTCGCGCAGCGCCGCCGTATCGAGGGCTGCAACGAGCCGCCGCGCCGCCTCGAAGCTCCGCTCCATGCGCGGGAGGAGGAAGCGCAGGACGTCCTCGCCCACCGCGAGCTGGCGATCCCCGAAGAGCTTCACCAAGAGCGCCGCCAGCAGCGCATCGTCGGGCGGCGCCACGGGGATCGCCGGCGCCGCCGAGAGCCGCGAGCGGAGATCCGGCAAGGCGTCCCCCCAGCGCGCGGGCGGCTCGCCCGCGGTCAGCAGCAGATGGCCGCCGCGCTCGGCCAGCACGTTGTAGAGATGGAGGAGCGCCTCCCGAGGCGCGCGATCGGCGTCGTCGACGACGGCGGCGCGGCTCGCCCCCAGAAGCTCGGGCACGCGCTCGGTCGAGAGTGCCGCGGCGGGAATCACGGCGGCGCCGCTCCGCGCGGCGAAGACGCGCGCGAGATGCGTCTTGCCGCAGCCCGGCGGCCCATAGATGGTGAGCGCCGGCGCGGGCCAGCGGGGCCAGCGATCGAGCCATTGCACCGCCTGCTCGTTGCTCGGCGCCACCATGAAATCCGCCTCGCCCAGCGCCGGGCGGTGGCCGAGATCGAGGATGAGCTGCGTCATTTTCCCTCGGGCTCGATCCGCGCGCGGCTCGGATCGTAGAGCGGGCTTGCGAGGTAGCGCGAGAGCGCGAAACGCACGAGCACCCCGATCACCGCGGCGACCGGGACCGCCACCAGCACGCCCAGGAAGCCGAAGAGCGAGCCGAAGGCGAGCAGCGCGAAGATCACCCAGACCGGATGCAGGTGAACCCGCTCGCCCACGAGCTTCGGCGTGAGGACGTAGCCCTCGACGGTCCAACCCACGAGAAAGATCGCGACGACGTAGAGCACGTGCTCCCAATCCGGGAAATGCGTGAGCGCGAGCAGCATCGCCAGCACGAAGCCGACGCCGCCGCCGATATAGGGGACGAAGGCCAGGAGGCCGATGAGGAGCCCCACCACCAGCCCGAAATGGAGGCCGATCAGGGTGAGCGTCACGGCATAATAGAGCCCGAGCGCGAGGCAGACGCTGAGCTGTCCGCGCAGGAACCCCGCGAGCGTCTCGTCGATCAATCGCGCCTGCTCGCGCACGGTCCGGAGGTAATCGCGCGGGACCCAGGCATCGACCTGCGCGACGATCCGGTCCCAGTCGCGCAGCAGGAAGAACGAGACGACCGGCGTCACGAACACCAGCGAGAGCAGGCTCGCGAGCGCGACCCCGCTCGTGAGCACGCTCTGGAACACGTTGGCGACGAACGAGAAGAGGTCGGCGAGCTTGCCGGTAACGGCGTCGTGGAGCTTGACGAAGTCCTCCGGCGGGAGCCGCTCCTGCGCCTGGCGCATCAGCGCGTCGATCGTGCCGCGCACCTGCTCCAGCAGGGCCGGCAGATTCGCCACCAGCTCCAGCACCTGGTTCTGAAGGATCGGTACGATCAGCAGCACCACCAGAGCCAGAAGCAGCAGGAAGAGCGCGAGCACGATGAGCGCCCCGCCGCCGCGGGGTACGCCGATGCGTTCGAGACGGTTCACCCAGGGATCGAGGAAGAAAGCGATGGCGAAGCCCGCGGCGAAGGGTAGCAGGACCGACCCGATCTGCCAGAGCGCGAGCAGGAACAGCACGAAGCCGACGATCCAGAAGGTCGCCTGCCGCTGCGCGGTGTTCACGAAGCCTGCTCCATTCCCGCGATCGCTCGGGTCCAGCGGACGAGGTAGCCCGCGCCCGAGAGGACGGTCGTCGCCGCCACGCCCCAGATCAGCACCGTGATGACGCCGGGATCGAAGCCCAGGCCCAGCTTCGCGAGCATCAGCGCCGCGAGCGCGATCTGGAAGACCGTGTTGAGCTTGCTCACGATCAGAGGCTCCGCCCGCATCGCCTGCGCGAGCGCTTGCACCAGCAGGAATCCTCCGACGATCATGAGGTCGCGGAACACCACGAGGATCACGAGCCATGCCGGCAGATGCCCCGCGCCGCCGAGCGTGACGTAGACGCCCACGAGCAGGCTCTTGTCCGCGATCGGATCGAGCAGCGCGCCAAGCCGCGTCCGGCTGTCGAAGCGCCTGGCGATGAAGCCGTCGATCGCGTCGGAGACGCCCGCTGCGACGAAGATCCAGAAGGCGGCTGCGAACCGGTTGTCGAGTATGAGCCAGATCGTCAGCGGTACCGAAAGCAAGCGCGAGAGCGTGATGAGGTTTGGAAGGTTCACGGCGTGGAACTTCCCCTCGCCCGCCTACTGCGTTCGCGCGCCCTTGGCGCTGAGCGTCCAGTCGGGCTCGGTGCGCACCAGCGCGAGGTCGCGCTGCGCCAGCACGATCTGCAGCGTCTCGGGCTCGCCGAGATAGCCGATCTCGATGCGCGCCGCGTCCTTGCTGAGCGAGAGAAGCCGCATGCGCTGGATCGAGGAGACGCTGCGCAGCCGCTCGCGGACCGTCACCCAATCCTTGAGGCTCGTGAGCGGCACCGTCGCGACGAGGCTCGCGCTCGCGTTGCTGCCGCCGCCATGGGCGAGCATGCTCTGCTTCCAGGCGTCGTTCACGCCGGCGACGACGGCCGCGACCGCGCGCGCGAAGAGCGCGTCGTCGGCCTCGTTGCCCTCCGCCTTGACCGAGCCCGTCCAGGTCTGGTCCGGATAGCCCGCGGCATAGCGGACCGCGTTGAGCGCGACCGTGCGCTGGGCGCCGCTCCCGGAGACTTCCGCTCGCGCGACGAGCACGTCGACGCCCTCATAGGCGCGCGAGAGCGCGGTCAGCGCATCCTTGTCGCCGCGGACGGCCTGGGCCGCATCGATCGCCTGCACGTCCGCGAGCTCGCCCGTCGACAGGCGCATCGGCACCAGCCCCTCGCCGATCCCGGGCGCCTCGCCCCAGGCCGCACGCCAGGGATTTGGATCCTCCCAGAGCACGGACCGGCCGCCTGCGCTCAAGACCGGGAGCACTAGCACGGCCTTGCTGCGCGATTCCGCGAAGGCTATGCCGTGGTCGCGCAGGAAGCTCGCGACCGCATCGCGCTGGAAGCGGTAGGTGATGGTGGCGATGTAGCGCACGGCGGAGGTCTTCTCGCTGACGACCTCGAAGTCCTGCAGGAGATCCTCGAGCTCGGCGTCGCTCGCCTTCGGCAGCCGATTCCAGTCCTCCTTGTTGGTGATGCGCTCGAGCAGCGTGCGCAGCGCGCGGCGCTCGCCGTCGAGCCGCGCGGCGTCGCGCGCCTTGAGCGCGGTCTGGGCGGTCGCATCCACCGCCACGTCGGAGACCGTGTAGAGCGAAGGCGCCCGCCCTTGCCCCAGGACCGGCGCGGCCAGCAGAAGCGTCGCCGCAAGGAGCAGCAGCCCAGGCCTCAGCATCATTGCAAACCGCCTCGGATACAGTATGTTCGCGCGGAACCTCGCGGGGTCCGCCCTCCCTGAGGTCATAGACTACACCGGGTGAGGACGCCATACGGAGCCAAAATTTCCCCGACCGGCACCGCAAGGACAGCTATCGCGAGGCCGGGGTCGACATCGACGCCGGCGACGCCCTGGTCGAGGCGATAAAGCCGCTCGCGAAATCCACCGCCCGCCGCGGCAGCGACGCCGGCCTCGGCGGCTTCGGCGCGCTCTTCGATCTCAAGGCCGCGGGGTTCAAGGACCCGATCCTCGTCGCCACGACGGACGGGGTCGGCACCAAGCTCAAAGTCGCCATCGCCTCCGGCCGGCACGAGACCGTCGGCATCGACCTCGTGGCGATGTGCGTTAACGATCTCGTAGTGCAGGGCGCGGAGCCGCTCTTCTTCCTCGACTATTTCGCAACCGGCAAGCTCGACGTCGAGGCCGCGCGCACCATCATCGCGGGCATCGCCGAGGCCTGCCGGGCGACGGGTTGCGCGCTCATCGGCGGCGAGACCGCGGAGATGCCGGGCATGTATGCCGCGGGCGACTACGATCTCGCGGGCTTCGCGGTCGGCGCAGTGGAGCGCAGCGGCGTCATCGACGGCCGCACGGTCGCCGTTGGCGACGTCGTGCTAGGCCTTGCCTCGAGCGGGCTCCATTCGAACGGCTTCTCGCTGGTGCGACGCGTCGTCGAGCAGGCGGGGATCGCCTATGACGCGCCGGCGCCCTTCGCGCCCGGCAAGACCCTCGCGGAAGCGCTCCTCGCGCCCACACGGCTCTACGTCAAGAGCTGCCTCGCGGGGATCGCCGCTGGCGGCGTCAAGGCGCTCGCGCACATCACTGGCGGCGGACTCATCGAGAACATCCCGCGGGTCATTCCCGAGAGCGTCAGCGTCGAGCTCGACGCGCGCGCGTGGAAGCTGCCGCCGGTCTTCCGCTTTCTCGCGGAGACCGCGGGCCTCGAGCGCGGCGAGCTCGCGCGCGTCTTCAACTGCGGCCTCGGCATGGTCGCGGTGGTCGATACCGCCCGCGCCGACGCCGTCGCGCGAGCCTTCGCGGCCGAGGGCGAGACGGTCTCGCGCGTGGGCCGCGTGGTGCCGCGGCCGAAGGACGGCGCAGGAACCCTCATCCTGAACACGGAGAGCGAGTGGCCAGGCTGAAGGTCGCGGTGCTGATCTCCGGGCGCGGCTCGAACCTGCAAGCGCTCATCGACGCCTGCGCCCGTCCCGGCTTTCCCGCGGAGATCAGCCTGGTCATCTCGAACGTCGCGGGCGTCCAGGGCCTCGAACGCGCGGAGCGCGCGGGCATCGCGACCCGCGTCATCGCGCATCGAGACTTTGCGGAGCGCGCGCGCTTCGATGCCGCAATAGACGCGGCGCTCGCGGAATCCCACGTCGAGCTCGTCTGCCTCGCGGGCTTCATGCGCATCCTCGGCGAGGCCTTCGTCGCGCGCTGGCGCGACCGGCTCGTCAACATCCATCCCTCGCTGATGCCGGCCTTCAAGGGTCTGAACACGCACGAGCGCGCGCTCGCCGCGGGGGTGCGCTTCACCGGCTGCACCGTGCATTTCGTCCGCCCTGCCATGGACGACGGCCCCATCATCGTGCAGGCGGCCGTCCCCGTGCTCCCCGGCGACGACGCCGAGCGCCTCGCCGCTCGCGTCCTCGAAGCCGAGCACGAGGCCTATCCGCTGGCGCTCCGCCTCATCGCCGAAGGCCGCGTCCGAGTGGTGGAAGAGCGGGTCGAGATCGCCGGCGGCACCGGCACTCCGCCGACACGCGTGCTCAATCCGCAAGGGTGAGACACCGTCGCACATGTAGAGGCACTCAGCCCGTTTCCAACGACGAGACCGTTCGGCTGAAATATCATGATATTGGCTGTTCTCGCGGGTGCAGGACTTTTCTACACGACCAAGAGCCTATGGAACCGGCTACCGCCGCCGATTATGTGCAACGCTTCGAACATCGCGTCACCGAAAGTGTTCGCTGCCTCCAGATATTGGGAGCCGGTCTTCCTATTTGTGAACCGACGAACAAGAGCGTTTGAATCGACACGCGTTGTCTCCAGGAACCGCTCGTACTGCTCAAGAAGTGCCGTGATCGCTGGCCGCGCGTCTTCCAAATATGGTTGCTTCCAAAGCCATTCGAGGCGCTCGGTTGGAGTTAGCTTGATCATGAGTAGGGCGTCGTCGGGAGTTACGGTCCCCCTACGCCTGTATACGGCAAGCAAATATAGCAGGGCCGAGAAGCACGTTAAAAGCCTGCTGTGCTTGAGTTTATAGTTCTTAAGCTTACCCTTGGCTTTCTGCACCTTAGGAACGCGAGCGCTCCTCGCTTCGTAGTTCACACAGAAGGTTCTCCAGAGCCGGAGGATATCGTTGGCCAAGAAAGCTGGGATAAAGTTCGCTCGGTGGTCCGAGAAATCTCTCCAATAAGCATCAAGGACCTCTCTGACGGCGCGGCGGTAGACCGCGCTTCCCAGAACTGGACAACTTTCTAAAAGTAAGAGGAGACGAGCCGTGAGAGTGTTCGTTGCGTCGTCCTCTGGCATTCCAAGTGTTTTTGTAAGGTCGTGAACAGAAAAATGAGCAACGTATCGGCCATCGTCCGAAAAATCCGGGATTCCAAGTCTGCGCGTCGCCGCTATTAAGTCAGCGACAATACAAATCTCATCGAGATGGCTTAGTAAGCTGCCCTCCTTGCCATCTTGATCCGGTTTGCCATCGCGCATTCCCAAAATGAAGAGGTCAAGGTCGCTGTGTCTACCCGCCTCCCCGCGGCCGAAGGACCCGGTTGCATAGACGCAAGCTACCCCACTCGCCAATCTTTGAGCCGTTTTCAACTTTCCGCGCAGCCGATCGAGACGTGCTGCCGTCTGAGATCGGCGCTTAGCGAGCTCGCCCAAGTTGCCCCTCCCACTCGAAGACGTTAGCGAAGATTTCCGCTTGCGCGATCGCGTCGTCTAGCGCGTGGTGGGTATGCTTGTGCTTTGCAAGCAGAGTCGGAAGCAACTTGGAGCGACCGGCAGCTGAAATCGGAATAGCAGCCTTGACCGCAAGGGCCGTCTTGATGTCGAAGCATCTGGAATAATCAAAGGGCGAGCCGTGCTCTGAAAACCGGACGAAATACCAATACAACCAGGTCCAATCAAAGCTGAGAGGGTATGCAACGAGTATCGGCGTCCCGAGACCGGCGTTGCTCTTGACCCACCCGAAAGTGTCTGTCATGGCGCGTTGGGGGACTTCCCCATGCGAGCACAGGCGCGCCCGATCTAAACCGTTAACGCGCAGTGCTTCCTCTTCGAAATTTTTCGAGATCGGCCTCAGTTCCTTGTAGATTCTGCGCTCATAGTTGGCGGGCCGTTTGAACCGCCTCCCGTCAAATGAACCAGCATACACGAGCGCAAACGAGAGCATCGAAAACGGTCCGGGGATCGGTCCATCCGTTTCGACATCTGCCGAGAAATAGGCATCCACCCCGTTCTCCAACTGCTCGTCTGGCCCCTCAATCGGTGATGGGTTCACGTCGATGTCTTTCGTAAGCATCGAATCCACCAAAGTTCATGCCAACGTCAGCTTCACGAGTGGGATGCCGCCTTGATGCGCGACTAAGCCGGTCCGACAAAGGATTCTCACCCCGCTCGCGTCGTAGCGAACATCGCAGTGTTCAGAACCTTACACGATGACCGGACGCCTCGCCACCGCATGCAAATTTGATTGACGCTCGGACAATCCCCACGCCAACTATGTCGCTCTTGCCAAGACCCGCGCCTCAGGTGTAGGTCTCGCGGCCGTAGCCTATGCCCACCAAGGGGGAGCCCAGAGTATGGCCGTCGACCAGGAACTGCAGCGCCACCAGGAGACCTGGATCGGCTTCACCCGGCTGATGAAGTGGTCGATCGCCGGGGTCATCCTGACGCTGATCCTGCTGCGTCTGCTGACGCTCTAAGGGCAGATCTCCGCACCCGAGAAGAAGAAGGCGATCTCCGTCCGCGCGTTCTCCGGGGAATCGGAGCCGTGGACGGAGTTGGCCTCGATCGATTCCGCGAAGTCCCGGCGGATCGTGCCGGGCTCGGCCTTCTTGGGATCGGTCGCCCCCATGATCTCGCGGTTGAGCGCGACCGCGTTCTCGCCCTCGAGCACCTGCACGACGACCGGCCCCGAGATCATGAAGGTGACGAGGTCGCGGAAAAAGGGGCGCGCCTTGTGCACGGCGTAGAACTGCTCCGCCTGTGCTTGGCTCAGCTGCAGCCGCTTCTGGGCGACGATCCGCAAGCCGCGCTCCTCGAAGCGCGCATTGATCTTGCCGGTCAGGTTCCGACGCGTGGCGTCGGGCTTGAGGATCGACAAGGTCCGTTCGATGGCCATGAGCGGCAGCACTCCCTGCAATGGCTGAAAAGTGCGCGGGTTATAGCGATGCCGGCCCTCGCTGGCAACGCCTAGCCCGAGCGCTTCTCCCAGCCGCTCTCGGTCTGCTGCCAGTAGGTGAGCTGGTGCCCCGCGGCCTTGGCCTCGGACCAGCGCTTGCGCGCGGCCTCGACGGCGGCGGGATCGTTGCCGTCGAACATGTCGCAGCAGCGCGCGAAATCCGCGAGATGCTCGGAGCGCACCCCGTCGACCAGCACCAGCATGGTGGCGGCGTTGGGGTTCTCGTCGCGCTCCGTCAGGAACACGGGCTGGCGCGGCATGTTGGCGTCGCGCGCGCTCCCGTGCGGCAGGAAGCTCGCCTCGCTATAGGTCCAGAGCAGCCCGTCGAGCTGGGAGACGCGCTCGGCCGAGCCCGCGAGCACCACGATCCGGTGCCCGTCCGCGAGCGCGCGCTCCAGGAGCCGCGGCAGCGCCCGCTCCAACGGCGTCGCGCGCAGATGGTAGAAGCCGACCTCGCTCAACGGCCCTCGTAGTAGGTCTCGACGAGCTGGTTGAGGAGACGCACGCCGTAGGCGGTCGCACCCTTGGGCGTCAGCGGCGCGTCCTTCTTGGTCCAGGCCATCCCCGCGATGTCCAGATGCGCCCAGGGGAAGTTGTTGACGAAACGCTGCAGGAACTGCGCCGCCGTGATGCTGCCGGCATCGCGGCCCTGGCCGATGTTCCTGATGTCCGCGGCATCGCTGTCCATCTGGCGGTCGTAGGCGTCGCCCATCGGCATGCGCCAGACCTGCTCCTCCACCGCCTTGCCCGCGGCTGCGAGGCGCTCGGAGAGCTCGTCGTTGTTGCTGAAGAGGCCCGCGTACTCGTGGCCGAGCGCCACCACGATCGCTCCCGTGAGGGTCGCCAAGTCGATCATGATCTGCGGCTTGAAGCGGTCCTGGCAGTACCAGAGCGCGTCCGCCAGCACGAGCCGCCCCTCGGCGTCGGTGTTGAGGACCTCGACGGTCTGGCCGGACATGGTCTTGACGATGTCGCCGGGGCGCTGGGCGTTGCCGTCGGGCATATTCTCGACCATGCCGGCGATGCCGACGGCATTGACCCGGGCCTTGCGCCCCGCGAGCGCCTTCATGAGCCCCACCACCACACCCGCGCCCGCCATGTCCCATTTCATCTCCTCCATGCCCTGCGCGGGCTTGATGGAGATGCCGCCGGTGTCGAAGGTGACGCCCTTGCCGATGAAGGCGACCGGCGCCTTGTTCTTAGCGCGGGGATTGCCGCGCCATTGCAGGACGACGAGACGCGGCGGCTTGGCGCTCCCCTGCCCCACGCCGAGCAAGGCGCCCATGCCGAGCTTCTTCATCTCCTTCTCGTCGAGCACCTCGATCTTGACGCCGAGCGAGCGCAGCGTCTGCACCTCGCGCGCGAAGCTCTCGGGATAGATGATGTTGGCGGGCTCGGAGACGATGTCGCGGGTGAAGAACACGCCCTCGCCGATCCTCTCGAGCGGCGCGTAAGCGCGCCGGGCGGAGGCGGCCGCCGGCGTCAGCACCGTCAGCTCCTTGAGCGACGGCTTCTGCTCGGGCTTCTCCTTGGTGCGGTATTTGGCGAAGCGGTAGCTGCGGAGCACCGCGCCGTGCGCGAGGTTGGCCGCGGCCGCGCCGGGATCGAGGCGTGAGCCCGGGATTTTGTCGACTGCGATCGCCGCGGAGGCCGTTCCCGCAGCATTGAGCGCGGGAATTACGACGCCGCCGAGGCGGCGCAGGGGCTGCGCGTCGAGCTCCTCGGCCTTGCCGAGACCCAGCAGGATCACCCGGTCAAGGGCGAGGCCGCGGGGCGCGGCGATCGTGAGCGTCTCCTCCTTCTTGCCGGTGAAGCGCGAGGCCGCGATTGCCGCCGCCAACGAGCCGCCGCCCTGACGGTCGAGCTCGACCGCCGAGGGCGAGAGCTTCTTCCCCTCGAGCACTCCCACCACCAAGGTGCCCGCCTTCGGCAGGCGCGCATCCGCAAACGCAATTTTCATGACAGCTTCTCCAGGTTCATGCCGCGATTAGACGGGAATGCGCGCTGCTGTCAATTCGCTTTGCGCCAGGTTGCGAGGCCGCTCAGCGCGAAGTTCCAGACCGCGCCGACGACCGCGCCGGCCGCGCTCGCGACCCAGGAGGGGATCCGCAGCTCGTCGTAGAGGAGCGCCGCCGCGCCCCAGTTCGCGACCGCG
>DATKNV010000058.1:0-8352 GCA_035541215.1 Allostellaceae bacterium | reverse complement strand
TTGAAAGTTGGACTGGCAGGCGGGGTTGCTGCCGAGCGTCAGCACCAGCCGCGTCCCGGTCTTCTCGTCGCGCGGCCCGATCCCGACCTCGCCGATCCAGCCGGGACGGTAGTGCTCCTTGCCGTAGTCGCTCTGCTCGCCCTGCCAGGCGAGGCGCCATCCGCCCGCGCTCCAGGCAAAGATGTAGGCGGAGACGTCGAAGCCGCAGGAGACGCCGACCGCGGTCCTGGCGGCGAGAAAGATCCCGGCATCGCCCCAGTCGTGCAGCTCGAGGCGGACTTCGTCGAGGTAGCCCAGCGGAAAGAACTCCCGGTCGTGCGTGCAAGGTCCCTCCTCGCCGCCACCGCCGGGGCAGAAAAGATCGGCCTGCTTCAGCGAAGAGTTGATCGCTTCCGCGAGCGCCGAAACGGACTCCTCCGTGGGCTTCTCCGGCGGCAGGTGCGCGAGGAGCCAATCGCGGAGCGCGTGCTTGATCGGGTCGAAAGCCGAAGAGGCGCCGCCGGTATCGGGGTTCTCCGAGAAATGTCCGCGGAGCGCCGCCAAGGCAGCACGAAGTTCCGGAGGCGGCGCGTCCTCGGCAAGCGCCACGCCCGCCCCGGCCAGCAGCAATGCCGCCGCGAGGAGAAGCGAGGCGGCACGCACCGTGTCACGCCGCTTGCGGGTAGCGCACGGGCGCGAGGAGGTGTCCCGATTTGACGAAGAGGAGCGCGCCCTCCTTCGAGAAGGGCTCGTGCTCGCTGCCGACGGGGTTGCGGATCCAGGTGCCCGCGGGATAGGTCCCGTGATTGTCGCGGAGCTCGCCCGCGAGGACGAAGACCTCCTCGCCCGCGGCGTGACGGTGCATGGGATAGCTCACCCGCGCGCCCCAGCGCAGCATGTAGACGCGCTCGCGGCCGTGCGTGTGCAGCATCGTCATGGAGAGCCCCTCGGCGCCGGGATAGGGCGTCCACTCGGCCTTGCCGGTGTCGATGACGACGTGGGCGCCGTCCTCGGGCGCGATCTGCCGGAGCTTCACGAGGAGTGTGCAGCCCTCGCGGCTGAAGGGCCGGTGGCGCGAGCCCGGGGGATTGCGCACGTAAGTCCCGGCGGGATAGTCGCCGAGCTCGTCGGAGAAGACGCCCTCCAGCACCAGGAACTCCTCGCCCCCGCCGTGCTCGTGCGCATCGAAGAAGCTGCCGGGCGCGTAGCGCACGAGGCTCGTCGCACGCGCGACCTCGCCGCCGTCGCGATCGAGCATCTTGCGCTCGACCCCCGGGAGCGGCGAGGGCGTCCACGGCATCTCCGCCGTTCGCACCACCGCGCGCAGACTCAAATCCGCATTGACGAGCATTTCTGACGCGCCCCTTCCCAGTGCGTGCGATGAGCGAGACTCGCGACTGCCGCGTAGGATGTCAATGCCGCCCGATACGGTTTCACCGGGCGGACACCGACGGAACGGAGCTCGCGCTGTCCGGTCCGAGGCCGCAACCGCGGTCGCCGTGAGAATCCGAAATTTGGCGGACCCGGCAGAACTCCCGGGAGAATTCCTCGCGCCAAGCCTCGCAGCGGATTGTCAACGGCGCCGGGATGTGCGGCGACGAGCAATGCGGCTGGATTGGTGATCCGGTCCACGCCATAAGCGCGCGCCGTTGCGCCACCCGCCCCAGGCCTCGGGCGGCTCGGACGCGATGTATGGGATTTCCGAGCGCGCGATACCGATGTCGCTGAGGATGGCGTCGGGCAATGTCCTGAGATAGCGCTCCGCGCTCCGCCGGCGGCTTCCCGATTTCAGGCGGCGCCACAGGAAGGCGAGGGGCATCGCTGGGACCGCGAGGACGAATCGGAATAATCGCAGCAGCGGCAGCAATCTCTCGTCGCTGCGTCTCGCGATCGCGGCGCTCTCGTGCAGGAGGGCCATTCCACCCCGCGTCCTCGGCCGCGCGGGTCCGCCGAATTTCCCGTGCATGTCAGAAGCGAAGGCGCGGATGGTTGTCTCGCGATTCCGCCGCATGCCCTAATCGGCGCCGGAGAGGCGGAAGCCGGGCATCCATCGATGCATGGGACAACATTTCATTCACCCCAACTTGAATGCGCGAAGGCGACTGATGTCGCGCCGTCGTCGCCAAATTAATGTCGGAGCGGGGGCCGGACCACGCCTGGAGAATCCATAAAACGACAAATTTCATTCGATCGCCCAATTGGACTGCCCAGGACGCGGTCCGAAGAAATCCCTCTCCCACGCCAAGCGAAACGTGTTTATCGCTCGATCACTTTTACGTGATCGTCAGCAATCGTCATCCGCGCTCGCGGGAACAATAAGGCTTGGAAGTACGCTTCCGCCAACGATCGGACCGGGTCTCGGCGATACCCAGAGCTCTCGCGATAGGCGGTTTCATCGTGCGGCCGCCCAACCCTCGCTCCGGGTCCGCCAATCGAGAAGAAACGGATGAAAGCGAGTGATGGCCTGGCTATTGCCTTGGACCATTGCTCTCGACCCCCCGAGGATCGTCGACATCGAGCGCGATCGATTCACCGGGGAACGGCGTCACGGCAAAATGCATCGTACCCCCGAAGAGCGAAGGCGCCGGTTAGAGAGTCTCTGCCGCTGGGGCTTTTCGGGCGCACCATCTGCGGCGAGCGGGGGCCGCTCTCGAGGCCAGGGTGGAATCCGGCAAGTCGCCGCGCGGCGCTCTTGTAAGTTCACACTCCGGTCAGGCCGCGCGCGCGGAGGTGAGGTGGCCGGATTTGACGTAAAGGAGGCAACCGCGCTCGCTCCGGGGCTCGTGGCTGCTCATGGCGGGGTAGCGGAGCCAGGTGCCGGCGCGGTGCTCACCGAACTCGTCGCGGAGCGAGCCGGAGATGATGTAAATCTCTTCGCCGCCGAGATGGCGGTGCGGAATCTGTCTCGAGCCCTTCTCGAGCCGCAGCAGCGACACGTTCTCGCCTCCCCGCTGGTAGAGCGGCAGCACGGTCACGCCTTCTCCGACCCCGGCCATCCAAGGGGCGCGCCTCGTGTCCACGACCACGCGCTGGCCGTCCTCGGCCGACATCTGCCGGCTCTTCACCAGCATGAGGCAGCCCGCATGCGTGGTCGGCCGGTGCGAGGAGCCCGGCGGATTTCGCATATAGACGCCGGCCCCGTACTCGCCGTACTCGTCGTCGAAGCTGCCGTCGAGCACCAGCACTTCCTCGCCGGCCTCGTGGACGTGAAAGTCGAGCGGCTGCCGCTCCTGCCAGCGCATGAGCGCCGTGTAGCGCCCGGGCATGCGGCCGTTGTGCTCCAAAACCTTCCACACTGCGCCGGGAACCTCGCAGGGCTCCCACTGAAGCGCATCGCTGACGATCCGCACCCTGAGGCGAGGATCGGCGTTGATCGTGGCGATGTCGCGGCGCTCGCTCATCTCCGCTTGAGCCTCGACTGGAACGCAAGGCTTGTCAATTGCGTGCGAGCGGAAAGTCGCGGGCTCCACGAGATTTGCCCCGCTCGCCGCTCGATGTTAATTGAGTTCTCTCGGACCTGCGGCGCTCGCATTTCCGCGGCACGAGCGCGTCCGCAGGGCCTTCGGCGCGCGCCAGCTCGGCCGCGTCATCATCCTCAGGCTCGACGCCATCCCCCGCAACGAGGCCGGCAAGATCCGCCGCGACCGTCTGCGCGGCCGCGTCAAGGACTTGCTGCGCGGAAGGCCTCGAGCGCCCGCGCCGCAGCCGCTCAGGGCTTCGGCGTGACGGTGTCCTCCTCGCCCGCGGGGCAGCAGCGGTACTCCTGCGAGTTCGCCAGGAGGTCGATCCGCTTCTTGAGGAGCTGGTTCTCGAGGTCCATGCGCTCGAGCTCGAGCTCGATCTTCTTCTGCAGCTCCGGCTCGCAGATGTCGCAGTCGTCGAGGCAGCCCTTGACGAGGACGCCGGGCGTCGGGAGCGCGATCTCGCGCTCCCATCCGAGCGCCTTCTGCGCGGCGGCCGAGACCGTGCCGCCGACCTTGTCGAGGAGCCCTTCCTTGACGAGGTCCTGATCGACCTGCTGCAGGGCGAGCTGGCGGAGGTTCGCGGCGATCTGCTGCTGCGCGAAGACCGCGATGCCGCGCGCGAGCGCGCTTCCCGCCAGCAGGCTCCCGCCGCCCTGCTCCACGGGGACGCTCTGCTGCGCGCGCTGGGCCACCTCGAGGCGGCTCGTCGCGGTGGCGAGCACGAGGCTCGAGCGCACCGCGACGTTCGTCGCGGGCTTCGGCGGGTTGAGCGTCACTCCCGTGGGCGCCGCGGGATCGTCGACACGGCGGTCGATGCTCACGAGCTCGAACTCGAGCGTCTGACACTTGTTGATGCGGTAGAAGAGGAAGGTGACGGCGTGGCAGTGGTTCGGGTTCGAGAAGGTTCGCGAGGCGGATTCGTACTGGTCGTCGGACTCCGTCTGCGTGTGGTTGCGCGTCGCGACCTCGCCGATCGAGGTCGAGGCGGCGGCACGCGTGCTCACCTCCATGTGCTGACTCAGGGACTGCGCGTGCTGGCTCAGCGAGTGCGCGAGCGAGCTCGTGGAATTTGCGTCGTAGGAGCTGCCCGAGACGGAGCCGCCGATGCTGAAGATGCCGAGGTCGAGCCCCGCGCCGCCGCCCCCGCTCACGGAGGAGGAGCCGAAGGAGGAGCTGGCATTGGTGGTGTCCAGCACGTTGAGATTGCTCATCCCGTACGCCATCCCCGCGGCGTAATAGGATTCCTCGGAAGTGTTCTCGTTGTAGTAGCTGAGCTGCGTCTCGCTGTCGTAGCTGAAGCGGGTGTGGCGGTCGCTCGATTGCAGCCGCACCTTCTCGCCCGGCAGCAGCGTCGTCGTATAGAGGAGGTCTCCGAGCGAGAGCGGCCCGGAGCAGCGCGTGAGCCGGAAATTGAGCGTGACCGTCACGGGCACGGTCTGCCGCTGGTCGCCGACGACCGGCTTGAAGGGCAATCGATAGGGGAAATTGAGGACGTCGCAGACCTCGCAGGGCTCGAGCTGCGGGCAGCACGCGACCTGCGCCGGTGTCACCGCCGTCGCGGGATCGCCTGAGGTTTGATGAGGCATGGGACTCCCCTCCGAGAAAGCCGGCAGCGCCGGCGCCAGAGATCGGATCGGCCGAATTCGCGCACGAGGCCGTGGCCGGCGGGCCGCCGCAGCGGTCCCATCCGGGCTCGCGCCAACGCGCGAGTCTCCCCGTCAAATTTCGAGTGGACGGACTCTACCGCTCCGCAACGAATTATCGTTGTAGCAATTTGAAGGCTTCGCGTGGATAGGGCGCTACTCCGCCGCGACCTCGTCGGCGCGGCGGCGGCGGATGAGCGGCTGGGCCTCCGCCTCGGCGCCGGGCTCGGCCAGCACCTCGATCAGGCGCTGGCGGATGTCCGCGAGCTTCTTCTCGTGCTCGATTTTGTGCCCGAAGAGGTCCTTGACGTAGAAGACGTCCACGACCTTCTCGCCGTAGGTCGAGATCTTCGCGGAGAAGATCTGCAGGTTGAGCTGGGTGAGCGCGCGCGTCACCTCGAAGAGGAGGCCCGGACGGTCGCGGCCGTTCACCTCGATCACCGTGTGCGTGGCGCTCGCGCGGTTGTCGATGAGGACGCGCGGCGGCACGCTGAAGGCGCGCGTGCGCGCGGAGTAGGGCTTGGGTGCCGCGAGCTCCGCCTGCGGCTTCCGCTCGCCCGTGAGGACGTGCTCGAAGAGCACCGCGAGCTTCGCGAGCTTCTCCGGCCGGTCGAAGGCGCCGCCCTCGGCGTCCTGGACCCAGAAGGTGTCGAGCGCCATGCCGTTCGCCATGGTCAGGATCTTGGCGTCGACGATGTTCGCGCCCGCGAGCGCCAGCGCCCCCGCCATCCGCGAGAAGAGGCCGGGATGGTCGGCGGTGTAGAGCGTCACCTCCGTCACGGAGATCTTGGGATCGACGCGGGTCTCGACCCAGAGCGGCTGCTTGCGCTGCTCCGCCTCGCGCATGAGCCGCGCGTGGCGCGCGAGCGTCTCCGCCTCGAAGGAGACCCAATAGGAGGGATATCCCCGCGCGATGAGCTCCGCGAACTCGGCATCCGAGAAATCCGGCAGCAGCGCGCGCACCGCCTGCTGCGCGGCCGCGACGCGGGAGGCGCCCTCCTCCGCGGCGAGGCCGCCCGACATCACCTCGACCGTGCGGTGATAGACCTCGCGCAGCAGGCTCGCCTTCCAGCCGTTCCAGACCTTGGGCCCGACCGCGCGGATGTCCGCGGCGGTGAGGATGAGGAGGAGCTTCAAGCGCTCCGGCGACTGCACCTTCTCCGCGAAGTCGCGGATCGTCTGGGGATCGTCGATGTCGCGCTTGAAAGCGGTGTTGCTCATGAGGAGGTGCCAGCGCACGAGCCAGGCGACCGTCTCCGTCTCCTCTTCCGTGAGGCCCACGCGGGGCCCGAGCTTCTGCGCGACCTCGGCGCCGAGCACGGAATGGTCGCCGCCGCGGCCCTTGGCGATGTCGTGCAGGAGGACCGCGAGATAGAGCGCGCGGCGGGAGTCGATCGTGTGGACGATCGAGGACGCCAGCGGCAGCTCCTCCTGGAGCGCGCCGGTCTCGACGTCGTGCAGGATGCCGATCGCGAAGATCGTGTGCTCGTCCACCGTGTAGTGGTGGTACATGTCGTACTGCATCTGCGCGACGACCCGGCCGAAATCCGGGACGAAGCGCCCGAAGACGCCGGCTTCGTTCATGCGCCGGAGCGAGATCGCCGGCGACTTCCGCGAGGTCAGGATCTCCATGAAGAGCCGGTTCGCCTCGGGATCGGCGCGGAGCTTCTGGTCGATGAGCTTCAGCGACTGTGTGACGAGACGGAGCGCGTGCGGGTGGATGTCGACCTCGTGCTCGTCCGCGACCTGGAAGAGCCGGATCAGGTTCACGGGATCCTCGGCGAAGGCGGTCTCGGATGCCACGTCGAGCCGGCCGCGGTCCATGACGAAGGCGCCGATCTGCCGCCGGAAGAAGGCCCAGCGCCGCAGCAGGAAGGGCCGGCGCTGCTGCTCCGCCTCGAGCTGGGCGCAGAAGATGCGCGTCAAGTCGCCGACATCCTTCGCGATCAGGAAATAGTGCTTCATGAAGCGCTCGACGCCGCGCGTTCCCGCGTGGTCGGTGTAGCCCATGCGCCGCCCGATCTCGCTCTGGCGGTCGAAGGTGAGGCGGTCCTCGGCGCGGCCGGCGATCCAGTGGAGGTGGCAGCGCACGGTCCAGAGGAAGTTCTGCGCGCGCTGGAATCGGCGCGACTCCTTGGCCGAGAGCACGCCGAGCTCGACGAGCTTCTCCACGTCGTCGATGCGGTAGATGAATTTCGCGATCCAGAAGAGCGTGTGGAGATCGCGCAGGCCGCCCTTGCCCTCCTTGATGTTGGGCTCGACCTGATAGCGCGAATCCCCGAGGCGGTTGTGCCGCTCGTCGCGCTCCGCGAGCTTCGCCTCGACGAATTCGGCGGCGGAGCCCTTCAGGATCGCGCTCTCGTAGCGCTGCCTCAAATCCGCATGGAGCCGCTGGTCGCCCCAGAGATAGCGCGCCTCGAGGAGCGCCGTGCGGATCGTGAGGTCGCCCTTGGCCTGGCGGATGCACTCCTCGACCGTCCGCGTGGAGTGCCCGACCTTGAGGCCCAGGTCCCAGAGCGTATAGAGGAGGTACTCCACGACCTGCTCGGTGTAGGGCGTGGGCTTGTAGGGCAGCAGGAAGAGGAGATCGATGTCCGAGAAGGGCGCGAGCTCGCCGCGTCCGTAGCCGCCCACCGCCACCACCGCCATGTGCTCGCCCGCGGTCGGGTTCGCGAGCGGGTAGACCTTCGTCGTGACGAAGTCGTAGAGCGCGCGTACCAGCTGATCCATGAGGAAGCTCAGGCCGCGCACCGTCTCCGCGCCCGAGGAGCCGCCGCTCTCGAAGCGCTCGCGGAGCGTGAGCCGTCCCGCCTGCGCCGCCTCCTTGATCGTCTCCACGACCTTGCGCCGGTCTGGCTCGCCTTCCTCCGCGAGCGCCGCGAGGCGCTCGAAGAGCGCGAGGCGGTCGAGGATCTCGCGCTGGCGCGCGGGCTTGGCGGGAAGCGCGACGTCGTGGCTCACGAGCGCCTCGCTTTCAGCGCGGGCTCGCCGAGGAGCGCGCGGCCTGCGAGCCTGAGGCAGGCCTCGAAGCCCCGGAGGTCCCGGAAGCGGTTCTCCTCCGCGACCTCCATCCGCACCATCGGGAATCCACCCTCGGCGAGGCAGGCGTCGAGCATGAGATTATCGGCGTTGCCGAAATCCTCGACGAGCATGCCCAGCGGGTCGCGCCATTTCTCGCCATCGTGCGCGGCCAAGCCCGCGGCCTCGAGCCGCGACCGGTACTCCGCGCCGACGTTGCTGTAGCCGAAGACGGGCTTGCCGAGCCC
>DATKNV010000057.1:0-49280 GCA_035541215.1 Allostellaceae bacterium | reverse complement strand
AAGCTGCTGCAACTCTCGCAGACCGAGCTCAGCGCCTACGTGGAGGCGGAGCTCGAGGGCAATCCCCTCCTGGAGCGCGACGAGGAGCCGCCCGCGGACGCGCCCGCGGCCGAGCCCGAGCCCGCGGAAAGCGCGGCCGAGGCCGACGGCCGCGAACTCTGGACCGAGGCCGCCGGGAGCGAGGGCGAGGGCAATCTCGACCTCGCGGGCGACCCCGTCGCCTGGCAATCCCTGAAACCCAGGGCCGCCGCGGCGGACGCGCTTCCCGGCCTCGATCAGACGTTGACGCGCGCAACGACGCTCCACGACCATCTCCTCGACCAGATCCAGCTCGACCTCCGCGACCCCGCGGAGCGGATGATCGGGCTCCATCTTCTCGATCTCGTGGACGAGGCCGGCTACGTGAGGGGCGAGATCGCGGAGGTCGCCGAGCGCCTCGGCGCCGAGATCTCCGCCGTCGAGAACGTGCTGCGCAAACTGCAGCGGCTCGATCCTCCGGGCGTCTTCGCACGCAATCTCGCGGAGTGCCTTGCGCTGCAGCTCAGGGAACGCGACCGGCTCGATCCCGCGATGCAGGCGCTGCTCGCGAATTTGCCGCTGCTCGCGAGCCGCAATCTCACGGAGCTGACGCGGCTCTGCGGCGTCGATGCCGAGGACATCCAGGCGATGGCGGCCGAGCTCAAGGCGCTCGATCCGAAGCCCGGCCTCGCCTTCGATCCCGTGATCGCCGATCCCGTGATCCCCGACGTGACGGTGCGTCCGGACGGCGAGGGCGGGTTCATCGTCGAGCTCAACAGCGAGGCGCTGCCGCGCGTCCTCGTCAACAACGCCTATTACGCGCAGGTGAGCAAGGGCGCCAAGGGCAAGCCCGAGAAGGAATACCTCAGCGAGCGCTTCCAATCCGCCAATTGGCTGGTCAAAGCGCTGCACCAACGCGCCACCACCATCCTCAAGGTCGCGCGCGAGATCGTGCGCCAGCAGGAGGGCTTCTTCCGCCGCGGCATCCAGCACCTGCGCCCGCTGGTGCTGCGCGACATCGCCGGGGAGATCGGCATGCACGAGAGCACCGTGAGCCGCGTCACCTCCAACAAGTTCATGGCGAGCCCGCGCGGCATCTTCGAGCTCAAATACTTCTTCACCTCCGCGATCTCCGCGACCGGCGGCGCCGATGCGCTCTCCGCGGAGACCGTGCGCTTCCGCATCAAGAGCATGATCGAGGCCGAGCCCGTCGACCGCGTGCTCTCCGACGATCAGATCGTGGCGCTCCTCGTCAAGGACGGCGTCGACATCGCGCGCCGCACGGTCGCGAAATACCGCGAGGCCATGCGCATCCCCTCCTCCGTACAGCGCCGGCGCGAGAAGACGCTCCGGCTCTGAGGGCACAATCTTGACTCCCGCCGACCCCGCTCCTATGGTCCTCCCCCGCGGACGACCGGCAGCAACGAGTGCAAACGCGTCAACGAACCGGTTGAGGTCGCTCATGCGTGACATCGCGATAGAGCAGCGGACCGAGGCACTGCCGCCGTGCGGCGGCACGCGCTCCTGACGTCTACCGGATTCCAACAGCAACCAGGTCATCATTCCATGGATATCGCCGATCTGCTCGGGCCCGGCAGAGTGATTGCGGCCATGCGGGGCAGCACCAAGAAGCAGGTGCTGCAGGAGCTGGCGCGCCGGGCGGCGACGCAGTCGGGCCTGCACGAGCGCGCGATCTTCGACAAGCTCTGGGAGCGCGAGCGTATCGGCAGCACCGGCATGGGCATGGGCACGGCGATTCCGCATGCGCGGATCGGCGGCCTCAGCAAGCCTTTCGGCATGTTCGCGCGGCTCGAGAAGGCGATCGATTTCGAGGCCGTGGACGAGCGGCCGGTCGATCTCATCTTCCTGCTGCTGACGCCAGAGGACGCGGGTGCCGATCACCTGAAAGCGCTCGCGCGGATCTCGCGCCTCTTCCGCGACCGCGCCATGTGCGAGAAGCTCCGCGGCACCGACAACGTCGACGCCCTGACCGCGCTCCTCACCGACCGCACCGCGAGCCACGCGGCCTGACCGGCCGCGCGGCCTGCGATGCCTGCGGCGCTACTTGCCCTGCAGCAGGTCCATGAAGGGCGGGAAGGTCAGCAGGAACCCCACCGCCAGCAGCGCGAAGGACAGCACGCTCACCTTGACCATGGCGACCGTTCGATCACGCCAGGCGCGATTGAGCACGAACCAGGAGACGAGCCAGGCGAGGATGGCCAGATCCGTTACGCCCGAGAGCGTGCCCGTGGGATTATAGAAGTTTAGAAAGCTGCCGATCCTCTCGGATGCGTCGCCGGCCAAGGCCAGGATGCCGAGGACGGCGCAGCCGATGCCGGCCGCCAAGAGCGCCGCGGCGCCCGCGCCGTTCAGGATGGAGTCGACGTCGGAAGGATTCCGCGAAACGCTCATTGCTCGCCCTCCATCAGGATGATCACCGACCCACCGCGAACCGGCGCGTATTTGTTCAGGAAGGCGCCGAATGCGCCGGCAACGCCCGTGGCGACGAAGGCAGCCACGGTAAAGCCGAGAACGGCGGTGCGGAGATGCCGCGGCTTAGTGAGGGCGCGACCGTATTTCATGATGACGTAAGCCACCATCGTCATGGCGATCGGCGCGATCCAGGCCACGTGCTCCTTCCACTCCATCCCGACGTTGTGCCATTCGGACGTCTTGCCGCTCGAGAGCAACAAGCGGCGGGGATAATCCGCGAGGTCGGTCGTACCCGCCGGTGGCACCGCGCGGTACCAGGGATAGACGACGTAGGCGCCGGAGATCACGGTGAACCAGGCGAGAATCACCATTGCCACGAGATAGAAGTTGAGCAGGGTCCGCTCCCGACTGCTCGGCTGGCCCCCCGGCCCCGAGGCCGCCATGCGGTAGATTTCCGCGAGAGCGCCGGAAAAGGCGAGCATGAAGAGCGCGCCGAAGCCCATGCCATGCAATACTGTCCAGAGATCGTGCGTCGAGATTTCCATGTGCGACCTCCCGGTCTGGTAAGTCGATGCCAGCATCGACGAAACTCAACCGCAGGCATTGATCTAGGTCAGCGGATATCGAATTTCGAGTGCGTCGGCGGAGAGCGAGCCGCGCTCCAGCGTGACGCGGAGGCCGCATCGACGTAAGCTCCGCCCAAGAACGGCCGCAGAACCCGCACAATGGACAACAGGTTCCTTTATACAGGGCTCATACGGCTCCACGTGCTGCACCATGCGGCGCAGGAGCCGGTTTACGGCCTCTCCATGATCGAGGAGCTTGGGCGGCACGGGTACCGGCTGAGCGCCGGGACCCTCTATCCGATCCTGCACGGCCTCGAGAGGAAGGGATATTTACGCTCGACGAAGCAACGCTCCGGCAAATCTTTGCGCCGCATCTACCGCGCGACCGCCGCCGGCCGCAAGGCATTGCGATCGGCAAAGGCCAAGGTGAGGGAGCTCTTCGGCGAGCTTCTCTCGGACGAGCGGCGCTGATTTTCCATCGATCGACAGCAGCTCACCGGTCTTGCCAATTCCTTGTCCCCGGCTAGAATATTATCGGAATCCGATAACGTAACAGGCCGCGAGGGCGGTGCCGGGGGCGTCAATCGATCCGATCGCGCCCCTTTTTCCTTCGAGCCCGGCGTCTCTCGGTCCGGGTCGGCCATTCCGGACATTGGAACCCATTTCGATGACGGCCACTTCACCCCCTCCGAGCCCCGCGCATCCCCGCACGGCTCGCGAAGTCTTTCTCGTCTTCCTTCGCCTCGGCCTCACCTCATTCGGCGGTCCGGTCGCGCATATCGGCTACTTCCGCCAGGAGTTCGTCGCGCGTCGGCAGTGGCTCGACGAGCGCGGCTTTGCCGATCTGCTGGCGGTTTGCCAATTCCTGCCGGGCCCCGCGAGCAGCCAGCTGGGAATCGCCGTGGGATTGCTGCGCGCGGGATTAGCGGGCGCGCTCGCGGCCTGGGTCGCCTTCACCGCGCCCTCGGCGATCGCGCTCACGCTCTTTGCCTATGGGGTGGGCACGCTGGGCGACGTCGCGGGAGCGGCACCCCTCCATGGACTCAAGATCGTCGCCGTGGCGGTCGTGGCGCAGGCGGTCTGGAACATGGCGAGGAGCCTCGCGCCGGACCGGCCGCGCGCGACGCTCGCGGTGCTGGCGGCGGGCCTGGCGCTCGCGGTGCCCTCGACCCTCGGCCAGGTCGGCGCGATCGTCGCGGGCGGACTCGCGGGCTGGCTCATCCTCGGTGCTCAGAGCGACGAGAGCGTCTCGCCGCTCCGCGTGCCCGTCGGGCGCCGCGCGGGCGCGCTATTGCTCGCGGTGTTCTTCCTGCTGCTGATCGCGCTGCCGATGATCGCTGGCGCAAGCGGCAATCACGCTCTGGCGCTTCTCGACAGCTTCTACCGTTCGGGCGCACTCGTCTTCGGCGGCGGACACGTCGTGCTGCCGCTGCTGCAGGCCTCGGTGGTGCCGCCGGGCTGGATCGGGAACGATGCCTTTCTCGCGGGCTACGGCGCGGCGCAGGCGGTGCCGGGGCCGCTCTTCACCTTCGCGGCCTATCTCGGCGCCGCGATGACGCCGGCTCCGAACGGCTGGCTCGGCGCCCTTCTCTGCCTCGGCGCGATCTTCCTGCCGTCCTTCCTGCTGGTGCTCGGCGGCTTGCCGTTCTGGGACGTGCTCCGCCACCAGCGCGCGGCGCAGGCGGCGCTGAAGGGCGTCAACGCCGCCGTCGTGGGCCTCCTGCTGGCGGCGCTCTACCGCCCCGTCTGGACCAGCGCCATCCTGGCGCCCGCGGATTTCACCCTGGCGCTCGGCGCCTTCCTACTGCTGGTGTTTTGGAGAGTGCCGCCCTGGCTCGTGGTGATCCTGGGCGCGCTCGCGAGCGCCGCCCTCGCGCATTTCGCCTGAGCCCCAAAATAAATCGGGCGGGTCCCGAAGGACCCGCCCGCCGAAGCCCCCTCGGCGCTTCTAAGCTCAGTGCAGGCTCACGGGCTCGAGCTCGTGCTGGCGAATCGCGGCATAGGCAACCGCGAGGTCCGCCAAGACCGCGACCTGCGTGCCGTCGGCGCTGTGAATGGCGTAGCCGACCTCGTCGTTGACGATCACGCGCTTCACGTAGGCCACATCGTTCATGCCCAGGAGCGCGAATTCCTTCGGCGTGATGTGCTTCAATCTCTCGATCGCGTTCATCGGTCTCTACCTTTCCAGCCCGGTCATGCCCGGGCCAACTCCGAGAGTATAACGGTACTAGCCCCGCGCTTTATCCGCGGCGAGGTCGAGGGTCCTGGGCTTGGCGCCTGCGCCCTTGATCTCGATCGTGCGCACGCGGCTCTCGGGCTGCGGGCGCACGAGGTCGATGTTGAGGAGGCCGCTGTCGAGCGAGGCGCTCTTGACCTCGATGCCCTCCGCGAGCACGAAGGCGCGCTGAAACTGCCGCGCGGCGATCCCGCGGTGGAGGAACACGCGCTCGCCTTCCTCGCGCTGCTTGCCGCGGACGATGAGCTGGTTGTCCTCGACCTGGATGCTGAGATCCTCGAGCCGGAACCCCGCCACCGCCAGGGTCAAGCGGAGCGCGTTCTCGCCGGTTTGCTCGACGTTGTAGGGGGGATAGCCGTCGGCTTGAGCTTTGCTGACGCGGTCGAGCATGCGCTCGAAATGGTCGAATCCCAGCAGCAGCGGCGAATTGAATACGGTAAGTCGCGACATGAGCCTCCTCCTCGAGCGGCGAGCGAGCAGACGATCGGGGCCCAAAAGGCACCCCGCAGGGTTAGATAAGCATTGCGCGGAAGCCAATCAAGAAGAAGGGCAAAGCTTTGATGAAATTGCGCGAATCGCGTGCCTGAAGCGGCGCGCAAGGGCCTAGCCCCCCTTCGGCCGTGACTCAAGACTCGGGTCTGCTCGGAAGTCGTCTTCGCGGGGTCATTTGGCTCCAGTTTGCACCGCCGCGGCGAGGCGGCGTACCGCGCCACGCATCTGCTCCTCCGGCGTCCCCGCGAAGCCCAGCACGAAGCCGCGCTCGCGCTTGGTGCCGGCGTAGTAGCTCGAGAGCGGTGCCGCGTAGACGCGGGCGGCGAGCGAGCGGTCGCTTGCGGCGACGTCGTCGATGCGGCGCCGGAGATGAGCCACGAGGTGAAGGCCCGCTTCGGGCGAGCCTCGCGCTTCCAGGAGCCCGCCGGCCTCGGCGGCGAGCGCTTCCAGCAGCGCTGCACGGCGGCTCGCATAGAGCGTGCGCATGCGCCGGAGATGGGCGGCGAGACGCCCCTCTCCGATGAAGCGCGCAAGCGCGAGCTGCAGGAGGCCCGGAGCGTGCCGGTCCGAGGCGGCCTTGAGGGCGGCGAAGCGCTCGACCGCGGCGGGCGGCACCACGAGGTAGCCGAGGCGCAATCCCGGCGCCAGCACCTTGCTGAAGGTGCCGAGGAAGAGCACGCGGCTCCCGCGGTCGAGCATATGGAGGGGCGCGAGCGGCCGCCCGCTGTAGCGGTAATCGCCGTCGTAGTCGTCCTCGAGGACCCAGGCATCGGCACTCTCGGCCCAGTCGAGGAGCGCGAGCCGGCGGCGCAGGCTCATCACGGCGCCCAGCGGGTATTGGTGTGAGGGTGCGACCAGTGCGAGACGCGCGCGGGGGGCGAGGCGCACACCGGTGCCGACGTCGATGCCCTCGCCATCGACCGGCACCGGCACGAGCTCGAAGCCCGCGGAGCGGAGCGCCGCGCGCCCCGCGGGATAGCCCGGCTCCTCGACCCAGGCGCGATCGCCGGGCTCGGCGAGCGCGCGGGCCGTCAAATCGATGCCCTGCTGCGAGCCCGCGACCACCAGGATCTGATCGGGGTCGCAGGCGATGCCGCGGTTGGCCGCGAGGTATTGCGCGATCGCCTGGCGCAGCTCCCGCTCGCCGCGGGGATCGCAATAGCCGAGGAGCGCCTGCGGCCGCTCGCGCAGCAGCCGCGCGGTGATGCGCGCCCAATCCGTCCACGGAAACCGGTCGAGAGCGGGCAGGCCCGCGGTGAGCGGCAGGTGCTCGAGGGGACGCGGCGGAAGCCCCAGCGCCTTGTCGCGGCCGAGGCGCGGCGGTTTTGCGCCCGCGCGGCGCGGACGGGCATCGGGCCGCACGGGGTGCTCCGGCAGATCCTCCGCGATGAAAAGGCCGGAGCCCGGGCGCGATACCAGATAGCCCTCGGCGATCAGGCGCTCATAGGCCTGCACCGCGGTGATCCGGGCAACGCCGTGGTCCCCCGCGAGCGCGCGCGAGGACGGCACGCGCGTCCCCGCCTCGAATCTTCCCTCCAGCACCGCCGCGCGGAAGTAGCCGACGATCTGATCCTGAAGCGAGGCCTGGGCGCCGCGGTCGAGGGCGAGGCTGTTCCAGAGCGGCGAGACGGATCTTGCGGGCATTTTGGGCGCTCCCAACTGGACCTATCGATATTCTAGGACCGGAGCTACACGGCAATCCAGTTCGATGGCATCCTTCCCCCGATGCCCCGCGCTTTCGGGAGAGGAAGATGTACGTCCCCGCGAATTTCGCAGAAGAGCGCGTGCCGGTACTGCACGAGAAGATCCGCGCCATCAAGCTCGGCACGTTGGTGACGCTCGGCTCCGAGGAGATGACCGCGAGCCACGTCCCCATGCTCGTCGATCCCGAGCCCGCGCCCTACGGCACGCTCATCGGCCACATAGCGCGCGCCAATCCGCAATGGAAGGACGCCTCGGAGAAGGTGCGGGCGCTCGCGATCTTCCTTGGTCCCGATGCCTACGTCACGCCATCCTGGTATGCGACGAAGCGCCAGACCGGCAAGGTGGTGCCAACCTGGAACTACGCCGCAGTCCACGCCTATGGCCGCGTGCGCTTCTTCGACGATCCCGAGCGGCTCCTCAAGCTGGTGACGCGGCTCACGGCAACCCACGAAGCCGCGCGCGCGCAACCCTGGGCCGTGAGCGACGCGCCCGCGGAGTTCGTCAAGGGCATGCTCAGGGCGATCGTCGGCTTCGAGCTGCCGATCGAGCGGCTCGAGGGCAAATGGAAGATGAGCCAGAACCGCCCCGCCGAGGACCGCGCGGGCGTCATCGAGGGCTTGCGGAGCGAAGGCGAGCCTGAAGTCGCGGAGATCGTCGTCGAGCGCAATCGGAGCTGAGGGCAAGACATCATGGACAGTTTCACGCCTACCGAGATGACCCGCGTGAAGCGCCTGGGCGAGCGCGGGAAATACGACCGCGAGACCGTCTACGGCATCCTCGATGCGGGCTTCATCTGCAACGTCGGCTACGTCGTCGAGGGGCAGCCGCTGGTGACGCCGACCTCCTATTGGCGCGAGGGCGACCATGTCTACTGGCACGGCTCCTCCGCGAGCCGCATGCTGCGCACCCTCGCGAAGGGTGTCAGGGCGTGCCTCACGGTGACGCATGTCGACGGGCTCGTGATCGCCCGCTCGGGCTTCCATCATTCCATCAACTACCGCTCGGTGATGGCCTTGGGCGTCGCCGAGCAGGTCACCGACGACGCGCACAAGCTCGAGGCGCTCGAGGCTTTCGTCGAGCGCCTCTTCCCCGGGCGTTGGGCGGAGTTGCGGCCCGTCAGCAAGCAGGAGATCAAGGCGACCATGGTGCTCTCGATGCAGCTCAAGGAGGTCTCCGCCAAGGTGCGCGTGGGCCCGCCCAAGGACGACGACGAGGACTATGCGCTCCCGATCTGGGCGGGGGTGCTGCCGATGTCCGTCACGATCGGCGCCCCCGAGCCCGATCCGAAGCTCAAGCCGGGCGTCGCCATGCCGGAGCACATCCGCAACTTCGCGATCGAGCGGTAAGGCGCTTCGGCTTCTTCTTGCGTCCTTAGCGTGACCACTGCGGCCTCCGCGCGAAAAGCGTTCTCGCGCAGGGGGTGCGGAGGATGCGCGGGGGACGCAGTGAAAGCCTTTTTGAGGCCGGCAAATCCCGCTACCATCGCCTCCCAGCATTGACCGGAGGAAGCATGGCGGGAGAAGAGGTCTTCGATTTCATCATCGTTGGCGCAGGGTCGGCGGGGTGCGTGCTGGCGGACCGGCTCTCTGCCTCGGGCAAGCATCGCGTGCTGCTGCTCGAAGCGGGCGGCGAGGACAACCATTTCTGGATCCACATCCCGCTCGGCTACGGCAAGCTCTTCACGGATCCGCGCGTCAACTGGATGTATCAGACCGCGCCCGAGCCCGAGCTCAACAACCGCTCGATCTCCCAGCCCCGCGGCAAGGTGCTCGGCGGCTCGAGCTCGATCAACGGGCTCCTCTACATCCGCGGCCAGCGCCAGGATTTCGACCATTGGCGGCAGCTCGGCAATGTCGGCTGGAGCTTCGAGGACGTGCTCCCCTATTTCAAGAAATCCGAGGACCAGCAGCGCGGCCAAAGCGACCTCCACGGCGCAGGCGGCCCGCTCTCGGTGCAGGATCAGGTCGAGCCGCACGAGATCTGCGACGCCTTCATCAAGGCGTGCGAGGAGACAGGCATTCCCCGCAACGACGACTTCAACGGCGCGGGCCAGGAGGGCGCGGGATATTTCCAGGCGACCATGCGCAACGGCCGGCGCTGGAGCACCGCGAAGGCCTATCTGAAGCCCGCGCGAAGCCGGCAGAATCTGACGGTGGTTACGCGCGCGCTTACGAAGCGGGTGCTCTTCGTGGGCAATGCCGCGAGCGGCGTCGAGTATCGCCACGAGGGCCTCGACGTCGTCGCGCGCACCCGCGGCGAGGTGATCCTCTCCGCCGGCGCCTTCGGCTCGCCGCAGCTCTTGCAGCTCTCGGGGATCGGGCCCAGCGCGCTGCTGCGCGAGCACGGCATCCCCGTGCTGCGCGACCGCCCCAGCGTCGGCGCAGATCTGCAGGACCATCTGCAGGCGCGCATGCTCTATCGCGTGACCAAGCCCGTGACGCTCAACGACGTCGTCAACCGCTTCGACCGCAAGATCGCCGCGGGACTGCGTTATTTCCTCTTCCGCAAGGGGCCTATGGCCGTGAGCGCGGGCTATGCCGGCGGGTTCTTCCGCACCGATCCGCGGCTCGAGACGCCGGACGTGCAGGCGCATCTGCTGCTCTTCAGCGCTGACAAGCCCGGCGGCAATCTCCATCCCTGGCCCGGCATGACCGCCTCGATCTGTCAGCTCCGGCCGGAAAGCCGCGGCTGGGTCCGCATCAAGAGCGCGGATGCGTCGATGGCGCCGGAGATCCGCCTCAACTATCTCGCAACCGACGGCGACAAGCGCACCATGGTCGAGGGGCTGAAGCTCCTACGGCGCATAATGGCGGCGCCCGCGCTCAAGCCCTATGTCGCGTCGGAGAGCGACCCCGGCTCCGGCGTCGCCGACGACGCCGGGCTCCTCGGCTTCATCCGTGCGCGCGGAACGACGATCTTCCATCCCACCACGAGTTGCCGCATGGGGATCGACCAAGCGGCGGTGGTGGACCCGGAGCTGCGCGTGAACGGCGTCGGCAAGCTCCGCGTCGTTGACGCCTCGATCATGCCGACGGTGGTCTCCGGCAACACCAACGCCGCCACCATCATGATCGGCGAGAAGGCCGCGGACCTCATCCTCCGGGACGCGCAAGCGACGCCGGAACGCGCCTCGGCCGCCTGAGCTAGCCGCGCCCCGTCGCCTCCAGCACAGCCGCCTTCAGGAGGTGGCGCTGGACTTTGCCGTTCGAGGTGCGCGGGATGGCCGGGAGATAGACGACGTGGATCGGCCCATAAGGGCCGAGCGGGATCACCGCGCGGATGCGCTCCAGGAGCGTCCCCTCGCGCTCCCTGCCGCCGGCGACTGCGATCCAGATCTCCTCGATGCCTTGCTCGTTCGGCAATGAGCAGACGCCGATATCGAAGCCGGGGAAGCCGCCGGCGATGAGGTCCTCCGCATCCGCCGGCGCGAGCTTGCCGCCACCGATGTTCATGAGTTCGTCGTCGCGGCCAAGCACCTGCAGGCGCTTCTCATCGTGCAGAATCGCAACGTCGCCGGGATAGAACCAGCCGTCGCGGAACATGCGCCGCGTGGCTTCGGGATCTCCGACATATCCGCGGGGCATGCTGTCGGATCGCAGACGCAGCCGGCCCGCTTGCCCCAGCGGGAGGGACGCGTCCTTGCCGTCGACCACCTCGACGGCGACAGTGGGAATGAGCGTGCCGATCCCGGCGGCACCGCGCGAGCGGATGACGGAAACGAAGCCGGCCTCGTTGCAGCCATAGAAGTCGAGGAGCGGGCTTGCAAGCCGCGCCTCCGCCCGCTCGCGCAGCGCCTCGGAGATCGGGGCGCCGAAGGAGGCGACGGTGAGGCCCTGAGGCTTCGCGAAGCCCCGCGGCAGTGCGTCGAGTACCTGCCTGAGGCGCAGGGGCAGCAGCGTCGTGTGGCTTGCCGAACCGAGTGCCGCAGGCTCGGCACCCGGGCGGGTCTCCTGGACCAGCGTCGCTCCCGCGCGGAAACACGCGATCGCGTGGATGTAGCCGCCGCCGGAGGTGAGCGGCAGCGTCAGCAAATAGCGCGAGCCGCGCACGAGGCCGCTGCACCAGAACCAGCTGCGCACGCGCATGCTGAACATGCGCCGCGAGAAGGCGAGCCATTTCGCCTCTCCCGTCGTGCCGGAGGTGCGGAGGACGCGGGTGGTCTCCTCGGAGTCCGCGCCGGGGCCGGCGGTCTCGAGATCCTCGGGAAGGCCCAAGGCGTGGCGGAGCCAGGCCGCGTCGAGCCGGTGCTGGCGCTCGACGCTCGCGGGCGGCAGGCCCTGCTCCGTGAGCACGAGGTCGGCGCTCGCGAGCGGCGCTACGCCGCCGTGTCCGGGCTCGTTGCCGAGCGAGACGGTCGCGGCACCGAGCCGCTCCAGCGCCACCAGCAGCAGCAGGTGGAGGTGAAGGTCGCGGCAGCCGACGGCGACCAGGGCGCCGCGCGCGACGCCGAGCTCGCGGAGCGCGCGGGTGAGCTTCGCGGCATCGCGCCGGAACTCCTCGCAGGCGACCTCGCGGCCATTGTCGGCGAGCGCCACCGCCCGCGGCCGCTCGGCGGCGTGGAAGGCGACGTAGTCGTAGTCCGAGGTCATCGCGGCTCAGAAGCGAGAAAGGGCCCGGCCGTCGCCGGCCGAGCCCTTCCGTGAAATTGGTGGAGCCAGGGGGATTCGAACCCCCGACCTCCGCAATGCCATTGCGGCGCTCTCCCAGCTGAGCTATGACCCCGCGATCGCTCCCATTTTAGCGCAAAGCCCGCGCGCGGCGGGAGCGGAAACTCCTGAAATGGTCTCGGCGGCGAATTTCGCAAGACCTGAAATGCGTTAGCGGACGCGTCGCCTCAGCGCTCCTCCTCGTCGACGTTCTCGATCACCTCGGCCATGTCGTCCTCGTCCTCGCCGAGCTCGGAGGCGTCCTCGAGGACCTCCTCCTCTTCCTCCTCCTCGGTCCCGCCTTCCGCCGGCGCCTCGGTTTCGGCCGCTTCCGGCTCCTCCGCTTCGGGCTCCGGCTGGGGAGGCGCCACCGGCTCGACCTCGGGCTCCGGCTGCACCGGGGCCTTGCGGCGCGTCTTCAGGAGCGCCTCGGGGTCGTACTCGGCCTTGCACTTGGGACAGATGATGGGGTCGTGGCGCATGTCGTAATAGCGCGCACCGCAATTCGGACAGATTCGCTTGGTACCCCATTCCGGTTTCGCCACGCCCGCTCTCCTGCCGCTACCGCCTACCGCCGTCGATTTGCCTCGGGAATTCCGAGGGTCCGGCGGCCAATTGCCACGAACCCGCGGGCCTGTCAAAAGCTAAATGGGTGGGGCCCCGGGCCCCGGGAAGAGCCCTGTCGGCGACTTACCCCGATGTGCTAGGAACGGGGCCGCCGCAGCAGCCGAGGTCGATTTTCCCGTGACACCCGTTTCCTCCGGAACATCCGGTCCGCTCAAGGGCCGCATTCGCGTGCCCGGCGACAAGTCGATCTCGCACCGCGCGCTGATCCTGGGCGCGCTCGCGGTCGGACGCACGCGGATCGCAGGCTTGCTCGGGGGCGAGGACGTGCTGCGCACAGCGGCGGCGGTGAAAGCGCTGGGCGCGCGCGTCGAGCGCGGGAAGGACGGCACCTGGGCGGTCGACGGCGTCGGCGTCGGCGGCTTTGCCGAGCCGAGCGACGTTCTCGATTTCGGCAATTCCGGCACCGGCGCGCGTCTGATGCTGGGCGCGATGGCGACGCATCCGCTCACCGCGGTCTTAACGGGCGACGCCTCGCTGCGGCGGCGGCCGATGGGCCGCGTCGCCGAGCCGCTCCAGCGCATGGGCGCCCGCATCATCGCGCGCGAGGGGAACCGCCTGCCGCTCACCCTCGTGGGAACGACCGATCCGCTGCCCATCGCCTACACGCTGCCGGTGCCATCGGCGCAAGTGAAATCGGCGATCCTGCTCGCAGGCCTCAACACGCCCGGCGACACCTCCGTCACGGAGCCGCTTGCAACGCGGGATCACACCGAGCGCATGCTCCGCCATTTCGGCGCCGTCGTGACCACCGTCCTCCGCAGCGACGGCGGCCGCGAGATCACCGTCAAGGGCGAACGCGAGCTCAAAGGGGCCGACCTCACCGTGCCCGGCGATCCATCCTCCGCGGCTTTTCCCGCGGTAGCGGCCCTCATCGTGCCGGGCTCGGAGATCGCGATCGAAGGCGTCGGCATGAACGAGCTCCGCAGCGGTCTCTTCAAGACGCTCCGAGAAATGGGCGCCGCGATCGAGCTCGCCGCCGCACGCGAGACCGGGGGCGAGCCCGTGGCGGACCTCGTCGTGCGCGCGAGCCATCTCAAGGGCGTCGAGGTGCCGGCCTCCCGCGCGCCCAGCATGATCGACGAGTATCCCGTGCTCGCGGTCGCCGCCTCCTTCGCGACCGGCCGGACGGTGATGCGCGGCCTCTCGGAGCTCCGCGTCAAGGAGAGCGACCGCCTCGCCGCAGTCGCCGAGGGCCTTGCCGCCTGCGGCGTCGAGGTCGCGGTCGAGGGCGACACGCTCACGGTCGAAGGCCGGGGCCGCAAGCCCAAGGGAGGCGCGATCATCGCCGCGCGCCTCGATCATCGGATCGCCATGGCGTTCCTCGTCCTGGGCCTCGCGGCGGAGCGGCCGGTCGCGATCGACGACGGCGAGACCATCGCCACGAGCTTTCCGGGCTTTGCGAAGCTCATGAACGGGCTCGGCGCCGCGATCAGGGAGGGCGCGTGATCCTCGCCGTCGACGGACCCGCCGCAGCCGGCAAGGGCACGCTCGCGGCCCGGCTCGCGCAACATTACGGGCTCGCGCATCTCGAGACCGGCGCACTATATCGCGCAACCGCGCTCGAGGCCGTACTGAGCGGCGGCGATCCCGCGGACCCCGCGGTCGCGACCGAGGCGGCAAAGCGCGTGACGCCGGAGCATCTCGGCGACCGGCGCCTTCGCGAGGAGCAAGTGACGCAATTTTCGTCAGTGGTGGCGGCCTTTCCCTGCGTCCGCGCGGCGCTTCTCGCCTTCCAGCGGGACTTCGCGACCCGTCCGCCGGGGAACCGGCGGGGCGCCGTCCTCGACGGCCGCGACATCGGTACCGTCGTCTGCCCGGAGGCCGATGCGAAGATCTTCGTCACCGCCAGCGCCGAGGCCCGGGCGCGCCGCCGATTCAAGGAGTTGCGGGAGAAGGGGGTCGAGGCTATATACGAGCGCGTCCTGCAGGACATGAAGGATCGTGACGCCCGCGACAGCGGACGTCAGGCGGCGCCGCTGCGGCCCGCCAGCGATGCTCTCGTCCTCGATACGACGGCGCTCGATGCGGATCAGGCCTTCGCGGCTGCGATCGCCTACATCGACGGCAAGCTAGCTGGCAAGTCTCTCTAACAATTGAGAGAATCCGGCCACCTCGCCTCCGCCCGCCGGCAGGACCGGGCCCACGCCACCGCGCCCGACCCCGTCGGTGGCCTGTCCGTCCCTGGCCCCCTTCCCCGGCCCGGCGGGCGCCGATCAAGCAGGGGACGAGCGGGAGTTTGAATGGCCATCGCATCGCAATCCGGAGCATCCGAGACCAAAGAGAGTTTTGCTGCATTGTTGGAGGAGTCGCTCGGTAGCGGCTCCGGTCTCGAAGGCACCGTGGTCAAGGGCCGCGTGGTCGCGGTCGAGAACGACATGGTCCTGATCGACGTGGGCCTCAAATCCGAGGGCCGCGTCCCGCTCAAGGAATTCGCCGCACCCGGTAAGCCCGCGGAGATCAAGGCCGGCGACACCGTCGAGGTCTATCTCGAGCGGCTCGAGGACAAGAACGGCGACGCCCAGCTCTCGCGCGAGAAGGCGCGGCGCGAGGAGGCCTGGACCCTCCTCGAGAAGCAGTTCCAGAAGAACGAGCGCGTGAGCGGCACGATCTTCGGCCGCGTCAAGGGCGGCTTCACCGTCGACCTCAACGGCGCCGTGGCCTTCCTGCCGGGAAGCCAGGTCGACATCCGCCCCGTCCGCGACATCACCCCCCTGCTGGGCTCACCGCAACCCTTCCAGATCCTCAAGATGGACCGCTCGCGCGGGAACATCGTGGTCTCCCGCCGCGCCGTCCTCGAGGAGAGCCGCGCCGAGGCGCGCTCGGAGCTGGTCGCGAACCTGCAGGAAGGTCAGATCCTTCAGGGCGTGGTCAAGAACATCACGGATTACGGCGCCTTCGTCGATTTGGGCGGTGTCGACGGTCTCCTGCACGTCACGGACATCGCCTGGCGGCGCATCAATCATCCCTCCGAGGCGCTGCACATCGGGCAGACCGTCAAGGTGCAGGTGATCCGCTTCAACAAGGAGACCCAGCGCATCTCGCTGGGCATGAAGCAGCTCGAGGCGGATCCCTGGGAGGGCGTGGAGCTCAAGTATCCCGCGAGCGCGCGCTTCAAGGGCCGCGTCACCAACATCACGGATTACGGCGCCTTCGTGGAGCTAGAGCCCGGCGTCGAGGGTCTCGTCCACGTCTCCGAGATGAGCTGGACCAAGAAGAACGTGCATCCCGGCAAGATCGTCTCGACCAGCCAAGAGGTCGAGGTGATGGTGCTCGACGTCGATCCCGTGAAACGCCGGATCAGCCTCGGCCTGAAGCAGTGCCTCGCCAATCCCTGGGAATCCTTCCTCGAGAAGTATCCCTCGGGCACCGAGCTCGAGGGCGAGGTCAAGAACATCACGGAATTTGGCCTCTTCGTCGGTCTCCCCGGCGACATCGACGGCATGGTCCATCTCTCCGACCTCGACTGGCAAAAGCCCGGCGAGGAGGCGATCAAGGACTACAAGAAGGGCGATGTCGTCAAAGTGCGCGTCCTCGACGTCGACGTCGAGAAGGAGCGCATCAGCCTCGGCATCAAGCAGCTCGCGCACGATCCCTTCGAGCAGACGCTCGCGAGCGTCAAGAAGGGCGACGTCGTCACCTGCACGGTCTCCTCGATCACTGATGGCGGGATCGAGGTGACGCTGGGCGAGGGCCTTCCGGGCTTCATCCGGAAGTCCGAGCTCTCGCGCGACCGCAGCGAGCAGCGCCCCGACCGCTTCGCGGTCGGCGAGAAGGTCGACGCCAAGGTCACCGCCATCGACCGCGCCGCGCGCAAGGTCACGCTCTCGATCAAGTCGCGCGAGGTCGAGGAGGAGAAGCAGGCGATGGCCGAGTACGGCTCGCAGGATTCCGGCGCGAGCCTCGGCGACATCCTCGGCGCGGCACTGCGCCGCGGCGAGAAGGAAGAGAAAGAGAGCAAGTAAGACGCGCGGGGCGGAGGCGAGCCCCGCGATGCTCGATCTCGCAGCCGTGCCCGTCCTCGAGACGGCACGGCTGCGCTTGCGTTTGGCACGGGAGTCGGATTTCCCGGCTTACGCGGAGATGCAGCGCGATCCCGAGGTGATGCGCTTTCTCAATGCCGGCATCGGCATGACCGAGCGCGGCGCCTGGCATTCCTTCGCGGTCATGGTCGGCCAGTGGGCGCTCCGCGGCTACGGCATGCTCGTGGTGGAGCCGCGCGTGGGCGAGGGCTTCATCGGCCGCGTCGGCATCTACCATCCGGAATCGTGGCCCGGCCCCGAGCTCGCCTGGACGCTCGCGCGGGCGCATTGGAACAAGGGCTATGCGACGGAGGCCGCCACCGCCGTGCGCGATTGGGTCTTCGGCACGCTGAAAATGCCCCGCCTCATCAGCGTGATCGACCCCGCGAACTCGGCCTCGATCCGCGTCGCCGAAAAGATCGGCGAGACGCTCGATCGTGAGACGGAGATCGAGGGGAAAGCCGTGCGGGTTTACGCGATCGAGAACCCCGCGCGGGCTTGAGCCGAAATCCGCTCCCCGCACGAAACGGGAGAGGAAGCGGCGCGGAGTAAAGCATCGCGGGGAAAACTCCGTGCGGCGTGGGGATCGCCGCCACAAAACCAGAATTATAGTTGTATTCGCGCGGCGTGTGATGTATGGGATCCCTCATGGAACTCGACACCGCCGTCAAGGTCTTCGCGGAGCTCGGCAATCGCACGCGCCTGGAAATCCTGCGCCTGTTGATCAAGGCCGGGCCAGAGGGGCTGTCGGTCGGCGACATCCAGGAGCATCTCGAGGTCCCCGCATCGACGCTCGCCTTTCATCTCCGCGGCATCGTCGCCGCGGGGCTGGTGGAGCAGGAGAAGCAAGGGCGGGTCGTGCTGTGCCGGCCCTGCTTCGACCGGATCAACGAGGCCGTCGCGTTCCTGAAGAAGGAATGCTGCGTGGGCGTCCGCGAAACGAGCCAACGGCGCAAAAAGGTGGCTTGAGGTTTCGTCCGCGCCTTCGTGATGGGGCGCATCGCCTAAATCGATTCCTTGGGAGGACATCGCCATGGACAAGATCGAGATCAAGGAGATGGTTCGGGCCCGGTACGGCGGGATCGCGGCCGCCAAGGGCGGCTCCGAGTGCTGTGCGCCGGCGGCATCCTCCTGTTGCGGCTCTTCCGATGCCGCGGACACGCCCGACAAATCCCTGCAGATGGGCTATTCCGCGGCCGATCTTGCGGCTGTTCCGGAAGGAGCCAATCTCGGGCTCGGCTGCGGCAATCCGCAGGCGATAGCGGCGATGCGGCCGGGCGAGACGGTCGTCGATCTCGGCAGCGGAGCGGGCTTCGATTGCCTGTTGGCGGCACGCCAAGTAGGTCCGACGGGCCGCGTCATCGGCGTCGACATGACTCACGAAATGCTGAAGAAGGCGCGCGACAATGCCGCGACGGTCGGGGCGAGAAACGTGGAGTTTCGTCTGGGCGAGATCGAGCATCTCCCCATCGCCGACCGCACCGCCGATGTCATCATCTCCAACTGCGTCATCAATCTCGTTCCCGACAAGGAGCAGGTCTTCCGCGAGGCATTCCGCGTCCTGAAGCCGGGCGGCCGGCTGGCGATCTCGGACGTCGTGAACACGGCACCGCTCCCGCCGGACCTGAAGGCCGATCCCGCGCTGATCTGCGGCTGCGTCGTCGGCGCCGCAACGCCGCGCCAGATCGAAAGCTGGCTCACCGAGGCCGGCTTCGTGAGCGTTCGCGTCACGCCGAAGCCCGAGAGCCGCGAGCTCATCAAGACCTGGGCGCCCGGACGCCACGTCGAGGACTACGTGGCATCCGCCATCGTCGAAGCACGCAAGCCATAAGAGCGACGGGAAGTGCGACCAACGAGGCGCGGGCGCCATCCTCCCTGGCGAGGATCGCGTGAATAGCATCGTGGCGGCGGGCACTGCATCCGTTGCCGCGCGCCGACGCTTCATTGCAGGCCTCGGCATCGGCCAGATCGTCTCCTGGGGCTCGTTCTACTATGCGTTCCCCCTCATCGCTCCGCCGATGGGAGCGGAGCTCGGACTGAGCAAGCCCGAGATCTACGGCGCGGCGACCTTCGGTCTCGTGATCGGCAGTCTCGCGAACTACCCCGTGGGAAGCGCCATCGATCGCGGCTACGGCCGGGCGCTGATGACGGCGGGGTCGATCATCGGGGGCCTGCTGATGTTCGGTTGGGCCGAGGTCATGAATCTCTGGTCCCTTTATCTGCTGTTCGCGGGGATCGGCCTCGTGCAGGCAATGACGCTCTACGAGCCGGCATTCGCCGTGGTCGCGCGGCGCTATGGCGAGAACTCCCGCGGCGGGATCACGGCGCTCACTCTCTGGGGAGGGTTTGCGAGCACGGTCTTCGTGCCCCTCACGCAGTGGCTGCTGGACCTGCTGGCTTGGCGCGACGCGCTCATCGCGCTGGGTGCGATCAATCTCGTGCTTTGTGTCGCGCTGCATCTGGCGGTGATTGATCCGAAAGCGGACGCGCCGGCGCGGCCCGCCGCGTCCGGCGCCGGTGGCAGCCGCGCCCTCTCCGGCCGGGATGCGGTGCGCTGGGCGCTGGGGAAGCCCGCGTTCTGGGGGCTGCTCGTGTCCTTTACCGTCTACTACGGCACTTTCTCGGCCATGACCTACCACCTCTACCCCCTGCTGCTCGAGCATGGCTTCGACACAACCTCCGTGGTGGGCGGCATAGCGATCATTGGGCCCGCGCAGGTGGCGGGGCGAGTGGCGATCTGGGCCTTTGCCCGGGACTGGTCCGTCCGGACCATCGGATTGGCGACGACGGCGCTGTTTCCCGTGAGCGTGCTCCTGCTGTTCCTCCCCGCCGAATTCGCTGCGCTGGCGGTCTTTGCCGTCGTCTACGGCGCGGCGAACGGAGTCATGACGATCGTGCGGGGAACCGCCGTTCCCGAGATGATCACGCGCGATGCCTATGGAGCACTCAACGGATTTCTGGTGGCGCCGGGCACCGCCGCACGCGCAGTGGGCCCGGTCGCGGGCGCCTTGGTCTGGGCCGCTTCGGGCTCCTACGACCTCTTTCTGATCGCTGCAATCGTCTGCTCGGTTCTGGTCGGCTTGAGCTTCGCCGCCGCCGCGTCATTCAAAACCTAGAAGAGCCGCGCCACTCGGGCGGAAGGAATTAATCCGGGGATGCCGGCCAAAGGAGGAAGCGAAGTGAGCGAGATTCGCATCGCAACCGAGGCAGACGCCTGCGCGATCGCGTCCATCTACGAGCCCTATGTTCGCGAGACCGCGATCTCGTTCGAGGAGGTGCCGCCCACGCCGAGCGAGATGGCGCGCCGGCTGAGCTCGACGCTGGAGACGCATCCCTATCTCGTGTTCGACGACGGCGAAGGCGTGCTCGGCTACGCCTTCGGCAGCGTTCACCGCGCGAAGCCCGCCTATCGGTGGTCCGTCGAAACCACTGTCTACGTGGCCTGGCACGCGCATCGCAAGGGGATCGGCAGGGCGCTCTACACCGAGCTCCTGCACTTGCTCACCCGCCAGGGCTTCCATTCGGCCTTCGCCGGCATCGTTCCGCCGAACAACAGCAGCGTTCGCCTGCATGAAGCCGTGGGCTTCGTCCATCTCGGGACCTTTCCTGAAATCGGCTTCAAGCACGGCCAATTCCACGATCTCGGCTGGTGGCGCCGGACGCTGACGCAGGGAAGGCCGCGCCACGAGCCGATTCCGTTCAAGACGCTGGCGTCGCCGGCGTGACTTCCGTGAAGCGCCCCACCCTCGCCTGCCGGGCGAGAGAGGGGCGCTACCCGTGCTTCACCGCGACCGTCTTCAGCGCGCTGAAGCTGTGGAGGGCCTCGAAGCCCTTTTCGCGGCCGAAGCCCGATTTCTTCACGCCGCCGAAGGGCAGCTCCACGCCGCCGCCGGCACCGTAGTTGTTGATGAAGACCTGGCCCGCGCGCAGGCCGCGGGCGAGGCGGAGCTGGCGCCCGCCATCGGCGGTCCAGACGCCGGCGACGAGGCCATACTCGGTGCCGTTGGCGATCGCGAGCGCTTCGGCCTCGTCCTTGAAGGGCGTGACCGCGAGTACGGGGCCGAAAACCTCCTGCTGCGCGATCTCATGCGTGGGCGGCACGTTCGCAAGGAGCGTCGGCGCCACGTAATAGCCGCCCGCGGGCGCATTGGCCGCGATCTTGCCTTCAGCGACGATGGGGAGCCCGTCCTCAAGGGCGCGCGCGAGGAAGCCGCCGACGCGCTCCTTCTGCGCGGGGTTGATGACGGGGCCGCAATCGAGGTCCATGTCGGCCGCACCCACGCGAAGCGCCTGAAAGCGCTCGGCGACGCCGTCGAGCACCTTGTCGTAGATCCTGCGCTCGACGAGAAGGCGGCTCCCGGCCGAGCAGGTCTGGCCCGCATTCTGGATGATCGCGTTCACGAGCACGGGATATGCCGCGTCGAGATCGGCATCCGCGAAGACGAGCTGCGGCGACTTGCCCCCCAGCTCCATGGTGACGGGCCGGTTGTGCCGCGCCGCCGCCGCCTGCACGAGGGCACCGGTCTCGGGCGAGCCCGTGAAGGAGATGTGGTCGATGCCGGGATGGCCCGCGAGCGCGGCACCGGCCTCGTCGCCGAAGCCCGTGACGATGTTAATCGCCCCCGGCGGGAATCCCGCTTCCAGCGCGAGCTGACCCACCGCGAGCACAGTGAGGCAGGCATCCTCCGCGGGCTTCATCACCGCGGCGTTCCCCATCGCAAGCGCCGCCGCGAGGGTGCGGCCAAGGATCTGGGCGGGATAGTTCCAGGGGATGATATGACCGGTGACGCCAAGCGCCTCGCGGAAGGTCATGACGGTGTAGCCGTCGAGGTAGGGGATCGTCTCCCCGTGCACCTTGTCGGCGGCACCCGCGTAATACTCGAAATAGCGCGCAAGCGCCGCCGCGTCGGCTCGCGCCTGCTTCGTCGGCTTCCCGGTGTCGCGGCATTCGAGCTCGGCGATCCAGTCGTGGCGGTCCGCGATCGCGCGCGCGAGCTTCATTAGGAGTCGGCCGCGCTCGACCGGCGGGACGCGACCCCAAGCGCCGTTGAAGGCCGCGCGCGCCGCGCGTACCGCCGCCTCGATATCGGCAGCGCTGCCGCGGGCGATCTCTGCGAAGGGAGCGCCGTCGCTGGGATCGACGACGGGAATGGTCCCGGCGCTCGCCTCGCGCCAGGACCCACCGATCAGAAGCCGCGCCGGCGGAAGTACGAGTGTCATTGATCCCTCCTCACCACGGCAGGATCGCGGGCTCGTAGTCGGCGATGCGCTCGGTGACGCGCAGCACCGGATCGATGCCGTAGAGGCGGCGCGCGTTCTCGCCGAGAAGCCTCTTCTGCGCGGCCTCCGGCACCTTGTGCTCGGCCATGTGCTCGAGCGCGTCCCAGACGTCCTCGGCGTCGTGATGCGGATAGTCCGAAGACCAGATCGCCACCGGCTCGAAATCCTGCCAGAGGCGGTAGACGAGATCCTCGTCGGATTCGAAGCCGATGCAGCAGCGCTCGTAGAAAGCCTCGTAGGGGTCCCTGATCTCGCGGTTGCGCTGGAAGCGGAAGAGGTCGTTGAAGTTCCGGCACTTCGAGAGCACCAGCGGCAGCCAGCTCGCATTCGATTCGAGGACGGCGACCTTGAGCGTCGGGAACTTCTCAAGCCATCCCGTCTGCAGCACCGTCGCAAGCCAGGTCATCGCCTCCATCACGAAGCCCAGCGTCTCCGAAGTGTCGATGGTGGGGTCCATCGCAAAGGCGACGTTGGAGACGAATTGGCCCGGCGAGTAGACGACGGACTCGTCCGTAAAGAGAAGGCCCTGGCCCGAGCCCCGGGCCTTCGCCATGCGCTCGGCCCATTCCGGCGTCAGCGCCTCGCGCGAGGGGAAAGTGTGCATGGCGAGGACGACGCCCAAAGCATCGAACTCGCGCCAGAGCGGGTCGAATTCGGGGAGCGTCGGATAGCGTCCGTTCCAGAAGCAGGGCCGCACCGCCGCCGCGCGGAAGCCCAGCTTTGCCACGCGCCGCAGCTCCTCGATCGAGCCCTCGACGCTCTGGATCGGCAGCACCGCGCAGGGAAAGAGGCGCGTCCGGTCGGCGGCGCAGTAGTCATAGACCCAGTCGTTGTAGGCGCGCGCGAGGACCTGCGCCGCGCCGGGATCGCGCAGCAGGGCAAGCCGCACGAACCAGGTCGGGAACAGCATCACCTGATCGGTGCCGATCGCGTCCATGTCCTTCAAGCGAGCATGCGGATCGCGGCAGCCGAGGAGGCGGCCGAATTTCTTCTGCCACTCCAGCGTTCCCGGGGTGAGCTTCCCGATTTCCTTCTTACTCCAGCGCGGCCAGCCGACCTCGGCGGCGTTCGAGCGCTCGCGCGCGGCGGGCACCGCACGGCCGTTGATGTGCAGGAGGTCGGTGTCGGTGTGGAAACAGAACTGCGTCTTGATCCAGGCGCGCTGCTTTTGCGGCACGTACTCGTCCCAGACAGCCGGGGGCTCGACGATGTGGCTGTCGCAGTCGAAGACCGGAATCGTCTTCGTCGCGCGGTTGCTGGTCATGAGCCCGTCCTCCTTCCTCCGGCGGCGCACCGCCCCGGAGCGGCTTGACGCGTCTTTTCATTTAATGAAATGTGGTTTCAACATTCGACGATGACGGGTGCCCGGTGTCAAGACGCCTCGATCCCGCCGCGAAGAAGCGGCCGGCCTATTTCACGGCGACGCTCGCCAAGGGCCTCGACGTGCTGGAGGCGCTCTCGGCCATGGAGAGCGCGGGGCTGTCGGAGCTCGCTCAGCGCCTTGGCGTCTCGACGCCGACGCTCTTTCGTATCCTCGCGACCCTCGCGGAGCGCGGCTTCGTCGAGAAGAACGCGCGGAGCGGACGCTACCGCGCGACGCTCAAAGCTTGGGCGCTGGGCGCGCTTGTGGCGCGGCGGCTCACGCTGCGCGAGGTCGCGCTCCCGCATCTCGAGGCGCTGCTCCGCGAGAGCGAGGAGGCGCCGCACCTCGCCGTGCTCCAGGGCAGCGGCGTCGTCATCATCGACCGGCTGGAGGCGCCCCATCCCGTCCGTGTCGACACCTACATCGGCCTCCGCGCCCCCGCTTACTGCTCCGCCACGGGAAAGGCGATCCTGGCCTTCCTGCCGAAGTCCGCGCTCGAAGCCGTGCTCGCGGAGCCGCTCACCCGCTATACCGCGACGACGAGCGCCGATCGCGCGGCGGTCGAGCGGGAACTCGCGCTGGTGCGTCAGCGCGGCTATGCGACCAACCAGGAGGAATGGCGCCGCGGGGTCTGCGCCATTGCGGTGCCAATTCACGGCGTCAGCGGCGACGCTGTCGGCGCCCTGAGCCTCACCATGCCGACCGAGCGCTTCCAGCGCGGCGCCCTCGAGCGCCGCTTCCTCAGGCCGCTCCGGCGGGCGACGGCGGCCATCTCGCTCGACCTCGGCGGCCTCGCGCGGGCCGGTTGAGGGCATTCCTTGGTAAAATACCTGATCCTTTGGGATTAGTACTGCGGGGCAGCCGCACCGGGCCTTCACCCGGCCGG
Source organism: Allostellaceae bacterium (assembly GCA_035541215.1). GTDB lineage: Bacteria > Pseudomonadota > Alphaproteobacteria > ATCC43930 > CGMCC-115725 > DASZHJ01. Next base: position 25,010 of record DATKNV010000057.1, on the reverse strand, counting down.
GGTGGGTGCCCGATAACCGCCTCATCTCCCATGCTTTTTCTTGACGCTATTGGGGTTGTTTGGCACCCTAGAGGAGAGACGCGGCATAAGCCCGGACAGGGAGCGGGCCATGACAAAGTCGGAATTGATCCAGCGTCTGGCGGAGCTCAACCCGCATCTCTACCAGCGCGATGTCGAGCGGATCGTCACTGCGATCTTCGATGAAGTCGCGGCGGCGCTCTCGCGGGGGGATAGGGTGGAGCTCAGGGGGTTCGGCGCTTTCTCAGTGAAGCGCCGGGAGGCGCGCGTTGGCCGCAATCCCCGTACCGGCGCCAGCGTGCAGGTCGGCGAGAAGCACATCCCCTTCTTCAAGACCGGCAAGCAGCTCCGCGAGCGCCTAAATCAGGAGCAGTGACCTGCTGGTTTTCCCGTTAGTCGGACGGTAAGCTCCGGCCCCGTGCGGCCTCTCTACTGGCTCATGACGACGCTGGTGATGCTGGTCGCCGCCGCCTTTGCGGTGGCGAACCGGCAGGACGTGTCCGTGAGCCTCTGGCCGCTCTTCGAGCCGATCGTTGTGCCGCTTTACCTCGTGACTTTGCTGGCACTGCTCGTGGGCCTCTTCCTGGGCATACTGATTGCGTGGATCTGGAGCCTGCGCACCCGCCGCGCGGCACGCGAGCGCGCCCGCCGGATCGAGGGGCTCGAGCGCGAGCTCGCGGAAGCGCGCCAACGGTCCAAGCCTGGCGCACCCCTGGTGATCCCGCATAGCTGATGCGAAACCAACCGCCCTATTTCCTGCGCGTCCTCGGGCCTTCGGAGGTCGCGGCCGGCCTCGATTTCGAATCGACGATCGAGGCGCTGCGGCAGATGTTCCGCGGGGGCTGCGAGGTGCCGGTGCGCCACCATCACACCGTGCCGGTGCCGGGCTCGCCCGATGCGACGCTGCTGCTGATGCCGGCTTGGCAGATAGGGCGCCACATCGGCGTCAAGCTCGCGACGGTCTTCCCGGGGAACGCCGGGAAGGAGCTCCCCTCGGTGATGGGCGAATATCTGCTCCTCGATGGGACCACGGGACGGCCGCTCGCGCTCATGGACGGGCCGATGCTGACGGCGCGGCGGACGGCGGCGGCCTCGGCGCTCGCCGCCAAATACCTCGCGCGGCCCGATGCCGAGCGGCTCCTCATGGCGGGAACGGGCACCCTCGCACCGCACCTTATCGAGGCGCATGCGAGCGTCCGGCCGATCAAGGAGGTGCTGATCTGGGGCCGCAATTTCGAGAAGGCGCAGAAGCTTGCGCAGCGCATCTCCCGCCGCAGGCTCCGCATCGCCGCGACCGAGGACCTCGCCAACGCCGTCCGCGGCGCCGACATCGTCTCCTGCGCGACGCTCGCAACCGAACCCCTGATCCAAGGGCATTGGCTCAAGCTCGGGAGCCACGTCGATCTCGTCGGCGGCTTCACGCCCAAGATGCGCGAGGCCGACGACGAGACGGTGAAGCGCGCCCGCGTCTTCGTGGACACCCGCGAGGGCGCGATGAAGGAGGCCGGCGACATCGTGCAGCCGCTTCGCTCGGGCGTGCTGCGCGAGGACGACATCGCCGGCGACCTCTTCGACCTCGCGCGCGGCACCCGCGCGGGGCGGCGTTTCCACGACCAAATCACGCTTTTCAAGTCCGTGGGCACCGCGCTCGAGGACCTGGCGGCGGCCCAGCTCGCGCTGGAGCGGGCGACCACGTGAGCGGGAGTTGGGCTACTATGGGCCAGTCATGAGCCGGCTCAACCCGATCCTCTGTGCGATCGACACCCCCGACCTCGCCCGCGCCAAGGCGCTGGCGGCGGCGGTGCGCGGAGTGGTCGCGGGGATCAAGCTCGGTCTTGAATTCTTCAGCGCCAACGGGCCCGCGGGCGTGCGCGAGGTCGCCGATCCCTCCGGCGCGCTCTTTCTCGATCTGAAGCTGCACGACATCCCCAACACCGTCGCGGGCGCAGTCCGCGCGGCGGCGGCGCTGGAGCCGCTGCTGCTGACGCTGCACGCGGCGGGCGGGCCCGCGATGATGGAGGCGGCGGTGCGCGCCGCCGACGCCGTCGCGCATGAGGGGAAGCGCCGCCCGAAGCTCCTCGGCGTGACGGTGCTCACGAGCCTCGACGAGGGCGATCTCGCCGCCGTGGGCCAGCGGGGACCGGTGGGCGAGCAGGTGCAGCGCCTGGCTCTTCTCGCGCGCGACAGCGGTCTCGACGGAGTCGTTTGCTCGCCGCAGGAAGTAGCGGTGCTGCGCGAGCTCTGCGGCTCGGAATTCCTACTGGTGGTGCCGGGCATCCGCCCCGCGGGCGCAGCGGCGGGCGACCAGAAACGCGTGACCGGGCCGCGGGCGGCGGCGCAGGCGGGCGCCGACTATCTCGTGGTAGGGCGCCCGATCACGGAGGCGCCGCATCCGGCCGCGGCCGCGCGCGCGATCCTGAACGAGCTGCGATGAGCGTCGCGGCCAAGATCTGCGGTCTCTCGACGGCGGCTTCGGTCGATGCCGCGGTCGCGGGCGGGGCGCGCTTCGTGGGCTTCGTCTTCTATCCCACGAGCCCCCGCAACGTAACGGCGGAGCAGGCGGCGGCGCTCGCCGCGCGCGTCCCCGCGGGCGTCACGCGCGTCGGCCTCTTCGTCGACGCGCCGGACGCGACGCTCGCGACGGTGCTGGGGCGCGCGAGCCTCGACATGCTGCAGTTCCACGGGAAGGAAAGCCCGCGCCGCGTCGCCGAGGTGAAGGCCAAATTCCGGAAGCCCGTGATGAAGGCGATCTCGATCGCCGGCCCCGAGGACCCCGACATGGCGCTCCCCTATCTCGAGGTCGCGGACTGGCTCCTCTTCGACGCGAAGCCCCCGCGCACGGACCTGAAGGCGCTCCCCGGGGGCAACGGCCTCGTCTTCGACTGGCAGCTCTTGGGCGGCCGCAGCTGGCCCCGCCCCTGGATGCTCTCCGGCGGCCTCACGCCCGAGAACGTCGCCGAAGCCGTGGCGACGACGCATGCGAAGGTGGTCGACGTGTCGTCGGGGGTGGAACTGCGGCCGGGCGAGAAGGATCTGGCCAAGATCGCACGGTTTCTGGAGACGGTGAGGGGCCTCGCGTGATTGCGCAGACCCTCCCATGGCTTCGCCATGGCCCCCAACCCTCTCCCGCATAGCGGGAGAGGGGCGTTTTGTCCCTCTCCCACCGGAGGTGGGAGAGGGTTGGGGCCCGCGCGCAGCGCGGGACGGTGAGGGTGTCTCCGGCCCGTCGCATCGCCATTTGAGCCCTCGGCGGTTTAGGGGTAAAACCGGCGCCTCCGTCGGCTCCGGCCGGCACAACACGAGCCTCTCGAATGGCTGCCCCCAACACCTACCGCGCGGGTCCCGACGAGCGCGGGCATTTCGGCATCTATGGCGGCCGCTTCGTCGCGGAGACGCTGATGCCGCTCGTCATCGCGGTCGAGCGCGCCTATGCCGAGGCGAAGCGCGATCCGAGCTTCCACGCCGAGATCGCCTACTACATGGAGCATTACGTCGGGCACCCCTCGCCGCTCTATTTCGCGAAGCGGATCACCGAGCATTTCGGCGGCGCCAAAATCTACATGAAGCGCGAGGAGCTCAATCACACCGGCGCGCACAAGATCAACAACACGCTGGGCCAGATTCTGCTGGCAAAGCGCATGGGGAAGCGCCGGATCATCGCGGAGACCGGCGCGGGCCAGCACGGCGTCGCGACCGCGACCGTCTGCGCGCTCTTCGACCTCCCCTGCATCGTCTACATGGGCGAGACCGACATCGAGCGGCAGAAGCCCAACGTCTTTCGCATGAAGCTCCTGGGCGCGGAGGTGCGCTCGGTCAAATCCGGCACCGGCACGCTCAAGGACGCCATGAACGAGGCGCTCCGCGACTGGGTCGCCAACGTCGACGACACCTTCTACATCATCGGCACGGTGGCGGGACCGCATCCCTATCCCTCGATGGTCCGGGACTTTCAGTGCGTGATCGGCAACGAGGTGCGCCAGCAGCTGCAAAAGGCCGAGGGCCGGCTCCCGGACACCCTCGTCGCCTGCATCGGCGGCGGCTCCAACGCCATGGGCCTTTTCCACCCCTTCCTCGACGAGCCCGCCGTCCGCATGATCGGCGTCGAGGCGGCGGGGCTCGGGATCGAGACGGGAAAGCACGCAGCCTCGCTCAACGGCGGCTGCCCCGGCGTGCTCCACGGCAACCGCACGTATCTCCTCCAGACCGACGACGGACAGATCCTCGACGCGCACTCGATCTCCGCGGGCCTCGACTATCCCGGGATCGGGCCCGAGCACGCCTGGCTCCATGACATGAAGCGCGCCGAATACGTCGCGATCACGGACAGGGAGGCGCTCGAGGCGTTCCAGCTCTGCTCGCGCCTCGAGGGCATCATTCCCGCCCTCGAGCCCGCGCATGCGCTGGCGCATGTCGCGAAGATCGCGCCGAAACTGCCGAAGGACCACCTGCTCGTCATGAACCTCTGCGGCCGCGGCGACAAGGACATCTTCACCGTCGCCGACGCGCTTGGGGTGACGCTGTGAGCGGCCGCATCGCCGACCGCTTCCGGAAGCTCGCCGCCGAGGATCGCGCGGGGCTAGTGACCTTCCTGAGCTGCGGCGACCCCGACGCGGAGACTTTCGCAACGATCCTCGCGGGGCTTCCCAAGGCCGGCGCCGACATCGTCGAGGTCGGCGTGCCCTTCTCCGATCCCATGGCCGACGGACCCGCGATCCAGGCCGCGGGCCAGCGCGCGCTCAAGGCCGGCATGACGCTCCGCAAGACGCTCGCGATCGTCCGCGATTTCCGCGCGCGCGATCCCGAGACGCCGATCGTGCTCATGGGCTACTACAACCCGATCTACCGCTACGGCGGCGAGAAGTTCTGCGCGGACGCGAAGGCCGCGGGCGTCGACGGCCTCATCACCGTAGATCTCCCGCCGGAGGAGGAAGCGGAGCTCTACGACCCCGCGCGCGCCGCCGGCCTCGACACGATCAGCCTCACCGCCCCCACCACCGACGAGCGCCGCATGCCCGTGGTGCTCGGCGGCGCCCGCGGCTTCGTCTATCACGTCGCGATCGCTGGGATCACCGGCACCAAGTCGGCGGCAATCTCGGCCGTAGCCGGCATGGTCGCGCGCATCCGCAGCCACACGAAGCTCCCCGTCGCCGTGGGCTTCGGCATCAAGACGCCGGAGCAGGCGGCCGAGATCGCAGGCGTTGCGGACGCCGCGGTCGTGGGCTCGGCGCTGGTGAGCCGCGTCGCCTCCATGCTCGACGAGAGGGGCCGCGCGAAGCCCGGCCTCGTCGAGGCCGTGCTCGCGGACGTGGCGGCGCTCGCCAAGGGCGTGCGCGGCGGGCGGCGGGCGGCGGCAAAAATGGCCTGACCCCATGAACTGGCTCACCAACTTCGTCCTCCCGAAGATCCGTGCGGTCGTCGCGAAGAAGGAGGTACCGGACAATCTCTGGCTCAAATGCCCGAGTTGCGAGCAGATGCTGTTCCATCGCGACCTCGAGGCGAGCCTCTTCGTCTGCCGTAATTGCGGCCATCACCTCCGCGTCGGCGCCAAGAAGCGGCTGGAGATGATCTTCGACGGCGGCCAGTACACGCGGGTCGAGCTGCCGAAGACGCCCGTCGATCCCCTGCGCTTCCGCGACCAGAAGCGCTACACCGATCGCCTCAAGGATGCGCAGGCGAAGAGCGGCGGCGGCGATGCGCTCTTGGTGGCGCATGGCAAGGTCGGCGGCATCGACGCCGTCGCCGCGGTCTTCGACTTCGAGTTCATGGGCGGCTCCATGGGGGTCGCCGTGGGCGAGGGGCTGCTCGCGGCGGCGCGGCTCGCGGTGCTGCAGGAGGCGCCGCTTATCGTCGTGCCGGCCTCGGGCGGCGCGCGCATGCAGGAGGGCATCCTCTCGCTGATGCAGCTGCCGCGGACGACGCTCGCGGTCGAGGAAGTGAAGGCTGCGGGCCTCCCCTACATCGTCCTTCTCACCGATCCCACGACCGGCGGCGTCTCCGCCTCCTTCGCGATGCTCGGCGACGTGACGCTCGCCGAGCCCGGCGCGGTCGTGGGCTTCGCCGGCGCCCGCGTCATCGAGGAGACCATCCGCGAGAAGCTGCCGGAGGGATTCCAGCGCGCGGAATACCTCCTGGAGCACGGCATGGTCGACATGGTGGTGCCGCGCCGCGAGCTCCACGAGACGCTCGCGCGGATCCTCGATCTCCTCTGCAACCGCGCGCCGCCGCCGCCGGTGGTGCCGCTGCTGCCGCGGCCGGCCGGAGGAGCCGCCGCCTGAGCAGCGACCGGATCCTGGAGCGACTCGGCAAGCTCCATCCGAAGCTCATCGATCTCTCGCTCGACCGCATCGAGCGGCTGCTTGGGGTATTGGATCATCCCGAGCGCAAGCTGCCGCCGGTGATTCACGTCGCCGGCACCAACGGCAAGGGCTCGACCGTCGCGACGCTCCGCGCCTGCCTCGAGGCCGCGGGCCATCGCGTCCACGTCTACACTTCTCCGCACCTCGTGCGCTTCAACGAGCGCATCCGCATCGCGGGAAAGCTCATCGACGAGCCCGCTCTCGCAGCCGTGCTCGGGGAATGCGAGCGCGCGAACGGCGGCGCCCTCATAACCTTCTTCGAGATCACGACGGCCGCTGCCTTCCTCGCCTTCTCGCGAGCGCCGGCGGACGCGACGCTGCTGGAAGTGGGGTTGGGCGGCCGCGTCGACACCACCAACGTCGTCGCGCGTCCGGCGGCGACGGCGATCACGCCGATCTCGCTGGACCACCAGCGCTTCCTCGGCGACACCGTCGCCGCCATCGCCTTCGAGAAGGCGGGCATCCTCAAGCCCGGCGTGCGCGCGGTGGTGGGGCCGCAACCGCCGGAGGCCGCAGCCGTGATCGCCGCACGCGCGCGCGAGGTCGGAGCGCCGCTCTACCGCCACGGGGCGGAATGGCGGGCCGAGCCCACGGCCACGGGCATGCGCTACGAGGGCGCGCGCTGGCGCCTCGACCTGCCGGCGCCCTCGCTCCCCGGACGGCACCAGATCGACAATGCCGGCACCGCGATCGCCGTGCTCGAGGGATTGGAGGCGTTTTCTCTCGACGGGGACGCGATCGCGCGCGGCCTCGACGGCATCGAATGGCCTGCGCGGCTGCAGCGGCTGACGCGCGGACTTTTGGTGGCGCTGCTCCCGCCCGGGAGCGAGCTCTGGCTCGACGGCGGGCACAATCGGGGTGGCGGCGAGGCGATCGCAGCGCATGCCGCAACCTGGCGCGACCGTCCGCTCGATCTCGTATTCGGAATGCTCAATACGCACGACGCCAAGGGCTTTCTCGCGCCCTTCGCGGCGCAGGCCCGGGGCCTCGGTGCCGTCGCGATTCCCGGCGAGGCGAACAGCCTTGGTGCCGAGGAGTCCGCCGCGGCGGCGCGCGCCGTGGGCATCGATGCCACGGCCTGTCCCAGCCTCCGAGCCGCCGTCGCCGCGGCGGCCGCCCGGCCGGGTCCGAGCCGCATCCTCATCTGCGGCTCGCTCTATCTGGCAGGGGTGGTGCTGCGCGAGAATGGTTGATCCTCCGTCGCGGGCCTGTCACGCTCCTCGGCAATTCTCGGGGTCTCGGTGCAGCGATGCTGGGAGAAGGACCATGTTCGAGCTACACAGCCTGATTGCCTTGCTCGTGGTCGGCCTCATCGCGGGCTGGCTCGCGGGCAAGATCGTGCAGGGAAGCGGCTTCGGCCTCGTCGTGAACATCGTCGTCGGCGTGATCGGCGCCTTCATCGGCACCTATGTGCTGACCGCGCTGGGCATTCACATCGGCGCCGGAATCCTCAGTGCGATCATCGGCGCCACGATCGGCGCGGTGATTCTGCTCGTGATCGTCAGCCTAGTACGGCGGAGGTGACCGGACGGCCGCCTATTTGAGCTCGTCCGCTACCTTGTCGATTCCCGCCTGGGCGCAGACCGCGTCCTTGCCGGGCGAGCCAGAGACGCCGATCGCGCCGATTGTCTCGTTGCCGGCACGGATCGGCAGGCCGCCGCCGAGCGCGATGACGCCTTGAAGCGTCGCCTGAGCCTGGCGCACCGGGTTGCTGGGCACGCTCTTCGCGAAGTCCTCGGAGGGCATGTCGAAGTTCCGCGCCGTGTAGGCCTTGCGGTAGCTGTTCTCCACCGTGAAGAGGTTGGCGCCGTCGTCGCGGAGCTGCGCGCGAACCTGGGCCGCGCGGTCGAGCACGGTGACCGTGACGTGCCAGCCGTTCTGCCGGCAGGCCGCGATCGCGCCCTCGGCGATAGCCTTCGCAAGATCGAGCGAGAGGTTCTTCTCGCTCACCACCCCCGCGGCTGAAGCGGGTGCCACCGCCAGCGCGGCGAGCGCGAGCCCGCACAATCCCTTCGCGATCTCGTGCATGTCTTCTCCTCCTTCGTGAGCGTTGCCCGCCGAGCTTAGCGGCTTTTGCATGGCTGGTCGGTCAAATCGGCTTGATCGCGCCCCCTGCGGCCGGCGCGGTTTCACGCTACTCTCGGCGCGATGAATTCCCCGGCCTCGCTGCACCGCCAGCGCTCCTTCGTACTCTTCTGGTGTGCGCGCGTGGCAGCGACGATGGCGAACCAGATGCTCGCCGTCGCGATCGGCTGGCAGCTCTACGACCTCACCGGCAGCGCCCTCAATCTCGGCCTCGTGGGCCTCGTGCAGTTCGTGCCGGTAGTGCCGCTCTCGCTCTTCGTGGGCCACGTCGCCGACCGCTACGACCGCCGCCTCGTGGTGCGGACGTGCCAGATCGTGGAATGCCTGAGCGTCGCGGGCCTGGCGCTCGCGAGCGGCCGGGCCTGGCTCGACGTCGGCGCGATCTTCGCGGCGGTCTTTGCGGTGGCGACCGCGCGCACCTTCGAGCTCCCGACGATGCACGCGATGGTGCCGAACCTGGTGCCGCAGCCGCTCTTCGCGCGCGCCGTCGCGGCCTCGACCTCCGCGAACCAGCTCGCGGTGATCGTGGGTCCCGCCTTGGGCGGCGTGCTCTACGCAGCAGGCCCCACGACGGTCTATTCGATCTGCGCGGGCTGCTTCCTCCTCGCGAGCGTGCTGGTGACGCTGATCCCGCGTCAACCGGCACCGGCCGAGCGAAACGCGCCGCGCCTGCATTCGCTGCTTGCGGGGATCGCCTTCATCCGCGAGCGGCCGACGCTTCGCGGCGTCATCCTGCTGGATCTCTTCGCGGTGATCCTCGGCGGCGCCACGGCGCTCTTGCCGGTCTACGCCCGCGATATCCTTGAAACCGGGCCCTGGGGCTTAGGCTTGCTGCGTCTCGGCCCAGCGGCAGGCGCGCTTCTGGCCTCGCTGGCACTGACGCACCACCCGCTCCGCCGCAAGGTCGGCAAAATCATGTTCGCGGCCGTGATCGCCTTCGGCCTCGCCACGATGGGCTTCGCGGTCTCGACCACGCTTGCCGTGGCGCTCGGCACATTGATGACGCTCGGCGCCGCCGACTCCGTGAGCGTCGTGATCCGCTTCGCGCTGGTCCAGACCGAGACGCCCGACGCGCTCCGCGGCCGCGTCAGCGCCGTCAACTACGCCTTCGTCGGCGCCTCAAACACGCTCGGCGACTTCCGCGCCGGCCTCATGGGCGACTGGCTCGGCGCCGTCCCGGCGGTGCTGATCGGCGGCCTTGGCACGGTGCTGACGGCCCTCCTCTGCATGCGGCTTTTCCCCTCGCTGCTGCGAGTCGAGAGCTTGGAGCCGAAGACGAGGTGACGCCGCGCCGATATCTTGCTAGGGTAGCGTCATCATACCGCCCGAGGACGCGATGAAAGTCCGGATCGAATACTGCGGCGCTTGAAACTACGAGCCTCGGGCTCTCCGTGCGAGAGCGAGATTCGAGGAGCTGGCCCACGCAGAGGTGGAGCTGGTCAAGTCGAGCGGCGGGGTCTTCGAGATCACCGTCGACGGCAAGCTTGCCTTCTCCAAGAAGAAACTAGGCCGCTTCCCCGAAGACGCGGAGGTCGACGCGCTCGTCGGCCGAGCGTGAGCCGGAGGCCCTCCGCTCATTTCCGCAGCGGCACCGTCTCCAGGAAGTCGCGAAGCTGCTGCGCATAGAACTTGGCGTTGCCGGTGGTGAGGTGGCCGCTCGTCTGCTCGCTCGCGGGAATGAGGTAGAGCCGGCCGTGCTTCAGGCGCTCCATCGGGCGCGCGGTGACCCCGGTCTCCGGGGGATTACGCTCGTCGTCGGCGGAGTTGATCGCGAGCACGAACGCTTCGATCTTCTCGAGGCCCGGCTCGGGATCGTAATCGCCGCTCGAGCCCCACTGCCATAGGAAGTCGTTGGCGTCCGCCGTCACGGGAAGCGCGAGACGGGCATCGACGAGCTTGTCGGCCAAGGCGCGCGTCGGCGCCTGCTTCTGGTAGTTGAGCGTGCCGCCCGCGGTCGCGATGCCGAAGAAGACGCTCGCGTATTTCAGCACCTGCGGCTGCTTCGTGTAGCTCCCGTTCGCGTATTCGGGGTCGTTGCGGATCGTCTCCAGCATCATCCGCCGCAGCATCCAGTTGCGGGCAGCCATCCCCGTCGGCTGCGAGGCCATCGGCATCAGTGCGTCCATGTAGGCGGGATACCGCTCGCCCCAGAGCCAGACGTTCATCCCGCCCATGGAATTCCCGATGACGAGCCGCACGTGTTTGATGCCAAGCCCTTCGGACAGGAGCCGGTATTGCGCGTCGACCATGTCGGCGTAGTCGTATTGCGGGAATTTCGTCCTGAGGCCGTCGGAGGGCTTCGAGCTCTTGCCGTGGCCGAGCGCGTCGGGGATGACGATGTAGTATCTCGCGGCATCGAGCGGCTGGCCGGGCCCGAACAATTCGCCCGCGAAGGCCGGCGTGAGCATGCTCTGCGCGGAGCCCCCGGTGCCGTGCAGCACGACGACCGGCATCCCCGTGGGCTCGCCGATCGTCGTGTAGTGCAGCCTCACCTCCGGCATCGTCTCGCCGGTGTGGAACTTGAAGTCGCGTGCGACCCACTCGCCTTGTTTCGGAGCGGGATAATCGGCGGCGACGGCCACGGCAGCCGGCAAGGTCAGCGCGAGCGCGCAAAGTGCAGTGCGGATTCTCATCGCGATTTCCCCCGGAAGCAGCGGCGTTCTGCCGCTTTCGGCGCGATGCTATCAGCACGGCGACCGCGGCGGTAGAGGCCCGGAGCATGGGATTGCCCCGAGAGCCCAGCGGATGCAGAATTCGGCCAAGACCGGCGGCTTCGCTCGAAGCGCCCGGTCCGGACATTGAGACCGCTCCGCGGCCTCGCGCCGCTCAAGCCAGACATCGGGAAATGGGAGGGATCGTCATGCGCGTGATGTTCCTTACGGTCCTATTGTGTTGCAGCATCGCTCTGAGGCCGCAGGAGGCTCGGGCGTGGAGCGACGCGGGGCACATGGTCGTTGCCCTGATCGCCGATCATTATCTGGAGCCGGCGGTGCGCGAGAAAGTGAACGCGCTCCTCGCCTCCGACACCGACAAGCTCACCAAGCGCGACATCGCGAGCGCGGCCACCTGGGCCGACAAGTACCGCGACAGCGACTTCAAGACGACGAAGCGCCGCTACAACCAGACCTATTGGTGGCACTTCGTCTACACCGGCGAGCCCTGCACCGGACAATCGGCATCGCCGCGCGGCGCCGCCGCCTCGAACGGGCCCGCCAAGGACTGCATCGTCACCAAGATCAATCAATTCGCGGAGGAGCTCGCGGCGCCGAGCACGCCGCAGAAAGAGCGGGTCATCGCACTCAAATTTCTGCTCAATCTCGTCGCCGACCTGCACGAGCCGATACGCGCCTCGGACAATCTCGGCGCGCTCACGATGCGCGCGACCGCGCCGGGGCTCAAGCCCGCAACCTTGTTCCGGTACTGGGAGACCGACTTCGTCGGGCTTCTCGGCAAGGACCCGCGCCAGATCGCCGAAGCGATGATCCCCAAGATCACCACGGCCGACGTCGCAGCCTACAACAAGGGAGCGCCGGAGAATTGGGCGCGGCAATCTTTGGAGATCGCGCGCGACCAGGCCTACGGGAAGCTGCCGCCGCCCGGCCCCAAGGGCGTCTACGCCCTCGACGCCGCCTACGTCCAGGCTGGCGTGGACACGACGAGGATGCAGCTCGTGAAGGCCGGCATCCGCCTCGCAACCGTACTCAACAAGGCGCTCGCGGCGCAGCGCTGAAAGCGCCCGGCTGAAGCTCGGGGAAGCGATACCTGCGGCGAGGCCTACTGCAGGCCTGCTTTGCGCATGCCCTCCAGGAATCGTGCCATCGGTCCCGGCGTATAAGGGACGTTCTGCTCGATCCAGGCGATCGAGAGCTCGGGAAGCGATTCCTTCAAGCGCGCAAGTGCCTCGCGGGCCTCATCGATCCTTCCGGCCTGCGCCAGGCTCGCGACGTGGATGCGATAGCCCGCCGTGAAGGTGGTGCGCTGCTGCAGCGCCTTGCGGCTATATTCGACGGCCTCGTCGTAACGTCCCGCGAAATAGTGGACGATCGCGAGTCCGGTGTTGAAGATCGCGTTCTGCGGGTCGTGCGGGCTGAGCCGCATCGCCTCCTCCAAATGCGCCTTTGCCAGGTCGGCCTGGCCATCGAAGGCGAGTGCCCAGCCGAGATAGCCGTGCGCGGCGGCGAAATTGGGATTGAGCGAGAGCGCATGATGGAACTCGGACGCCGCAATGTTGGTCTGCCTCCGCATGAAGGCGGCAAAGCCCAGCGCGACGTGCGCGGCCGGATCGCTGTCGTCGAGCTCCGCCGCGCGCGCCGCGAGGGCGGCGGCTTGCTTCAGCTGCGCCTCGGTCAGGCGAGAGCCGACATAGCCCGAGACCAGCAGCAGGAACGCCAATAGGCTGTGCGCGGGGGCGTAGTTCGGGTAGCGCTCGACCGCGCGCTGGAGCAGCTCGAGCGCCGACGCGATCTCGGTCTTGGTCAAGCGCCAGAACAGCGAGTTCGCGCGTATCACCATCTCCCAGGCGCCGAGATCCTCGGGCGAGCGGCTTTGCGAGCGCAGGCCCTCCGCCTCGAGCAGCTTCGGCTCGATCGCCGCCACCACCTTCTTCGTGATCTCGTCCTGCAAGGCGAAGACGTCGCTGAGTTCGCCGTCGTAGTGGTCGGCCCAGACGTGGTTACCGGTTGCGGCGTCGATGAGCTGCGCAGTGATCCTGACGCGATTTCCGCCCTTGCGGACGCTGCCTTCCAGCACGTAGCGGACGCCGAGCTCGCGCGCGGCGCGCTTCACGTCGATCGATTTGCCCTTGTAGCTGAACGACGAGTTGCGCGCGATCACGAAGAACCAGCGCAGCTTCGACAAGCCCGTGATGATGTCCTCGGAAATACCGTCGGCGAAAAATTCCTGCTCGGGATCTCCGCTCATGTTGGCGAAGGGCAGCACCGCCAGCGCCGGCCGGTCGGGAATGGACGACTCCGCCCGTCCCGTCGCGCCGGCGGACCTCTGCGGGATGGAATTCTCGGCGAGGCGGATGCGATGCACCCCGACGGGCCGGGCGATGTTCTTGACGGTCTGCTCGCCCATGTCCTCGAAGCCGAAGCTGAGCTTGTCGCAGACTTGATCGTGCACGACGCGCGAGACGTAGATTCCGCCGGGCTCCGCGAGCGCCTCGAGCCGCGCCGCGACGTTGACGCCGTCGCCGTAGATGTCGTCGCCGTCGCTGATGATGTCGCCGACGTTGATGCCGATGCGCAGCTCGATGCGGCTTTCCTGCGGCACCACCGCGTTGCGCTCCGCCATGCCGCGCTGCATGTCGACCGCGCAGCGCACGGCGTCGACGACGCTCACGAATTCCACAAGGATCCCGTCGCCGGTGGACTTGACGATCCGGCCTCGGTGCTCGGCGACCTTGGGATCGATCAGTTCCTTGCGATGCGTCTTGAGCTGGCGGTGGGTGCCTTCCTCGTCCGCGCCCATTAGCCGACTATACCCGGCAACGTCGGCTGCCAGGATCGCCGCAAGCCTGCGATCGACGCGGTCTTCGCTCATGGCACCCGCCGGGTTATCGACGCTTCGCGCTGCGTCGCTTCGCTTGGGGCAACCCTTTGTGTCGGCCAAAGACTACATTCATTTCAGGAAACCGGGGGAAAATTTCGGCCCGCTGGCGGGAAGGAAAATGCCTGAGGAAATACAGCGTGTTCGGGATTTTCCCGGCAGTGCGGCGAAGCTCTACAAATGCAAGACGGGCGCCGATCCGACAACCGGCGCCCGCCGAGACCTCGTGGTCGCGTCAAAATCTAGAGCACCGACTCTACCCACTCCACGAGCTTGCTCTTCGGGAGCGCGCCGATCTTGGTGGCGGCGACTTGGCCGTTCTTGAAGAGGATGAGGGTGGGGATGCCGTTCACGCCGTATTTCGTGGGCGTCGCGGGGTTCTCGTCGACGTTGATCTTCGCGACGGTGACGCGGCCCGCCATCTCCTTGGAGATGTCCTCGAGGAAGGGCGCGATCATCTTGCAGGGGCCGCACCACTCTGCCCAGAAATCGACCAGCACCGGGCCGGGCGCGCGCAACACGTCCTTCTCGAAAGTCGCGTCGGTGATCTTCGTCGTCATGGCCTCTCCGCTGCTTCAAATGCCGTGGCACGAACAAGGCCGCGGCGATGAACGCGCGGCCTTCCCCGCCGCAAAGATTAGGGGTTGCCCGGAAGCGGCGTCAAGCCAGCCGTCTCGCAAGCGCCGCAGGGCTCACCTGCATGAGTCGCGGACCGTCGGTCCAGAGCAGCGCCGCGCGGACTCGCCTTCCGGGATAGATCGCCTCAACCGCCGCGACATAGGCCGCGAGCTGGTCGAGATAGATCGCGGGCACCTCGCTCTCGCTCGCAGGCGCGGGACGGAGCGTCTTGTAGTCGACGATGAGGACTTCCTCATCGGTGACCGCGAGGCGGTCGATCTGGCCGCTGAGCGGCCGCGTTCCGATCAAGCCCACCACCGGCACTTCCGCGCGCGAGCCCGGCGCGAAGAGCGGCGCGAATTCCGGCTGGTCGAGGACTGCGAGAGTCTCCGCCGCAATCAAGGCGCGCGCCTCCGCATCGAGCCCGTGCACCGGCAGCGCGAGAAAACGCTCCGCCGCCGCCGCGCGCTTTTCCGGCGCCACATCGGGAAGACTCTGCAGGAGACGATGGACGAGCCGTCCGCGCTGGTAAGCGGCGCCGCGGTCCTCGCCAAAGGGCGAGCGCACCGCGGGCTCGATGCCGGCGGGGCGCGAGGGCGCGAGCGGCCTCGGCGGCGTCGGCTCCGGCGGCGGCGCGACCTGCGCCCACGCCGGCAGCGCCGCCTCGAGCTCCAGCCGCGCTGTCGCCCTCCCGTCGTCGCGTGCCTTCGCGCGCTGCGGCGTCTCGAAGACGAGGCCCTCGCCCGCCCAGCCCTCGGCTCCCAAGAGCGCCGTGAAATCCCGCGGCGTCGCCACCGCACGTTCGATGCGGCCGAGGCCGCGCCGCACGAGCTCGTACCAGCAGTCGCTCCGCAGGGAGTTGCCGGGCTCGATGCCGCAGACGTAGAGCCGGTCGGCGGCGCGCGTGAGCGCCACGTAGAGAAGGCGGCGATGCTCGCGGTCGCGCCGGAGATCGGCCTCCGAGCGCGCATTGATCGCGAGCGGGACCGCGACCTTTCCCGGGAGGAGCCAGAGCGGGAGCCCGTCCTCGAGCCATTGCAGCGGCTCCCGCTGATTGGGCACCCCCGTCGTATCCGGCAGAAACACGATCGGGGCCTCGAGACCCTTGGCGCCGTGCACGGTGAGGACGCGCACCTCGCCGGCACCCTGGTCGAGGTCGCGCTTCACCTCGGTCTCCGCCGCCGTGAGCCAATGCAGGAAGCCCTGCAGCGAGGGCGGATGCTCCTCCTCGTATTGCAGCGCCGCCGCCAGGAACTCGTCGAGCGGGTCGGCCGCCTCCGGCCCGAGCCGCGCGAGGATCTTGCGCCGCCCCCGCATCGGCCCCAGCACCTCCGTGAAGAGCTCGTAGGGCGGCGTGAAATCCGCGCGGCGCAGCAGCTCCACGAGCGTGTCGCGCGCATGGCAGAATTGCGGGTCCTCGTCGCCGCGGCGATAGAGCACGCTCCAGAGCGTGGCTTTGCCGCGGCCATAGGCGAGAGAGAAGAGCCGCTCCTCGTCGAAGCCGAAGAGCGGCCCCTTCAGCGCCGTCGCAAGCGTGAGATCGTCCTCGGGCAGCAGCAGGAAATTGCCGAGCGCGATCATGTCCTCGACCGCGAGCTGCTCCGTGAGGCGCATGCGGTCGACGCCTGCGACGGGCACTCTTTTCTCCTTGAGCGCGCGCACGAGCGCGGTGACGAAGCCGGTCCGGCGCCGGACCAGCACCATGATATCGCCGGCCTCGATGCGCCGGCCGCGCGCGGGAAGCTCCTCGTGCCGGTCGAGCCAGCCCTTGATCGTCGCGGCGATCCCTGCGGCAAGCCTCGTCTCCGGCTCGCTCGCGGCCCGCGGCGTGAGCGGCAGCAGCCAACCCTCGGGCTGCTCCGCTTCGGGACGCGGCACCAGCGGCCAAAGCTCCACCCGTCCGCCGTAGTTCTTGCGATGGGGCTCGTGATGGATCGCGGCGCCGTCGAGTGCGACGCCGTCGGCGGCGGCAGCATCGGCGAAGACCGCGTCCACGGTCTCCAGCACCGCGTCCGTCGAGCGGAAGGAGGTCTCGAGCGCGACCGTGCGCCAGCCCATCCGCGCCTCGGCCGCACGCGTCGCGAAGTGGTCGCGCATCCGCAGGAACTCCTGGGGATCGGCGCCCTGGAAGCTGAAAATCGATTGCTTGACGTCGCCGACCGCGAAGACCGTCCGCGTCGTCTCGCGCGCGCCGGTGCCCGTGAAGAATTCCTGCGTCAGCGCCTGCACCACGCGCCACTGGTCGGGATTCGTGTCCTGCGCCTCGTCGATCAGGAGATGATCGAGGCCGCCATCGAGCTTGAACAGCACCCAGGGCGTCACCCCCGGCTGCTCCAGGAGGTCGATGCTGCGCTGGATCAGGTCCTCATAGTCGAGGGCGGCGCGGCTCTCCTTGTGCCGCGCGTAGCTCTCGAGGATCGCACCCGCGAGGCGAAGTACCGCCGTGGTTGCCTCGAGATGCGCCGCCGCGGCCCGCTGTAGGCGCACGGCATCGAGCCGCGCGCGCTCCGCCTCCAGCGCCTCCAGCACCTCGGGGCTGGCGTCGGTGATGGGCTTGGTTGCGAGCTTCGCGCGCGGCTCGCCCTGCTGCGTGAAATAGACGAGAAGATAGTCGTCGAAGCCCTCCGCGCGCCCCGCGGGATCCGCGAGCCAGTCCGCGAGACGCTGGCCGCTCTCTTTGTCGGTCTTGGCCTTCGCGCGCGTGAGGGCGTCCGCGGCGCGGCGCAGCGCGGCGCCGTCGAAGGCCGCATCGGCACAGGCTTCCGCGAGCACCCGAGCCTCGCTCGCGTCGGCGGCGATGCCGAGCCGCGCCGCAAGCCGCACCGGAGCGACGGCGAGGCCCCCGGGCGCGGCGTCGAGCGCCTGGAACCGCCCGCGGGCGCGGGCGATCTTGAGCAGGAGCTCGCCGAAGCCGGTCTCGCCGAGGCGGCGCGCGAGCATGGCGACGGCGTCGGCGAGCGGCTCGTCGCGGCCCTCGCGCGCGCGCACGAGAACCTCCTCGCGCGCCGTCAGCATGAGCTCGTTGGCGGCGCGCTCCTCCATCGGCTCGAAATGCGGCGGCACGCCCGCCTCGACCGGGAAGCGCCGCAGCAGCGATTGGCAGAAGGCGTGAATGGTCTCGATACGCAAGCCCCCGGGCGCGTCGAGCACGGTCGCGAAGAGGCGCCGCGCACGGTCGAGATCGTCTTTGCCGGGCATCTTTCCAGCGAGCTTGCGCAACTCCTCTGCGAGCGCCGCGTCATCGAGCACGGCCCAGCTCGAGAGCCGCGCGTCCAGGCGATTCGCCATCTCCGCCGCCGCGGCGCGCGTGAAGGTGAGACAGAGAAGGCGCGTCGGCGGACTGCCGTTCAGCAGCAGCGTCAGCACCCGATCCGTCAGCACCTTGGTCTTGCCGGCGCCGGCGGAGGCCGCGACCCAGACGGAGGCGCAGGGGTCCGCGGCCTCGCGCTGCAGCTCGTCCGGGGAGCGCGCGCTCATCCGCGTCCTCCGTCGCTCGCCCGCCATTCCTTCACCCGCTCGAGATGCGTGTAGTCGGAATAGCGCGGGGCATTCTCGGGGTGCGGAACGGCGTGATAGGGCGTCGCTGGGTCGTCGAAGCGCGCGACCAGATTCTTGAGCCCCGCAAGCGCCGCCGCGATCAAGGGAGCGACGTCCTCGCCTTCCGCGATCGCCTTGATCTCGCCGGCGGTGGCGAGCCCGCTCAAGCGCCAGTATTCGAGCCCGGTCACAAGCCCCCTCGGCACGCCCGTGAAGCCGCCGGCCTCGGCGATCGCGGCCTCCAGCGAAAGCTGCGGCGAAAGTCCGTGGCCGATGTCCACGGACCTCGGCACGCTGCCGGTCTTGTAGTCGACGATGACGAGATCGCTGCCCCAGCGCTCGATGCGGTCGGCGGTGGCGCGAACGGTGAAGTCCCCACGCGGCGCAGGCACGACGTGCGAGCCCTTGACTTCGGTCGCGATCGCCGCGAGGCCGGCGCGGCGCTGCTGCTCCTCCGCGAGGAACCAGCGCGCGATGCGCTCGAAGCGCGGCCACCAGAAGGCCCAAATGCCCGGCCGCGTCAGCAGCGCACCCAGCTTCTCGCGCCCGAGCTCCAGCAGCCGCGCCTCGGCATCGCCCGGCAGCGCCCGCGGGAATTGCCGGACGAAGGCATCGAGCGCTTGATGGATGAAGATGCCGCGCTCGCGCGCGTCGGGCTCGGCATCGATCCGGTCGAGCGCCTTGAGCTCGAGGATGTGGCGCGCATAAATGGCGTAGGGATCGCGCATCCAGGTCTCGATCGAGGTGACCGAGAGCGAGCGCGGCCGAGCCTCGACCGGCGGCCGCGGCTCCGGCGGCCGCACGCGCAGGCGCTCTTCCGGAGGCGGCCGGTCGAGCGCGGCTTGCCAAGCCAAAGGCGTCTTCCCCGTTATTAAGGCGTCGGCGCGGCCCGCCGCGCGCAGCACCGCCTCCAAGCGGAGAAGCCAGCGCGAGGGCAGGGTGGGTGCGCCGCGCTCGCGCTGGGCGCGCGTCAGCACCACCTCGGGCGCTCCCATGGCGTGCACGAAGTCGTGCGCGGCCTGGCCGATGCGCCGCTCCGGCGGCGCGATGCCGAAGCCCCGCCGCATCGGCCGCGACATCCAGGGATCCTCGGCGGGATCGCTGGGCCAGTCGCCCTCGTTCAAGCCGCCGAGGATCATGAGATCGGCGCGCTGCAAGCGCGCCTCGAGCAAGCCCCAGATGAAGAGCCGGGGATGCCGGCCCCAGCGCGGCCGCACGACGGCGCCCGCGACGAGGCTCTCGAAGAGCGCGGGATAATCGCCGCGAAGGAGCGGCGGGAATTCCTCGCTTCCCGCGAGGAGCTCCGCCATGAGCGCGCTCGCGGCCTCGCCGTCCTCGCCGCGCCAGAGCCGCCGGTCCCCCGCCTCCTCCGCGCTCGTCACCAGCGACTCCGCCGCCGCGACGTGCGCGGCGACGAGAGTGCGGAGCTCGGCCTCCGGCGCCGCCATCGCCTCGATGAGCGGCGCGAGCCGCGCGCGCAGGCGTGCGAGGAAGGCGCGCTCCTCCGCCGCCTCTCCCTCGAGCGCGGCCTCGATGCCGTCGAGACCCGGCGCCGGGCGGACGTCGTGCAGCACAGCAATCTCGAGCGCGCGCAGCCGCGCCCGGAATTCCTCCGGCGCGAGGCCGCCCGCCGCCAGCGGATGCTTGAGCGCCGCAAGGAGCGGCACCGGCGCCGCCGCGCTGTCGACGAGGTCGAGCAGCAGGCGCAGGAACATCCCCGGCGGCGTCTTGTTGAGGGGGATGCCCGCGGAATCGTCGATCTCGATCTTCCAGCGCCTGAGCTCCGCGGCGACGCGACGGGCGAGGCCGCGGTCGGGCGTCACCAGCGCCGCCGTACCGAGGTCGGGGTTCTCCGCCCTCTGGCGCAGCAGCAGCGCGATCGTCTGCGCCTCCTCCTGCGGCCCCGCGCAGTCGAGGCGACGGAGGCCGCCGAGCGCCTCCGGCTCGATCGCTGTGCCGCGCCAGCGCTCCGTGCGCGTCGCGGGCAGCAAGACGGTCGCGAGCATCGCCGCGCGCGCGGGCGGTCCCGTGGTCACGCCCGGCGCCTCCCAGACGCGGACCGAGGCAGGCGCGATCTCCAGGCGCTGCAGGAAGCCCGCCATGAGATTTTGCGGATGAGCGGGATCCCCGATGATCGCCTGCCAATCCTCGTCGGAGACGGCGCGGTCGAGGCCGGGCAGCACGACGACGCCGCGCGGCAGGCGCGCCACGGTCTCCATGAGTGCCGCCACCGCCGGCACGCCGCCGCTGATCCCCGCGGCAATGACGTGATCGGCAGGGGGCGACGCGCGCCACGCATCGGCCTGCGCCTTCAAGACGCGATTGCGCCGCTCCGCGGGATCGAGCGCGCCGCGCTCCTCGAGCATCCGCGGCCAGTGCTGCGTGACGATTCGCAGGAACTCCAGCACCCGCTGCCAATGCTGCGCCAATTCCTCCGGCACCAGCTCCGCGAGCCTCTCGAAGCCCGCGCCTTCGGTCTGCGCCTCGTCGAGGAAGCGCGCGAGGGCGCGCGCGAGCATCGCCGCCTGGCCCGGACGCAGCTCGCGGCTCCAGGCCATGACGAGGCGGGTGAGCAGCAGGCGCCGCCGCGGCTCCGGAATCGCCGGCGGCAGGTCGAGGCCTTCGACGCCGGCCTCGTCGGCGAGGAAGGCAAGCTCCTCGGCATCGAGATCGCCGACTGGCACGAGACGCGGCAGAAGCAGCGGCTTGTTGCCGCACTGGCGCAGGAACGCCTCGGAAAGCGCGCGGCCCGCGCGGCGCGTGGGCAGCAGCACGGTCAAGCGCGAG
Source organism: Allostellaceae bacterium (assembly GCA_035541215.1). Taxonomy (GTDB): domain Bacteria; phylum Pseudomonadota; class Alphaproteobacteria; order ATCC43930; family CGMCC-115725; genus DASZHJ01. The sequence goes on along the minus strand of DATKNV010000057.1, from coordinate 4,059 downwards.
AGCGCCAAGGGATCCCGGTTCGCGTCGGCGAGGAGCCGCGCCGCGAGCGTATCCAGGAACGGCAAATGCGCGGGTATCGTCACCACGGAGGCGCGCGCGCCCGCTGCCTCCAGAGCGCTCACGTCGAGGGATACCGCTCGGCGAGCCGCGCTTCGGTCGCGGCAAGGCCCTCGGGCGTGCCGACGTCGAACCAGGCGCTGTCGTGGACGAGGCAGAGGATGCGGCCCTGCTCCATCGCCTTGTCCCAGAGCCGGTTCATCGAGAAGACGCCGGGCGCCTCGCCCTCAAAAAGCCGCCGGCTCAGCAGCTGCACGCCCGCGAAGAGGTAGGGCACCACCTCGCGCTCGCGCCGCCGCCGCGGGACGCCCCAGGGATCGAGGAAGAAATCGCCGAGACCATCATAGCCCACCGCCCAGACGGTCTCGTGCAGCAGCAAGAGCGCATCGTGCCTCGCGGGATCGAAGGCGCGCGCGAGGCGCGTCAAGGCCGGCACCGGCCCATCGACCCAGACGGCGTCGCTGTTGATGACGTAGAACGGCTCTCCCAGATGCGGCAGCGCCTGCACCACGCCGCCGCCGGTGTCGAGGAGGCTTTCCTCGCGCGAGATTACGATCTGCGGCCGCTCGCGCTGAGCCAGATGGCGCTCGACCATCTCGGCATTGTAATGGGCGTTCACCACCGCTCGCTTGACGCCGACCGCCTCGAGGTGATCGAGAGCGCGATCGAGGAGCGTGCGTCCCCGGACCGGCACCAGCGGCTTCGGCAGATTCTCCGTGATCGGACGGAGCCGCCGCCCAAGCCCCGCCGCCAGCACCATGCCGGTCTCGACCGCGATCACGGCGCGGCCTCGCTGGTGGGGATGCGCCAGAGCTCCCGCGGCATGCGGCGATCGAACCAGCGCCGCACCGGCGTCAGCGCGGGGTGGCCGAGATCGCGCTCGATCAGGCGCCAGACGCGCGGGATGTGCCGGACGTATTGCGGCTTACGGTCGCGCACGCAGAGCCGCGTGAAGATGCCGACGATCTTGCAATTGCGCTGGACCGCGAGCACCGTCGCCGCCGTCGCGAAGGCCTGGCGATCTCCCTTGGGAACCGCCGAGAGATAGCGCCGGGTCATGGCCTCCGCAAGCTCCAGCGGCACGTCGCGCCGCGCGTCCGCCAAGAGCGAGACCAGGTCGTAGGCAGGCGAGCCGAGGACTGCGTCCTGGAAATCGAGGAGCCCGCAGGCGGCTACGCCCGCGCGGCCCTCCAGCAGCATGAGATTGTCGACGTGATAGTCGCGAAGCACCAGCGTCGGCGGTAGCGCCGCCGCGAGCGGCAGCACCGCGCGCCAGGCCGCGACATAGTCCTCCCGCAGATCGGGCGCGGTCTCCCGACCCGTCACCGCCGGCAGATGCCAATCCACCAGCAGCGAGGCCTCCGTAAGCAGCCGCGCCTCGTCGTAGGGCGGGAGCTCCGCGCCGAGACGAGGCTCGAAGCGCCGCTGCAGCTCGACCAGCGTGTCGACCGCGAGCGCGTAGAGCGCTCCCTCGTCGCCACCCTCGGCGAGGAGGCGCGTGTAGGTATGGTCGCCGAAATCCTCGAGGAGCAGCAGCCCCGCCTCGATATCCTCCGCGAGGATCGCCGGCGCGCTGAGGCCGAGCCCCTGCAGGATGCGCGCGACCGCGAGAAAGGGACGCACGTCCTCCTGCGGCGGCGGCGCGTCCATCAGCACCCCGCGGCGCGTACCTGCCTCCAATCGCTCGTAGCGCCGGAAGGACGCATCGCCCGCGAGCTTCCGCCGCGGCACGCCAGCCCAGCCCGCACGGACCAGAAACTCCTCTATGCGCGCTCCGCGCTCGCTCATCCGCGGCCAAGCTCCCGGAGCCGCTCCGCCCAGCGCGGCGATCCCCTGAGAACCGCTCGGCGCCGGGTAGGCGATGTCCCCGCGCTCAAGGTCACGTCGAGGCGCTCGCGCGGCAGCAGCGGGCCCAGCCGCTCCGGCCATTCGATCAGCATGACCCCGCCCGCGAGCGCCTCCTCGAAGCCGAGCTCGTAGACGTCCTCGGGCTTCGCCAGGCGGTAGAGGTCGAAGTGCCAGACCTGGATCGAGCCCAGCTCGTAGATCTCCACGAGGGTGAAGGTGGGGCTCGGCACCTCCTCGTCGCCGCGGCCGAGGGCGCGGATGAAGCCGCGCGCGAAGCTGGTCTTGCCGCTCCCGAGCTCGCCCCGGAGCGCGATTGCGTCGCCGACGCGCGCGAGCCGGGCGACGCGCGCCGCAAGCGCTTGCGTCGCCGCCTCGGATTGGAGCTCGATCGAGAGTTCTGCCGCAGCGGAAGTGGTCGTCACCGACCCCTTTTAGTCCCTCGGCCGAGTCGGCCGCAACGGTTCGCTTTGCCTGCGACAACTGCGCGGTGTTGCGGTTGCGTCGAAGCGGTCTACCAGTCATTCTGCGCGCCGTTTGCAGCCGTTGGGAATTAACGATGGCGGAGCCGGTACGGACGGATGTGGCGATCGTGGGCGCGGGGCCGGTGGGGCTCTTCGCGGTCTTCGAGTGCGGCATGCTGAAGATGCGATGCCACGTCTTCGACGCGCTCGACGTGCCCGGCGGCCAATGCGCGGCGCTCTATCCGGAGAAGCCGATCTACGACATCCCTGGCTATCCCGCGATCGACGCGGCGGCGCTCGTGGAGAAACTCGCGGAGCAGGCGGCCCCCTTTGCGCCCGTCTATCACCTCGGCGAGACCGTCGAGCGCCTGACCGCCGAGCCCGGCGGCGGCTTCCGCCTCGCGACCTCCGGCGGCGCCGAGGTGATCGCGACGGCCGTCATCGTTGCGGCGGGAGTGGGCGCCTTCGGCCCGAACCGACCGCCGCTTCCTGGGATCGAGGCCTATGAGGGGAAGAGCGTCTTCTACTACGTGCAGCGCCGTGACGCCTTCCGCGGCAAGCGGGTGGTGATCGCGGGTGGCGGGGATTCCGCGGTCGATTGGGCGTTGGCACTCGCGGACGTGGCGGCGCGCATCATGGTCGTGCATCGCCGGGCGAAATTCCGCGCCGCGCCGGAATCGGCCGCGCGCCTGGAAACGCTCGCCAAGGCCGGCCGCATCGATCTCGTCGTGCCCTATCAGCTGCAAGCGCTCGAAGGCGCCGGCGGCATGCTCTCGCGCGTCGTCGTCGCCGATCTCGACGGCAAGACGCGCGCGCTCGAGGCCGACGCGCTCCTCGCCTTCTTCGGGCTCTCCATGAGCCTCGGGCCCATCGCCGATTGGGGCCTCAATCTCGACCGCAATCACATCGCGGTGACGCCCTCGACCTCCGCGAGCTCCGTCCCCGGCATCTTCGCGATCGGCGACATCGCGGCGTATCCCGGCAAGCTCAAGCTCATCCTCTCGGGCTTCGCCGAAGCCGCGCAAGCTGCGCACGCGATCTACCCGCTCGTCCATCCCGGCGAAGCGCTCCACTTCGAGTACTCCACGACGAAGGGCGTGCCGGGGAGGAGCTAGCGCGGTTACTCCGCCACCGACCTCTGGGCCGTCTCCGCCTCCGCGGGCGCGGCGGCGAGGTAGCAAGTGACGGTGGTGCCGAGGCCGGCGCGAGAGGCGAGCTCGACGCGGCCGCCATGCAGCTCGATGAAGCTCTTGACCAGCGACAAGCCGAGGCCGGGGCCGGATTGCCGGGCCTGGGGATTGCCGCGCTCGAACTTCTCGAAGATACGCTGCTGATCCTCCGGCGGCACGCCGACGCCGGTGTCGGCGACCGCGAGCGCCACCTCGCCGCCGACGCGGCGCGCCCGCAAGGTGACGCTGCCGCCCGCCGGCGTGAACTTGAGCGCGTTCGAGATCAGGTTGAAAAGCGCCTGCTTCAGGCGCCGCTCGTCGCCGCGGAGCGTGCCGATGTCGTCGGGGCAATCGAATTCGAGCGCCAGGTTCTGGTTGCGCGCGCGCTCGCGCGAGAGCGCCAGCACGCTCGACATCATCGCGTGGATGTCGATCTCCGAGGTCTCGAGCGTCATGTAGCCGGCCTCGATGGTCGCGAGGTCGAGGATGTCGTTGATGAGCGACATGAGCCGGTGCGAGCTGTC